>DASUHI010000257.1:0-18949 GCA_036273575.1 Streptosporangiaceae bacterium | reverse complement strand
GCTCTGGCTCATGCTCGTCTGCGACGGCGTCGTTGGCGCTGCTCTCTACCTGGCATTCTTCGGATTCGGCATCTGGCAGTTCCGGCGAGACCGCAGCCCTTACGGATACGCGGGCGTGCTCGTGCTGCTGCTGTCGTTCTGGTACATGTTCTCCTACGACGCGACCGGCGCGCCGCTCGGCTTCACGATGCTCGCCTACGCCGTGGTGTGGAAGAACGATCAAGTGCGCAGGCAGCGGGCGGCCGCTGTCGCGAGCGGGTCCTGGTGCGGGCCGGAACCTGTCAGGTGACCGCGGAGCGGCTCGGCCAGGATGACCGGGAGCAGGACCAGGACTTCCTGTCCCGGACCATGCCGCTGCCCGCCATCGACATCGCCGGGTTCGAGCCAGCGCCCGAGCCATCACGCCCCGCCCCGAGCCCAGCGGCAGAGCGCACGGCGCCCGCAGCGGCAGGCCGGCCCGTCGGGCCGGGGGCCGGGTCGGGCGCGGGCCTCGCTGGCGTGGCAAGGGGCGGCCTGGTCAACCTGGCCGGAGCCGTGATCTCCGCGGCCTCCAGCGTCACGCTGACCGTCATCGTCACGCGCAACTTCAGCAGGTCCGTCGTCGGCACGTTCTTCGTCGCGATGTCGCTTTTCCTGATCGTCGAGGCTGTCACGAACCTGGGCGCGTACAACGGCACGATCTACTTCATCGCCCGCCTGCGGGCGCTGCAGGCTGAGCGCAGGATCCCAGCCATCCTCAGGGCGACGGTGATCCCCGTCGTGATCTCGTCGGTGATCGGCGCGGCGGCGCTCATCGCGTTCGTCCACCCGGTCTCCAGGTTGCTGCTGGCTGGCCAGGTATCAGCGCCTGTGCGGCAGTCCGACCTGGAGACCGCGCTGCGGATACTCGCCGTCGCGTTGCCGTTCGCGGCTCTGGCCGACACGATGCTGGGCGCGACCAGGGGCTTCCATGAGATGGAGCCCACCGTCGTGGTCGACAGGATCGGCCGCTCCACCCTGCAGCTCGTCGGGGTCGTATCAGCCGCGATCGCGGGCAGCTCAGCGCTGCTCGCTCCGCTGTGGGCGCTGCCCTACGCGCCCGCCGCGATTATCGCGTCGCTCTGGCTGCGCCGCATCATGCGCGAGCCGCGCAACGCGCTCCCCGCGAGGCGGCCCGCAACGGGAACGGCACCGGCCAGGAGCGGCGAAACGGACGCCGCCGTCCGGCCTGCGGCTGACGGCTTCCAGGCGGACAACAGGCACGGCAAGCCGAACGCGCGCGGGTTCTGGCGTTTCACGGCGCCGCGATCGATCGCGAGCGTGGCCCAGATCATCATCCAGCGGCTGGACATCGTGCTCGTTGGCGTCATGAAAGGCCCGGTGGATGCGGCCATCTACACGGCCGCGACCAGGTTTCTCGTGGCTGGCCAGCTCGGGAACGCCGCGATCAGCATGGCGGCGCAGCCGCAGCTCACTCGCCTGTTCGCGATCAACGACCGGGCGGGGGCCAACACGGTCTACCAGGTCACCACGGCCTGGCTGGTGCTGCTCACCTGGCCGATCTACCTGCTGGCTGCCGTCTTCGGGCCGAGCGTGCTGGCCATCTTCGGGCGGAACTACCACGCCGGCAGCACGGTCATGCTCATACTGGCGCTCACCATGCTGTTCGCCACCGCGTGCGGCCAAGTGGACGTGGTGCTGATCACGACCGGCAGGAGCACCTGGAGCCTCGTCAACGGCTTGCTCGCGATGTGCGTCAACATATGCGTGGACTTGATCCTCATCCCCAGGATGGGGATCACAGGAGCGGCCGTCGGCTGGGCGGCCGCGATCGTGGTCTCCAACCTCGTGCCGCTGGTCCAGGTCGCGACCGCCGCCAAGGTCCATCCCTTCGGCCGCGGCCTGGCGGCCGCGTGCGGGCTGACCGTGCTGAGCTTCGCCGTGGTGCCGATCGGCCTGCGCATGCTCGCCGGGCCGAGGCCGGGCATCTCGATCGCGGCGACAGGACTCGGGGCCGCGGTCATGGTGCTTGGGTTGTGGTGGCTGCACGGCACCTTGCACCTGTCCGCCATGCCCGGGCTCGGCCGGGTAGCGCGCGGGACCAGGCCTGGCCAAGTGCGGTCGTTAGCTTTGGGCGAAGATTTCGGATTACCGAGCTCTGCACGATATCGTCCGCAGGGTAGGAAAGGTTCGAAGGTCGAATGAGCAAGTACCTCGTGGCGCTGATCTGGCCGGCCGGCATGGTGATCATCCTCGCCGCCGCGTTCCTGGCAGGCCGCCGGGCCAGCTTCTCGCCTGACGCCCCGCTCGCTGCCGGCAGGTCAGCCGTGCATAGCGGTCACGGCGGTCACGCCGGCCGCCGGCGTAGCCGCCGCGCGGCCGGATCGGGCATCTCCGATGCCGTCAGCGGCTCTGCCAGGCTCGTCGCCGTGGCCGCCGCAGGAGCCGTCGTGGCATTCGGCGTGATGTGCGTGCTCGGGCTGCTCGTCGTGAACCACGGCCTGGCCGTCGACAAGCCGGTTTTCAACTGGATCTCAACGCATCAGGTGCACACGATGGCCGCGGCCATGAACAGGCTGACCAAGATCGGCGACACGTGGACGACATGGGGTGCCGCTGCCGCTGCCGCGGCCTGCATCGCCGTGACGTCTCGGGAGCGCCGCTGGCTAGCACCGGTCGCGCTCGCCGCGTTGATCGTGGCTGACCACTTCACCACGCTCGCGCTCCGGCATGTCTTCCACCGGCTCGGCCCGCCGACCAGCCCGCTCGGTACCTATCCGTCGGGCGGCGCCGACCGGTGCATCGTCTTCTACGGACTGATCGCGTATCTGCTCTGGCGCGAGTTCAGCGGCAGGCGCGCGACCGCGATCTGGGCGGCAGCCGCCGTCGCGGCGCTCGGCTTCAACGAGGCGTTCAGCCGGGTGTACCTGTCGAAGCACTGGCTCACCGACGCGGTGAGCGGGCTGCTCTACGGCGGTCTGCTGCTCGCTGGCTTCATTCTCGCGGTCCGCGCTGTTGCCGGCCGGCCCGTCCAGGCATCCGACCCGTCTTCGCTTGAGACCCCTGTGGGCGTGTACGAGGCAGACGGGAGGCAAGCAGCCGGCCCGAGGCAGGCGGCCGGCCCGAAGGGCCTCGTTACGTGACAGCACACCGCAGGCGGCGCGCGACAGGCAGGCGCGCAGTCTGGTTCTCCGCTGCCGCCGCCGTGGCCGTCATCGCGGCTGCCGCGGGAGCGTTCGCCCTCGCCAGACACGGCCAGCTGGCATCGGGCCCCATTTCCCCCTCTGGGTTCGGCTCGCAGTCGCCGAGCCACCATGCCTCTAGCACGGACCATGCGCACGGCACGGACAGCCCGGCGCCGGGCGGCAGCGGCTCGCCCGGCGATCCAGGCACGGTGGCCAGCGAGAGCGGGCCGGCAGCGCGGCTGATCCCGTCCGCGGGCGCGTACCTCGGCGCCTACGTCGCGCCGGCGTCGTACACCCCAGACGCGGAGATCGCGGCCGTGCGGTCGTTCCAGCAGACGATCGGCGCTCCGATGCCGCTCGTGCACACCTACCACCCCTGGTACAGCCCGTTCCCGAACGCCGCCGATCAGTACTTCGTCAAGGCTGGCAAGGTGCTGCTGCTGACCTGGGGCGGCAACCCGGACACCAAGAAGATCGTCGCGGGCGACTACGACTCGCTGATCAGGGAGCGCGCCGAGGCGGTCAAGAGGCTGGGGCGGCCGATCCTGCTCGAGTTCAGGCACGAGATGGACCGCCCGAACCTGCAGTGGGTGATGCACGGCCCGAAGAACTACATCGCGGCGTGGGATCACATCCGCGCGATCTTCACCAGCGTCGGCGCCACGAACGTCGGCTGGGTGTGGTGCCCGACCGGCTGGGGGTTCAAGAAGAACCGCGCGCAAGCCTTCTACCCGGGAAACGGCGAGGTCGACTGGGTATGCGCGGACATCTACTCGATCGCGCCTACCGAGACCCTGCAGGAGGCCGCTCACCCGTTCCTGACCTGGGCCAGGCACACCCGCAAGCCGGTGATGATCGGCGAGTTCGCGGTCGCCGGGCGACCTGCTGCGTGGTCTCGCTGGCTGCTCGCGGCTGGCGAGCTCGCCAGTGTCGACCGGCAGATCAAGGGCATGGCTTACTTCGACGCCAACGGCACAGATAGCCAGGGCCGGCCATTCGAGTACTGGCTCGGCGGCAACGAGCCGGCGCTCAGGGCTTTCGGGCAGATGCTCAGGTGGCGGACCTTCCACCCGGTCCGGGCGTCGAGCCGGTGACAGTGCAGGCGCGGCGAGGCTCACGTGACCGTGCGGACTACCTGCGAGCCATCTGCGAGCTGCTGTGGCCGCCACCGGCCCGCGCGGAACTGGCCGTCGGGCCACGGCTCGCCGCGCCAGCAGACGTGGCCATGATCGTGCTACCCCGGCTGCGCGACCCGCGGCTCGTGGTGCCGGCCGGCCGGCGCCCCGCCGCGGCGGCCGTCCGCCGGTACGGCGAACCAGCGTCCGCCCGCAGCGCCCTGGCCACCAGGGCGCTCTCGGCCGCGCTTGCCAGCGGCGTAGGCGCCAGGCTGCTCAGGGACCGGCTCACGGTCCGGGTGCCGCCGGGCGCGCCGACCATCGAGTCCCGGCTGAGCAACATGCTCGGCCAGGGCGTCGTCGTCGGCGTCCATCTGGGCGCGGCGCGCGCGAACCGCAAGCCGGTCCTGCAGCTGCTGACCCTGGCGGGCGAGACGATCGGCTTCGCGAAGATCGGCATTAACGAGCTGACCAGCGCTCTCGTCCGCGGCGAGCACGAGACGCTCGGCAGGCTGCACGCGGCCGGGCTCCGCCATCTACAGGTTCCGAGGGTGCTGGGGTACGACAGCTGGAACGGCCTGGAGATCCTCGTCCTCGGTGCGCTGCCGGTCTGGCAGAAGCGGACGCCGCTTTCGCCAGGCCGGCTGAACCTTGCCATGACCGAGGTCGCGGGCGTGGCGGGAATCACAGAGTCGCCGCTGGCGTCCAGCGAGTACTGGTCGACGCTCACGGCGCGCCTCGAGGCAACTGGCGACGGCGAGGAACATGAGGCGCTCGCTTCCGCGCTCGGCGAGCTCGCGGGCGCCGCCGGCGCTGCCGTGCTGGGCTTCGGCAGCTGGCACGGGGACTGGACGCGATGGAACATGGCCTGCACCGCGGGCGGCCTGCTGGTCTGGGACTGGGAGCGCTTCGCTTCTCCCGCTCCCGTCGGCTTCGACGCGCTGCACTACTGGCTGCAGGCCGAGGTGACAGGGAACCGGCGCGACCCGGCCCAGGCGGCGGCCGCGTGCGTGCGGCAGGCGGCAGCACTGCTCGGCCCGTTCGGCGTGCCGGCCAGCCAAGCGCGGCTGACGGCGCTGCTCTACGTGGCCGACCTGTCCGTCCGCTACGTCGCCGACCAGCAGGAACAGGCGGGAGCGAGGCTGGGAGCGCCACGCACGTGGCTGCTGCCCGCGCTCGCGGCGGGCATCGGTGAGCTAGCAGGCAGCCCGGCTGCGCGAGGGGATGATTGACATAGCACGATCGGTTTCTCCGCCAGCCAAGCGCGTCGCGCACCTTATCTCGGTGACCGCGGGACGCGTGACGAGCCGCGCCAGGATGCTGCCTGGGGTGCTGATCGTCGGCGCCCAGCGCTCGGGTACCACGTCGATGTACCGCACGCTGAGCCAGCACCCAGCGGTGCTCAAGGCCGTCCTGCATAAGGGCGTGCACTACTTCGACATGAACTACGACCGCGGCATGGGCTGGTACCGGGCGCATTTCCCGCTGCTGGCCACGGCCAGGCGGACGGCGGAGCGGACCGGGGACACCGCGCTCACCCTCGAGTCGAGCCCGTACTACATGTTCCATCCGTGCGCCGCCGAACGGATCGCCCGTGACCTGCCCGAGGTCAAGCTCCTCGTGCTCGTCCGCGACCCAGCCGAGCGCGCCTACTCGGCGCACGCGCACGAAATGGCCAGGGGCTTCGAGACCGAGTCCTTCGAGCGCGCGCTCGAACTGGAGGATGACCGGCTGCGCGGTGAGGCGGAGCGTATGATCGCCGATCCCCGCTACCTCAGCCACGCGCACCAGCATCACGCCTACCTGGCAAGGGGCCGGTACTGCGAGCAGCTTGACCGGCTAGAGCGCCTCGTCGGCGCCGACCGCATTCACGTCGTCGACAGCGGTGACTTTTTCGTCAAGCCAGAACCCGAGTACGACGCCGTGCTTGACTTCCTCGGGATGCACGGCCACGGCTACCCGGAGTTCGAGCGTCACAACGCCAGGCCGCGCTCGCCGATGCCCGCGGACCTGCGCGCGGAGCTGACCAGCTACTTCGAGCCGTTCGACGAGCAGCTGACCAGCTGGCTCGGCAAGATCCCGAGCTGGCGAAGGTAGCGCCCGGCGCGTAGCGCGGCGCTAACGCTCAGGTCAGCCGCTCGGCCTCGGCCGGGTTTCGCGCACTGTCCTGGCGCGGCGCCTCGTTGCGGTGCAGCGCGCTGGTCACGAGCAGCCGTATCGCGTAGGGGAGGTCGTGCACCAGGTAGCGCTTGGCCAGCCGCCGCGGCTCGTTCACCAGCCGGTGCAGCCACTCGAGGCCGAGCCGCTGGATCGTCGGATGAGCCCGGTTCAGCTGGCCCGCGGCTATCGGTATCGCGGCCCCGCAGCCCACGAACCATGCATCTGGAAGATCTCCGCACAGCCTGGAGATCAGCCGCTCCTGCTTAGGGAAGCCCAGGCCGACGAAGACGATCTTGGGCTGCGCTCGCATGAGCGCGGCCCTGATGTCATCGATGTTTCCACCCTTGGCATCGAACGGGAACGGCGGTGAATAGGCACCCGCGATCTTCAGGCCCTCGTAGCGAGCGGCGAGCCGGTCCGCGGCCAGTTCGGCGGCGCCCATGCTGCCGTCTTCGCCAGGCATGCCACCGAGCACGTAGACGGGCCACGACTTCGCAGCCGCCGCCTCCGACAGCGAGAAGATCAGGTCCGCGCCGGCGATCCGCTCGACCAGCGGCAGCCCAGCCAGCCGCGCGGCCCAGAGCAACGGGATGCCGTCAGGAACGACGATCGACGCGGCCTCCACCAGGCCGCGCGTGGAAGGGTCGAGGGTCGTGCGCCGGCAGATGTCGATGTTCGGCGTGACGATGGTTCCGCCGCTGCCGCGTTTGATCGCATCGGCCACGTGCGCGACCACCTGCTGCTCGGTCAGCAGGTCGAAGTCCAGGCCGCCTACCCTGATGCGGTCAGTCATTGTCAGATCCCCCGTCCGCGAGCATGCAAGGTCCGCAGCACCCGGTCACCTGAGACCATCCCTGCCGCCACGGCGGCAGCGAAAGGCACCCGCGGCTCCAGGGCGTTGTGCCGAAGCGCCCTGCCTATCCACCGGCACGACTCGGAACGGTCGCCGAGGCACGCGTACGCGAAGGCGAGCTGTGCGTACACACGGGCGGCTCCGGCTTGGCTGTTAACAAGGTCGCCGTGGTGCTCGAGCATCCAGAGCAGGCCTTGTGCCTTCGTGAGCCACTGCGTTTCGTAGTGCGATCCCGAGCCCCAGGCGACCTCGACGAGCGGCTTGTCCACGTGGACGATCGGCCGCCTGGCCGCCGCCCGCAACGCTAGGTCCCAGTCCTCGTTCTGGCCCCCGGGGATGGTCTCGTCGACAAGGCCGATCCCGTCGAGCAGGGCTGCCCGGCTGGCCAGGTACGTGGACGAGTGCACCATGACCATCCGGGACCTGATCAGGTCCTGGCGCGTGACCTGCTCTGTGCCGGCCAGCCGGTCGGTTGACTTGCCCTCGAACGTCACGACGATGCCGCAGCTGGAGAATTCGGCTCCGGCGCTGGCGCGCATGGCAGCTACCTGAGACCTCAGTTTCCCTGGCCGCCACTTGTCGTCGTCGTCGCAGAACGCGACGAACTCGCAGCGGGTCGCGAGGATGCCGCAGTTCCTGGCGCCGGCCAGGCCTGGCGTCCTGTCGTTGCCGATGACGAGGACCCGGTCGCCGTCGGCCAGCGTCTGGTCGGCCGGGGTTCCGTCGAAGACGATGATGACCTGGATCTGGCCCTCGTAGTTCTGGGCGAGAACGGACGCGATCGCCTGTCCTAGCTGCTCGGGACGATTCCTGGTCGGGATGACGACACCGACCGACGGCCACGCGCTCATGTCGCGCGCCCTAGGTACCCGTACCGGTACAGCAGCGGCAGCGTCAGCGCCGTGACGGTGCGCCGGTCCTTGGCGGGCATGGCCGCGCGCCAGCGGTCATCAGCACGGATCGCGACCTGACCCGTCGTGAACCGCATGGGGTTGCCGGAGGCGGTATGGGCCCTGGTCAGCTCCGCGTAGCTGGAGTCGCGGTCTGCGTGCAGGAAGGGCAGGCTGAGGTTGCCCGCTGGCACGCCAGCGAACGTCGCTACCCGGCGGAGCGTCTGCTCGGGAGCGTCGGCCAGGTCCTCGTACCTGACGCGCAGGACGGGCGTTCCACCCCTGCCGAGCAGTTGCAGCGCGGCGTTCTGCGCGTTCCACTGAACAGCGGCGCGGACCGGCGGGTACGTGGTCATGTAGCTGGCTGAACCCGCGGAGCCCGCCTCGGGCCTGGCCACCTTCGTGGTCCATGAGTACGCCACGGCGCGGCTGTCGCGCACCACGTGGATGACGCGCAAGTCGATCTCCTCGCAACTGCTCAGGCAGAACGCGAGCGACGCGTGCTTGCTCGAGTCGACGAGCGCATCGCAGCCGCTGACGGCCGCGATCGCGCGATAGAGGCGCAGGTAATACCCGGCGTACTCGGCCAGACTTGACCCTTGCGGTCCCGGCCGGCTCGTCCGCATGGCCAGCCGCGGGATCGCGCGGGTCCTGTCGACGGTATCCCTGAGGTGGCCGATCCTGGCGGTGTCGATCTTGCCCCAGCCGCCGAACGCTTCCTTGCCTACCTGCTTCCAGAAGTCGCACGCGGCGAACTCGAGGCCGCAGCCGCAGCGTTCGTTCGCTGCGACGCCGCGCTGCCATAGGTGCACGATCTCACCGCACGCGGCGATGCCAGGAACCTCACCGAGCAGCCGCTCGAGCAGCGTGCTGCCGCTGCGGCCGAGCCCGCCCAGGTAGACGACCCGCACGGGGGCCACCCGGCTCGTCTCCTCGGCTCTGCGCATCCTCGACCCCAGCTCTGCGATTAGTGGAACTCGAGCCCGTCCGGGTGAGTACTCTCGGACGACTTGGCGGGAGGCGAAAGATCCACTCGGTAGTAGAAGCAACTATATGTTAGTTCAGGTAACTACAAGCTGGAACGTCAAGCACGTCGTAAGAGCGCGTAACAGTTCATGAGACGTCATGAGAGGTCATAAGAGTTCTGGCAATCTGGCAAGATTTCGTAAAGACAGGCAAGATTAAGAACTTTCCGGCACTCTCGCCCAACCTCACACGCTAGTGACTGCTATTTGAAGTATAGGCAAATTCTCGGCTGCGGTCAGTACGGCAGGAAGCAGATGCCCGCCATGTCCTGGACGCCGCCGCACATCGCGCCGCCCTGGAAGTTGTCGCTGGCGATCCACAGCCCAGCCTTCGTGATCAGCATGTCGTCCGCGCCGAGCCCGCGGCCCCTGGTGTAGAGCCCCTTTCCGTTGGCCTGAACGAGCACGTGACCGTTCGAGAGGTTCACGGCCTCCATGCCTTGCGCGTCGATCGCGCCGGGTCCCGCCTGGTCGCAGCCGTTCGGGTTCTGCGACCACCGCTCGTGGCCGGCGAAGTAGGCCGCGTTCGCGTCGGCGGCCACCGCGTAGAGCGAGTCGCAGCCCGTGTAGTTGATCCACTTCATCGCTGGTTTCGGCCCGGTCGCCGCGAACGCGGACGCTGTGTCACACAGCCCCCTGAGCGGGGTGGAAGTGTGGTTCCAAGGCCGGAAGCCGGTGCTTGCGAAGTAGACGGTCTTGTCGTTCGGCGACCAGGCGCCCGCCCTGATATAGAACGGCTCGCTCCTGCCGCAGTTGTAGTAGTAGCCCTTGGGCGGGTAGCCCTTGCTGCCGTCGAAGCGCGGCGACGTCCACGACATGAGGCTCGCCCTCGGCCTATGGGCGAGGTTCAGCATGAAGACCTGCTGGCGGCGCTTGCCTGCGACCGACCTGAAGTCGCCCTCGACCAGGTCGCGGCGGCCGCTGTGGCTGATCTGCTGGTTGTAGACCCTCGTCGCATTCGCAGCCACGTGCGGAAAAACTATGTGCCCTGAGATGTGCAGGTTGAGGAAGTGATCGTTGCCTCCGGTGCGCGGGCTCAGGCTGACCATGTACGGATTCTTCGTGCTCCCGTTGATCTTGGTGAAGAAGCCGCCGACGAGCAGGTGGCTCCGGTAGCTCGCGATGGTCTCGACCTGCTTGTTCGCGCCATGCCTGAAGGACTTCACCAGCGCGCCCCTGCCCGAGGTGCTGACCTTGGCGATCCTGCTCGCGCCCCGGCCGCGGACCTTGCTGAAGGTGCCGCCCAGGTAAGCGTGGCCGCAGCGGCCTCGGTTGAACGCGATCGTGTTGACGGTGCCGTTGACGTTCGGGTTCCACGACGTGATCGTGAACGGCGCGGTCGCCTTGAAGCTGAAGGCGTTGTGCCGCGTGAACGTCTTGGTGCCCTGCTGCACGACAGAGAACCTGCCGACCGCGTACATGGTGGCGCCGCACTGGACGAGCTGGCGTACCTGCTCGGTCGGATGCGTACTCACGGGGAAGTGCGGCGTCCCTGGCGCGGGCGTCGTCGATGGCAGGCCTACCCGCCTGGCGCTGGCGTGGCCGGTCGCGGCGCTGGACACGCCGCCTGGCATCAGCATCGCGAGGACGACGACTCCGCCAACGGCTCCGGCAAGACGGTGCACAGGGACACGTAGCAACATGGGTTAAGCGTAGCTTCGCAACCCAGCCACTATCTTGGAATGAACCATTAACTCATCAGAAACTCAGGAATCTCAGTAACTCTCAGGAATGCAGGAACTCAGCTGGCCTCGGTGATCATCGCGGCACCCACGGTCGCGCTCGTCGCCTCGTCGATCAGGATCAGCCCGCCCGTCATCCGGTTTCGCGCGTACGGGTCGGAGAAGATCGGCTGGGTGAGCCGCAGCGAGACCCGCCCGATCTCGTTGAGCCCGAGCCGGTCAGCCGACTCGTCCCTGTGCAGCGAGTTGATGTCGAGGCGGTAGCTGATGTCGCGCACCATCGCCTTGACCGTCCTGGTGGTGTGCTTGACGACGAGCCGGCTCCTGGGCGTCAGCGCCGGAGCGTCGGTCATCCAGCTGACCATCGCGGACACGTCCTGCGTGACCATCGGCTGGTTGTGCGGACGGCAGATCATGTCGCCGCGGGAGATGTCCAGATCGTCTTCCAGCAGCAGCGTCACCGACATGGGCGGGAACGCCTCGTCGACCGGCCCGGCCGCCGTGTCGATCCGCTTGATCGTCGTGGTCAGGCCGGACGGCAGGTGCATGACCTCGTCGCCTGGCTTGAGGATGCCGCCGGCGACCTGACCTGCGTACCCACGGTAGTCGTGCAGCTCAGGGTCGGTGGCCTGGTGGGGCCTGATCACGTACTGGACGGGGAACCGCACGTCGATGAGGTTGCGGTCCGACGCGATGTGCACGTGCTCGAGGTGATGCAGCAGCGACGGGCCGTTGTACCAGGGCATGTTCAGCGACCGCTCGACGACGTTGTCGCCGTGCAACGCCGAGATCGGGATGAACGTGAGGTCGCCGATCTCCAGCTTGGTCCCGAACGCGGTGAACTCCTCGACGATCTGGTCGAAGGCGGCAGGCTCGTAGTCGACCAGGTCCATCTTGTTCACGGCGAGCACCAGGTGCGGAACCCGCAGCAGCGTCGTCAGGAACGCGTGCCTGCGGCTCTGCTCGGTCAGCCCGTTCCTGGCGTCGACGAGCACGATCGCCAGGTCGGCGGTCGACGCTCCGGTGACCATGTTCCGCGTGTACTGGATGTGGCCAGGCGTGTCGGCGATGATGAACTTCCGCCGCGGCGTCGCGAAATACCGGTAGGCGACGTCGATCGTGATGCCCTGCTCGCGCTCTGCGCGCAGGCCGTCGGTCAGCAGGGCCAGGTTGGTGAACTCCTCGCCGCGCTCCTTGCTGGTTCGCTCCACGGACGCGAGCTGGTCCTCGAAGATCGCCTTGGAGTCGTAGAGCAGCCTGCCGATCAGCGTCGACTTGCCGTCGTCGACCGACCCGGCCGTCGCCAGCCGCAGGATGTCCATGACGCGGTCACCCTCAGTCGCTCCGTCTAGCTGGGACGCCATCAGAAGTAACCCTCCCGCTTGCGGTCTTCCATCGCTGCCTCGCTGGTCCGGTCGTCCGCCCTGGTCTGGCCCCGCTCGGTGATCCTGGTCGCGGCGATCTCGGCGATGACCTCGGAGAGCGTGGCCGCCGAGGACTCGACCGCGCCCGTGCAGCTGATGTCACCGACGGTGCGGTACCTGACCATAGCCTCGAACGTGGCCTCGGCGTCGGACCTGCCCGTATACCGATGGTCGGCGAGCAGGATGCCATCGCGCTCGAATACAGAGCGCTTGTGCGCGAAGTAAATGGACGGGATCTCGAGCTGCTCCCTGGCGATGTAGTGCCAGATGTCAAGCTCGGTCCAGTTCGACAGCGGGAACACCCTGATGTGCTCTCCGCGCCGGATCCGCGTGTTGTACAGGCTCCACAGCTCGGGCCGCTGGTTCTTCGGGTCCCACTGACCGAACTCGTCGCGGAACGAGAAGACCCGCTCCTTGGCGCGCGCCTTCTCCTCGTCCCGCCTGGCGCCGCCGAAGACCGCGTCGAAGCGGTGATCGGTGATCGCGTCGAGCAGCGTGGTGGTCTGCAGCCGGTTCCTGCTCGCCCACCGCCCGGTCTCCTCGACCACCCGACCAGAGTCGATCGACTCCTGCACCGACGCGACGACGAGGCGGACGCCGAGCTCATCGGCCCTGCGGTCCCTGAACGCGAGCACCTCGTCGAAGTTGTGGCCTGTGTCCACGTGCATGATGGGGAACGGGATCCTGGCGGGGAAGAACGCGCGCTCAGCGAGTGCGAGCATGACGATCGAGTCCTTGCCGCCAGAGAACAGCAGCACGGGCCGCTCGAACTCGGCGGCGACCTCCCTCATCACGTGGACGGACTCGGCCTCCAGCACGTCGAGCTGCGAAAGCTGGTAGTCAGAGCGTGACACTGTCATCTGGCGAACTCCGCTGTGGTGAACTCGGTCCCGGCCCGGGGGCCGGGTGTTGGCCGCACTACTGACGCTGCTGAACCGCGCTGATCGCCGAGAGGAGGCGATCGGACAGCGGGGCGGGACAGATTAGGATATCCGGCATCCACGGCTGCTCGGAGTTGTAGCGCAGATTTGAGCCGTCGATCCGCGAGGTGTGCAGGCCCGCTGACCTGGCGACGGCCACCGGCGCGGCGGAATCCCACTCATACTGGCCCCCGCTGTGCACGTACGCATCGACCTCTCCGGTCATGACGGCCGCTGACTTGGCCCCTGCCGAGCCGAGCGGCACCAGCTCAGCTCCTAGCTCTCCAGCCAGCTGTTGCACAAACTCAGGCGGCCTCGACCGGCTGACGACCAGCCGCAGGGCGGCTCCCTCCGCCGGGGGCGGGGGCTTGGGCGGTTCCAGGGTCGACAGGACCTTGTCCTGGGCCGGCAGCGCGACCGCCCCCGCCGTCAGCTCGCCGCGCTCCCAGAGCGCGACGTGCACGGCCCAGTCGACGCGGCCCTCCTCGCCGAACTCCCTCGTGCCGTCGAGCGGGTCGATGATCCAGACCCTGTCAGCGGTCAGCCTCGCGGGATCGTCTGCGGCCTCCTCCGACAGGACAGCGTCCGCTGGCCTTGCCCTGGCCAGCTCGGCGGCCAGGAAGTCCTGCGATCCGAGGTCACCGGCCTTCCGCAGCTCGTCCGCGGTCTGGCCGGACAGCCGCAGCTTCAGCAGGCGCTCGCCTGCTGCCTGGGCAAGCTCATGGGCGAAGGCGTCATCAGCGGGAAATACCACCACAGCTCCATTTGAATACTGCCTGGCTCGGGGCCGGGCCAATGCCGGGCCGCCAGGTCCTGATATTCCGCTGCGGGCAGCTCAGTATGCGCCTGAACCTCGAACAACCGCCGACAGCGTCTTCCACAAGATATGCAGGTCGAGCATCAGCGACCAGTTTTCCACATAGCGCAGGTCAAGCCTGATCGACTCGTCCCAATTCAGATCCGAACGGCCGCTCACCTGCCACAGGCCGGTAATGCCAGGCTTTACCGCGAGCCTTCGCCGCACATGGTCACGATACATGGCGGCTTCCTCCGGCAGCGCCGGTCTCGGCCCTACCAAGGACATATCGCCGGTCAGCACGTTGATGAGCTGCGGCAGCTCGTCAAGCGACCAGCGCCGCAGCCACACGCCAGTCCTGGTCACCCTCGGGTCGTTGCGCAGCTTGAACAGCACGCTGTGCTGGCCTGACTGGGGCCGCAGCGCGGCCTTGCGCTGCTCGGCGTCGATCACCATGGTGCGGAACTTCAGGAGCGTGAACGTCCGGCCGTCCTTGCCGACCCTGGTCTGCCTGAACAGGGCTGGGCCGCGGTCGTCGAGTCGGACGACGAGAGCCAGCAGGGCCAACAGCGGCGCGAAGATGGTCAGGGCGGCGAGCGCGACCATCTTGTCGAAGGCGGCCTTGACGACCAGCCTGGTCCCGGTGAACTCGGGATGGTCAAGGTGCAGCAGCGGCAGCCCGGCGACCGGCCGGATCGTCGTACGCGGCCCGGCCACGTCGAGCAGCGCGGGGGCGACGCAGAGGTCGGTGCCGGTCTTCTCCAGCTCCCAGGCGAGCGCCCTGAGCCGGTACCCCGACATCTCAGGGCAGGCCAGCACGGCTACCGTGTCGGCCTCGTAATACCGCACCACATCGGCGATGTTGTCGATGCCACCGAATGCCGGGATGTCGGAGATCACGGACGCGCCTTCGGCATCGACGACGCACGCCGCCGCCACCGACAGCCCGTGCTGGGTCTCCCTGCGCAGCACGGCGGTCATGTCGGCTACGACCGCTCGGTAGCCGACCACGACGGCCTTGCGCATGCAGGCTCCGGCGGCGCGCAGCCTGTGCAGCCGCTTCCTGAGCGCATAGCGGGCCACGAGGTCGAACACGGTCACCGACGGCAGCGCGATGACCACGTACCCTCGGGCGATGTCGGCCTTGAAGGCGTAGGACGCGATGGCGACCATCGCGGTGAGGAACACGCCCGCGTTGAGGACCTTGCGGAACTCATCGGGCCCGACCCCGATGAACCGGGAGTCGTAGCCGCCGGCCAGCAAGATCGTGAGCAGCCAGCCGATCGGCAAGATCAGGCTGGCGCCGAGGTAAGCGGCTGGCCGGTCGGCGGGGCTAGAGAATCTGATCACGTACGCGAGCACGCCGGCCGCGAGGCCGCACAAGGCGTCGGCGAGGCAGACCTGGCGCAGGTAGGCAGCCGTCCACGAGGCGGAGCTCAGCTCGGAAAAGCGCGTGCCGATCCGGTCCCGCCGTGCGGTCGTTACCGCCGTCTGCCCAGTCACCCAGCGCCCTTCCGTGATGCCACCGCTGCATCGAACGCGCTGCCGCTGGGGCACCTGTGGGCCCCGAGCGCAGGCTCGTACCTAAGGATGACGCGCAAGGAATGCGGGTAGTTGACAGCAGATTTGCCGTCAACATGCCTGAAGTTAGATCCTTCCGCATCAAGCCTGGTCACGTACTTACTCTTGATAACAAGTCGCAAACATTCACTGCCGCATCACCGCACTCAGCGTCACGGCTCTCAGTGCAGGCCAGCCAGAACGCGCGATCGGCGCGACGAAGTTGGGAGCTAGCTGGCCGCGGGATCGGGGTGGAACTCGTTCTGCGCGGCCGCAAGGCCAGCCCGCAACAGCGCCTCCACGGCGTCGGCGGCGCGCTCGAGTGCGAGCGGCAGTTCCTTGCGCTCCGCGGCGCTGAAGTCACGCAACACGTAATCCGCCGGGTCCTGCCTGCCTGGCGGACGTCCGATGCCGACTCGCACCCGGTAGTAGTCCCGCGTCGCGAGCGAACGGCTGAGCGAGCGCAGTCCGTTGTGCCCGCCGTCACCGCCACCGAGCTTGAGCCTGATCGTGCAGAACGGCAGGTCAAGCTCGTCGTGCACGACGACGAGCCGGGATGGCGGGATCTTGTAGAAGCGGGCCATCGCGGCGAGCGGCTCGCCGGCCAGGTTCATGAACGACATCGGCTTGGCGAGGATCACAGGCACCCCGGCGAGCCGTCCCGAGGCTGCCTGAGTCCTCGACCTGTCCCTGCGGAAACCCGAGCCGAGCCTGCCGGCGAGCAGGTCGGCGACCATGAATCCCGCGTTGTGCCGGTTGCCCGCGTACTGCGGACCTGGGTTGCCGAGCCCGGCCACCAGCCATCGCTCCATGTCCGTCGGCACACTGTCCGTCGGCACGCCGTCCGTCTGCGCGCTGCCAGTCGGGTCTTGGCCAGTCGCGGGCGACCGGACCAGCCGGCGTGGCCAGCGCATCTGTGGCCCGGCCTGTGCTCGCTACTCGCCCGCGGGCTCGGATGATTCGGCTGATGGCGCTTCGGCAGCACCCTCGGCGCCCTCGCCGACTGCCTCGGGAACCTCCCCGGCCTCCTCGGCCTCAGGAACGACGCCGAGCTCGGCCTCGATCTGCGCGGCCGTCGGGGCCGCGATCACGTGCAGGACGAGCAGGTCCGCGTCGTCGTCGAGCGTGACGCCGTCCGGCAGCTCAAGGTCTCCTGCGTGCACCGACGCGCCGATCTCCATGCCCTCGACGTTGACCTCGACGCCAGGCGGGATCGCGGTCGCCTCGGCCTGCACGGAAACCTGGACGAGCTGCTGGTCGAGCAGGCCGTCAGGGGCGACCTCGCCCGTCACGGTGACCGGGATGTCGACGGTGACCTTCTCGCCGTGTCGGACGAGGATGAGGTCGACGTGCTCGACATTCCCCTTGATCGGGTTGCGCTGCACCGCCTTCGGGAGCGCGAGCTGGCTGCCGCCAGCCAGGCCGTCGAGCCTGATCAGCACGTTCGCGGTGCGCAGCGCGAGCAGGACATCGTGGCCTGGCAGGCTAACGTGCCGCGGCTCAGACCCGTGCCCGTAAAGGACAGCGGGAACCCGTCCGGCACGGCGCTCGCGCCGGGCCGGACCTTTGCCGAACTCGGTCCGCGGCGTTGCGGCGATATGAACCTCGGGCACGGTGCCACTCCTCAGGAAACGGATAAGAGCCCGGTCACGGGCAGAAGAATTCGCAGTGATTCTAGCCGACGATCAGCGGGGAACGCGCGCCCGCTCAGCTCTGGCCGTCGAACAGGCTCGTCACCGAGCCTTCCGAGTAGACCTCGGTGATCGCCCTGGCGATCAGCGGGGCGATCGAGAGCACCGTCAGCTTGTCGAACTGCTTGTCCGCCTGAATCGGCAGCGTGTTGGTCACGACGACCTCGCTGATCCCCGAGTTCTTCAGCAGGTCGACGGCCGGGCCTGACAGCACGCCGTGCGTCGCCGCGACGATCACCTGCGAGGCGCCCTGCTCGAACAGCGTCTCGGCGGCGTTGGCGATCGTGGCGCCCGTGTCGATCATGTCGTCAACCAGGATGCACGTGCGCCCCGCGACCTTGCCGACGACCTCGAGGATCTTCACCTGGTTGGCGACGTCAGGGTCCCGCCGCTTGTGGATGATCGCCAGCGGGCAGTTCAGCCGGTCGGTCCAGCGCTCACAGACCCTGACCCGCCCTGCGTCCGGGGCAACGACGGTGACCTGCGACAGATCCAACTTGCCCTCCAGGTAGGAGGCGAGGATCGGGAGCGCGAACAGGTGGTCGACAGGACCGTCGAAGAAGCCCTGGATCTGCGCCGTGTGCAAGTCGACGGCCATCAGCCGGTGCGCCCCGGCGGTGGCGAACAGGTCGGCCATCAGCCTGGCCGAGACCGGCTCGCGGCCGCGGCTCTTCTTGTCCTGCCGCGCGTACCCGAAGAACGGCGTGACCACGGTGATCCTGTTTGCCGACGCTCGCTTCAGCGCGTCGACCATGATCAGCTGTTCCATGATCCACTTGTTGATCGGCTCCGTGTGGCTCTGCAGCACGAACGCGTCGCAGCCCCTGACCGACTCGAGGAAACGCACGAAGATCTCGCCGTTCGCGAAGTCGAACGAGGTGGTCGGCGTCGGCTCGATGCCGAGGAAATCGGCGATCTCCAGCCCGAGCTCGGGGAATGCCCGGCCGGAGAAGAGCATCATCTTCTTACCGTTTGGCCTGGTACCTAGCGCCACTGGACCTGCTCTCCCACTACATGCGCGAAGGGCCCGACCCTGACCCCGTCGCCGATAACCGCTGACTCGCAAACAGACTGGATGACGGCGGCGCCAGGACCGACGACCGTGTCGCGGAGCAGGCAGCCTGGCCCGACCCTGGCTCCCGCGGCGACCCTGGTGCCGCCCTCAAGCTGCGTGGCAGGCCCGATGTACGCGCCGGCCGCCAGGTCGACTGTCACGTCGACCCACGTGCTCCCTGGGTCGGCGATCACGACCCCCGCCCGCATCATCGCCTCGAGCAGCCGGGAGTTGAGCACCCGGCGGGCGTGCGCGAGCTGGGCCAGGTCGTTGACCCCCTGGACCTCCTCGACGTCAGGACAAGACACGGTCGCAACCGGGTACCCGTCGCTGCGCAGCACGGTCACCGCGTCGGTCAGGTACTCCTCGCCCTGCGCGTTGTCGGTCCTGACCCTCTTCACGGCGTCGGCGAGCAGGTCGCCGTCGAAGGCGTACATGCCCGTGTTGATCTCGTTGATCGCGCGTTCGCCGGACGTGGCGTCGGCTTGCTCGACTATGGCCGCGAACGCGCCGCGCTCGTCCCTGATGATCCGGCCGTAGCCGGTCGGGTCGGGCACCTTCGCGGTGAGCACCGCCGCGGCCGCGCCGGTCGCGGAGCGCTCCTGGACCAGCCTC
>DASUHI010000256.1:0-8711 GCA_036273575.1 Streptosporangiaceae bacterium | reverse complement strand
GCGGCCGGTCCTCGCCGCGGCGGCGGCGTGCGCGGTGTTCACCGTGGCCAGGCTCGCGGGCGCGCCGCGCTCGCGAGCCAGCAGCTTCCAGGGCCAGCTGGCCGACGCCGCAAGAAGGTTCTGGGCGAGCATCGTGGTGCTCCCCTGGCCGCAGGGGCTGACGGTGGCCGTGCTGGGCCTCGAGGCGCTGCACCCGTCCCGGCCGTGGCACACCGCGGTGCTCGGTGCTGTGCTGCTCAGTTTCCTGCTCGCGCAGCACCTCGCCGAGACGGCCGCGCGGGCCTCGGTGTTCCGGCCGCACCTGCCGTTCCTTGCGACCGGGCTGGGCCTCGCTGCCCTCTCCGCCGGTGCCGCCATGCTTCCTGGCCTCGGCGCCGGCGCCGGCTGGCTGGCGGTCCTCGCCGCGATCGCGGCCGTCGTCGCCGCGGCCCTTGCCCTCCCCCTCTGACTCCGCGCCCCAAACTCCTTGTACCTGCCCCACCTATGAACCGTTAGTGGTGCTATACGCCCACCAAGGGTTCAAAGGTGGGCCTCGGGCATGCGCGCGGGCGGCGGGACGGGAGGCGCGGCGGCGAGGGCGGCGATCTGGGCGTGGGTGGCGAACCACGGGCGGCCGCGCTCGCGCATGCCGGTGACGACGCGCTCCAGCATCCTGATCATGTAGCCGCGGCCGATGGCCTCGGGATGCATCGTGAGCGTGAGCACCCGGCGATCGGCGAGCGCCGACTCGTACTCCTCCAGCCAGATCCGCTCGATCCGGTCCGGGCTGGCCAGCAGGCCGCCGTGATACGGCGTGAACCCGAAGAACGGCCAGTCACACAGGCTCCAGTGCCCCGGCAGCTCGAGCAGCGGCGCGGACCCGCTGACCTCCCAGTACGGGCGGTCGTCTGCCATCAGGCTGCTGTCATAGCTGAACCCGAAGCCGGCGAGCATCCCGAGCGTCTCGGGGGTGAGCTCCCACCCAGGTGAGCGATAGCCGGCCGGCCGGATCCCGTGGCGCTCGAACGCGGCGAGGCCACGTTCGAGCTCGGCGCGCTGGGCTCTCTCGTCCAGGCCGTCGGTGCCGAGGTGCATGTACCCGTGGTGCGCGAACTCGTGCTCGCCGGCGCCGATCGCGGTGACCACCTCGGGGAACTTCTCGACGGTGAAGCCGGGTATGTAGAACGTGCCAGGTATCTGGTGCTCGGCCAGCAGGGCGAGCACGCGGTGCAGACCGCGTTCTGGCCCGAACCGCCCTTGCGAGAGCACGGTCAGCCGGCGCGCGTACTCGGGACCCTCACCGCGCCACGGCGTCTCGCCGTCCACGTCGAACGTCAGCGCGACGGCGACATCGGCGCCGCCCGGCCACTGCGGGAACTCTGCGTGCGTGATCACAACCGGGGATCCTTATCTGGTGGCAGGGAGCGTGGGCGCTGGCACGACTAGGTCCGGTCCGGCGCGGGCGGGTCAAACGCCGGCGCACCAGTGGTGGCCGCCGGCGGCGGGATGACGACGTGCGAAGGCCCGGCCGGGTCTCCCGGCGGCGGCCCCCGGTACCTGGCCTGGAGTTCGACCAGCCACGTGATCGCGGCGATCAGCACGAGCATGATCCAGACGTAAGCGGTCGCGACCTGAACCTCGTGCCACCGCTGGCCGAGGAAGATGTTGGCGTCCCAGAGCACGTGCACGACGATCAGCGGCAGTACGCTGCCGGTGCGCAGGAACAGCCAGACGAAGACGGTCGCCCAGACGGCGATGCCGATCACGCCGAGGCCGTAGTAGTCGTGATACGAGCACCGCAGCAGCACGGCGACGAGCAGGATCTCAGCGGTCGGCCGGCCCGCCTGGCGCAGCGTCGTGATGACGAAGGCCAGCACGACCATCTCTTCGACGACGCCTGCGGTGAGCGACGCCGCCAGCGTGTAGATCAGGTAGCTGGCGTCCTGGTGAGCTGGCTGGCCGAGCTTGTTCCCCATCGCCAGGGCGCTGGTGGTCGCCCCGCCCGCGAGCAGCGCCGCGATCGCCCAGACGCCTATGCGCATGCTCTGCACGGCGCCAGCGCGCCCGTCCCGTCTGCGCGGCCAGCGCAGACCGAGCCACCCCGGCCTGATGCCGCGCCTGCCGGACAACAGGACCGTGACCAGGACCGCGAGGACGCACGTGCCGAGCTCGCTGACGGTCGCCGGGGTGAACACGGCCCAGCTTCCCGACGGCGGCGGGTAACGGCCAGCGAACGTCTCACCGCCCGCGATGATGCTGGCCGCGAAGAACGCGGCGAAGACGCCGAGGACCTCGGTGTATGCACGGCGCGCGGTGATCCGCGGGGCTGGCGGCGCGGGCTGGGCCGACCACCAGTGCGCCCTGCCGGGGCGGCCGACAGGTCCCGGCCAGACATCCGGCTGGGACACCATGTCGCCGCTGTCTTCCACGTCCCCTTATCTGCCCTTACCTGCCTACGGCGTACCCCTGCATGCCGCGCGGGTTCGCGGCAGCGTGCAGGAACCCGCGGTCCCTGCTGACCGCGCTGATCCGGCCGAGCGACCACGGCGGCGACACGGTGGCGTCGTGACCGCGAGCCCGCAGCTCGCCGACGACCTGCTCGCCCGCCCGCGACTCGACGCTGAGCGAGCGCGGGATCGAGCCGCGCGGATAGAACGAGGAGGGAAAGTGGTCGGTGTGGTAGGCGGGGAAGTCGATGGCCTGCTGCAGGTTCATGCCATAGACCACGTGGTTCAGGAAGAAGCCGACCGTCCACTGATCCTGCTGGTCGCCTCCTGGCGTCCCGAACGCCATGTACGGCTCTCCCTCACGCAGCACCAGGCTCGGCGACAACGTCGTCCTGGGCCGCCGGCCAGGCGCGAGCGTACTGGCGAAGCCTGGGGTCAGCGCGAACATCTGGCCCCTCGTGCCCAGGCAGAACCCGAGGCCGGGGACGGCCGGCGAGCTCTGCAGCCAGCCGCCGCTCGGCGTCGCCGAGACCAAGTTCCCGAACCGGTCGGCGATGTCCAGGTGGCAGGTGTCGCCTGGACCGAGCGAGACCGAGCCGAGGGTCGCCGCGCCCCGCGTGGCGTCGCCCATCGTCGGCTCGCCCGTGCCCTTCGCCGCGAAGGCCACGGATCCTCCGGCCGTCGCATATGCGGGCAGCGCGGGCTGCCTCCCGCCGGGCGCGCCAGGCACCAGCTCGGCCGACGCCTGGTCGGTCACCAGCTGCCTGCGCGCCGATGTGTAGTCCGCTGACAGCAGGTCAGCCAGCGGCACATCGCTGTGCCGCGGGTCCCCGTACCAGGCCTCACGATCGGCGAACGCCAGCTTGGCGGCCTCGGTCACGGTGTGAATCAGGGCTGAGCTGCCCGGCCGCAGGTCGTCCACGCCCAGGCCGTCAAGCAGCGCGAGCTGCTGGCAGAACACCGGTCCCTGTCCCCATGGCCCGGTCTTGCAGACCGTCACCCCGTGGAAGTCGAACCTGACCGGCTCCTCGACACTGGCCCGCCAGGCCGCTATATCCGAGCCGCGCAGCAGACCGCGGTGCGGCCGCCCTGTGACGTCCATGACGTCCGCGCCGGCCGCGAAGTCCTCGATCGCCTCTGCGACGAATCCTTCGTACCACGCCCGTCTGGCGGCCTCGATCTGCGCGTCGCGGTCCGCGCCCGCCGCCTCGGCCTCTGCGAGGACGCGGGCGTAGGTATCCGCGAGCACCTTGTTGGAGAAACGGAACCCAGGCGCCGGCGTCCCGTCCGCGAGGTAGATCTCGGCCGACGTCGGCCAGTGGAGCGTGAACGTCTCGGTCATGGCTTCGACGGCCGCGCTGGCTCCGGGCAGCATCGGGTAGCCGTCGCCGGCATAGCCGATCGCGTACTTCATGACCTCGCGCAGCGGCAGCGTTCCGTACCGCTGCAGCAGCAGCATCCACGCCCCGAAGGCGCCAGGCACCATGGCGGGGAGCAGGCCGTTGCCTGGCACTAGGTCGATGCCCAGGTCGCTGAACGCCGCCAGCGTGGCTGCGGCCGGGGCGACGCCCTGGCCGTCGACGACGAACTCGCTGCCCTCGCTGGCGCTATAGCCGATGATCGGCACCTCACCGCCCGGGCCGTTCAGGTGCGGCTCGACTACCTGGAGCACGAGGCCCGTCGCCACGGCGGCGTCGAAGGCGTTGCCGCCCGCTTCGAGCACCGCCATGCCCGCGGCCGATGCGAGCCAGTGAGTCGAAGCCACCATGCCGAAGGTGCCCGCCAGTTCCGGTCTCGTGGTGAACTCCTGCGTACCCGCCACGGGCGACTCCGATCCCATTGTGACCATTCGAGCACACACTGCACATATGCGGTTCATGCCCTGAGCAGAAGGATATTCGCGATCCGACCAGTACCGTCCATCGCGGTCCCGTCCGGCGCTCGGTCACGCTCCGCAGCGGGCAGACCACATCCAGCCCACGGCGCTCGCCTGATTTCGGCCGTTAATATCTGCCGCCGGGTACCGATAATCCGCTCGGCCACACAACCCGGCCTGGCCTGGCTGCATCACTATTATGGAAGGGCTATTTGCCACGCTCATTCCTGTGACTTGAATAAGGCGCCATTCATGCGGAGTGCGGGCATGCCGCGACGACGTCGTCCGCGAGCTGCCAGCTCGCCGGCTTCCCCGCGGTAATGTCCGGCGTCGTCGGGCCGACGCGGCTCACCCAGCCGACCAGCCGGGGACCGGCGTCCAGGTAGGGTGCCCGGCATGGCTGACACAAACCCCCGCCTGCGCGCCGTCTGGGACATGTCCGTCGCCGAGATCCGGGAGTACTGCGGCAGGCACGAGTACGACGGCAGGATCCAGGACCTGTCGCCTGCCGGTGTCCGCGCCGGGCTGCACAGGCTCGCCGAGTCGGCTGGTGCCTGCCGGCTGGACGACGATCACGACGAGGCACATCTGGCGGTCTTCGAGCGGGCGGCCCAGGTCAGGTTCGGCGACCTCGCGCTGCATCGCAGCAACCCGTACTTCCACATCGGCAACATGGACCTGGCCTGCTACGACAGGGAATACGCGCCGCAGGCCGACCGGGAACGCGCCCGCGCAGCGCACCTGGCGGCGTGGCCCGACGCGGTCGACGCCGCGATCGCATCGCTCGACGCCGTGCCCGCTCCCGTCGGTCAGGCGCTCGTCGCCGCGGCCCGCGGCCTGGCCGCGGCCATCCCGCGCGGCGCGGAAGCTGGCGCCGCGGAAGCCGCATTGACCGCGCACGCGCGACTCGTCGCGCACCTGGAGCAGGCCGCGGCCACGGGCAGCCAGGACGCTGCGCTCGGCAGCGCCGCGCTTACCGCGCTCATGAGCAGCGCCGAGGGCATGGACCTCGATCTTGGCAGGCTCGCGGAGCGGGCCGACGCCGAGCGGGACCGGCTCTCTGAGCGGCTCGCGGAGAGCTGTGCGCAAGTCGATCCCGGCAGGCCAGCCCTGGAGGTCGCCCGCGAGCTGGTGCGGGAGCACCCGGACGCCGACGGCGTCATCGAGGCCGCGAGGGTCTGGACCGGCCGGGCGATCGAGTTCACGACGGGCGCGGGCCTGGTGCCCTACAACGACGGCGAGTGCCTGGTGCTGCTCGCCCCTGAGTCTCGGCGCTGGGCGATGGCCATGATGTCGACGGCCGCTCCAGGCGAGCCGGAAGGGCCGTCGCGCTACTACATCACGCCGCCGGATCCGTCCTGGCCTGAGAACGAGGCGCAGGAATGGCTCGAGGTGTTCAGCGACACGACGCTGCCGGGCATCACGGTGCACGAGGTAGCTCCCGGCCACTTCTCACACGGCAGGGCGATACGCCGCGCGCCGACCGAGGTCAGGCGCACGCTGCACTCGGAGGCTTTCGTTGAAGGCTGGGCGCACTACGCCGAGGAGCTGTGCGTTGAGGAGGGCTTCTGCGACGGGGACCCGCGGTTCGCGATCGGGGTCTGGCTCGAGGCCCTGGTCCGCGTCACGCGGCTGGCGTGCGCGATCGGCGTGCACACGGCCGACATGACCGTCGAGGAAGGCGCCCGCAGGTTCGAGGCTGACACGCACATCTCGGGGCAGGCGGCGCTGTCGGAGGCGAACAGGGCGACCTTCGACCCGACCTACGGCCGCTACACATGGGGCAAGCTCGAGATCATGTCGCTGCGCGACAAGGCCAGGGCGGCATGGGGTTCTGGCTTCTCGTTGCTGCGCTTCCACGCGGCGCTGCTCGACCTCGGCTCGCCCCCGCTTGGCCTGCTCGAGACGGCGCTCCAGAGCGGCTGACCCGGCAGGCGGCACTGCTCGCGCGGCACTAGGGTTGCTGCCATGAGCGATCTGGACGATCTTGATGCGCTGTCCTCCCGCGAGCTGCACGACCTCGCCGTCAGGCGGGCCAGGCACCATCTCGATGTCGCGTTCCTGTGGGACTTGCTGCGCGCGCTGCCGGCCGGCGAGGCTGTCGCCGGTCATCCCGATCACGCCGAGGCCGATGCCCTGCACCTGTCCGCGCTGATCGGAGACACCATCGACGCGGACGACTCCGACATCGAGGATGCGCTGCGCCCGCTGTACCTTGACTACCTGCGCAAGCACCGGGCCGACATGCACAACCTCCCCGCGAACGGCGAGAGCCCAGGAGCGGACTGACCGCCGCTCCCGGGCTCTCGCCGCGGATACCGGTGCTCGTTCCCGCGGCCGTCAGGCCTGCAGGACCGCCTCGATCTCCAGGTGGATGGCGACCTTATCGGAGACCACCACACCGCCGGTCTCCATGGCGGCGTTCCAGTTGACCCCGAAGTCCTGACGGTTGATCTCGGCCATCGCGGTGAACCCGGCCCTGGTGCCGCCGTAGGCGTCCGGGCCGAAGCCGTTGACCTCGAGCTTCAGCGGCACGCTGCGGGTGACGCCCTTCAGCGTGAGCTCGCCGTCGACGATGAACTCGTCGCCGTCCTGGCGGATCCCGGTTGACCGGTAGGTCATCAGCGGGTGGTTCGCTGTGTCGAAGAAGTCCGGCGACCTCAAGTGGGCGTCGCGCTGCTCCGCACCCGTCTCGATCGAAGACAGGTCGATCTCGGCGGTCACCGACGAGGCAATCAGGTCGTCGGCCGTCACCAGTTCGCCGCCGAACTTGGTGAACTTGCCCCGCACCTTGCTCACCATCATGTGCCGCACGGAGAACCCGACCTCCGAGTGCACGGGGTCGATGGTCCACGTACCTGCCACGTAGCCGGGGATCTGGATCTGTCCGGCCTGCGTCATGGTCATGTCACGCTCCGATGCTGACTGAGTTTGTGGTTCCGGGTAATCCCCGGACAGTTTGTTGAACAATCAACAACTAGCACGTATTCCAGGAGTTGTCAAACGCTCAACTAGATCCGGTATCATGAGGTCGTGACCACGACGACACGCTGGCTGAACGAGCGGGAGCAGCGCGCGTGGCGCCTGTTCGTGCAGGCGTGCGAGTCGGTCTTCGCCGCCACCGATGCCCAGCTGATCCGCGACTCAGGGCTGCCACACGGCTACTACGAGATCCTCGTGCACCTGTCAGAGGCGCCGGGCCGCGCGCTCAGGATGACGCAACTGGCCACGGCGTCTGCGTACAGCAAGAGCAGGCTGTCGCACGCGGTCGCCAGGCTCGAGGAACGCGGCTGGGTCGAGCGGAGGGACTGCCCCACCGACCGTCGCGGCCAGATCGCACAGCTCACCGACGAGGGATTCGCCGCGCTCGCGGCCGCCGCGCCCGGCCACGTCGAACAGGTACGCCGGTCGCTGATCGACGTGCTGACGCCCGAGCAGATCGAGCAGCTGCACGAGATCAGCGCGGCGATCATCGCCGCCGGCTCCGGCGGCAGCCGGGCCTGCGACGAAGTCCACCTCGACTGACCGATTCGCTCGTCACGGAGCAAGACCTAAAACGGACTTTAACGCTCTTTCTAGCCGAATGGTCCGCAGGCGCGGCGGCGCCTCGAGGATCAGCGTGTATCGGAGTGTCACCCACCACGCGCAGAGGTGATGGGTGTCACATCGATACATGGGCAACATCAGGAACGCGGGCGATTGCCTCATCGGATGAGACCGGCCGGTCAGCATCGTTGCCCGATCCCGAGATGAGATATATCGTCTTAGCGTTGAGCGACCCGCGCCGGAGGAACAGATGCCAGTTGAGCGGCCCCGCAACGGCCTTCGGATCGGTGACGCCGACCGCGACGCGACGGCGGTGGCCCTGCGCGAGCACTACGCCGCGGGCCGGCTGACGCTGGAGGAGTTCCAGCACAGGCTGGAGCTGGTCTTCACCGCCAAGACCCACCTGGACCTGGCCGCGATCACCCGAGACCTGCCCGCGGCCGCGCCGTCGCTCCCCTGGCCGCACACCGGCGGCAGGCACGGCCCGGACGACTGGCAGCACGCGTACCGCTCCCGCCGACGGTCAGGCCTGGCGGCCTTCGCCAGCTTCATCGTGGTCATCCTCGCGCTGATCCTGATCGCGTTCATCCTGCCGGTCGCGTTCATCGGCACGGTCATTGCCAGGTCGTTGCTGTTCGCGCTGCTCGCCCTGCTGTTCGGGCGGCGCGGGCTGCTGCGCCGCTTCCGGCGCTGGCTGCCCAGGTCCGTGCGCCGCAGGCCGTTCTGAGCAGCTGGCACGCGTACCTGCTGCGGCCGCTCAGGTCCGCTCGGGAACCCGCAGCGGCACGAGCAGGTACCGGAAGGCTGGCACGCCGTCGCGCTCCTCGTCCGCCGTCCAGGTGATCAGCGCGGGCTTGGCCGGG
>DASUHI010000255.1:0-6315 GCA_036273575.1 Streptosporangiaceae bacterium | reverse complement strand
GCCGGCGTAGACGGTCATCGCCTTCGCGTCGGCCTTCGGCAGTGACTTGATTGAGTCGCTTGACGCGGGCGGGAACACGATCTTCTGCGCGACTAGCTGGGTGCGAACCTCGCTGGTCACGAAGTTGTGGCCCCAAGTCAGCAGACCGCCGGCCACAAGCAGCACCGCGGTCAGAGCAAGTCCGGCCACCACCATCAGCGCGTCGAATGTCCTTCTGCGCATTTCGATGCCTCCTAAAGCATCCGCCACCGGGAACCTTTCCTGGGCCCGGAGGGCCTCCGTTTTCCTTTAGCCGCACTTAGCATCCGCCACGCGGCCAGGCGCCGAGCAGGGCCGAGGGTCGCCACCACAAAGGACTTCCGTCCCGTTACTCCGATGGCCATAGGCCCGGCGGCCGACTGATCGCGGCGTGAGCGAACCCGCGACAGATGCGGGCTGCCGATTGCATGCCGCTGCCGGCTCCGTTGTCGCCAAGGCCGTAGCGTCAGGCGGCCTCTTCGCCTGGCAGCCCGGCGACGACCTCCGCGGTTGTCTCGCGGATACCCGGCAGCGAGCTGACGGCCCGCCTCGCGTCTTCGTCGAGCTTGCGGCGATCGAGGTTCGGGCCGAGCCGCCGGCGTTCGAGGAGGGCGATGAGCAGGTGGCCCGTGCTGATCGCGCTTCGGTCGAGGCGCTCAGCGACCACGAGCACGTCCTCCGCCACGATGCGCCTGGCGTCCTGGCTGAAGATGCCGGTGGCGCGGGGATAGCGCGGCCGGGCCAACGGGACGGACGGGATGTGCCAGCCGTGCCTGGTGCGCATGGCCGCGACCACGCCCGTCTTAGCGTCCAGGACCCCGAAGAGCAGATGCGCTGGTTCGACACACAGATCGTCGGCCCTGCGCGCGTACTCGACACCTGCGTTGATGGCGGCACGGGCTTGGGAGCTGAAGCGCTCGAAGACCGGCGGGATTGGCCCTGGGCTCGGCGCCTCGCTGCCGCTCGCAAGCTGGGCGGCGCGCCGCTCGACGACCGCGTGATCAAGCGGGGGCCGCGTGACCGGGTAGCGGGCATCGACGAGCGCCGCGACGTCGCCGACCCCGAGTTCACCGAGGATCAGGGCCGGGAGATCGTGCTCGCCGAGCGCGATCAGCAGATGCTCCGTGCTCGCTGTGAGGAGGCCACGGGCCGCCGCGGCGGTGACCGCCTGGCGCAGCACCATCTCGCTGGCCGATGAGCGCTTCGGCCCGAGCTCGAGCCTGCCGCCCGAACCTTTGATCCTGACCATCGCATCGTGGATCGCGCGGGCGCCTACGCCCTCGGCCGCGAGCAGCGACTCGACGTTCCCGCGACGAGCGGCCGCGAGCAGGAGGTGCTCGGGATCGACCACGGGATGACTCAGCATGCGCGCCTCGTCGGCGGCCAGCAGGATCAGGTTGTACGCCTGGTCGGAGAACCAGGCAAGCGAGTCCTCCGGCCAGGAGATCGCGAGAAGGGAATCGTCACTGCTGCCGCCGTGACGTCCCGGGGCCTGGAGCGCCCGTCGCGCTTGCGTGTACTTCTCGCCGGTCCTGGCCATTCTCGACCGGACGGCGCGCTTTGACCATCGGTTCCGGGTCATGTCAGCCCTTGCTCTGGCCAGACCCCACGCGTCAGCCATGCTCGGGAGACGACACGCCCGAGACGATGTCCCTTGCTCCAACTCGCCGGCTCGAGCGTGGGTCGAGCATCGGCTCAGAGGATGCGCTTGGGCAGCCGCGCAGCATGAACATACGTCCGTGCGGACGCGCTGTCCAGCCGGGCCGGGGTGTCGAGCAGGCGGTAGCCGGGTTCGCTAGCGGGCCTCGTGGCCTTGCTCGTCGAAGATCCTGGCGGCGTACGCGGCCGCCTGCGTACGCCGCTCCATGCCGAGCTTGGCGAACAGCGCGGACACGTAGTTCTTGACGGTCTTCTCCGCGAGGAACAGCCGCTCGCCGATCTGCCGGTTGGTGAGCCCCTCGCCGATCAGCTCGAGGATCTTCCGCTCCTGGCCGGTCAGCGCGGCGAGCGGGTCTGACCTCCGGGACTGATCGCGCATCCTGGCCATGACCTTGCTGGCCGCTTCCGGGTCGAGCAGTGACTGACCTGACGCGACGGTCCTGACGGCGCCGATCAGGTCGGTCCCCCTGATCTGCTTGAGAACGTATCCCGAGGCACCGGCCATGATGGCGTCGAAGAGGGCCTCGTCGTCGCCGAACGACGTCAGCATCAGGCAGGCCACGTCGGGCATCTGCGACCTGATGTCACGGCACACGCTGACCCCGTCGCCGTCGGGCAGGCGCACGTCGAGCACCGCCACGTCGGGCTTCAGCGCCGGTATCCTGGCCAGCGCCGACGAAGCCGTCCCTGCCTCGCCGATGACGGTGATGTCGTCTTCGGCCTCGAGCAGGTCCTTCACTCCGCGCCTGACGATTTCGTGGTCGTCGAGCAGGAATACCTTGATCGGTGCGGATCTCGCAGCGTTGTCGTTCATGTCAGCACGATGCCTTCCGTCATGCCTGGGCAGCTAGATCGCACACTAGAGCAACACCTCGTCGACGCTGCGCCGCACGCTCGCTGAAGCCTGGTCTGTGCAGCCGAGCCTAACCACCATCTGGGGGTGCGCTCCGTCGCAGAGGACAGCGGCTATGAACCTGCGCAGGTCCTCGACCTCGAGGGGCTGGCTGTGCAGCGCCGCGGACACGCCGCAGGTGCTCGCCACCAGCAGCACACGTTGCAGGGCCTGACCTGCCCTGACCCAGTCTTCTGGCCGGTCAGCGCGGGTCGTCAGCACGGTCACGAGCCCGGCCGCCTTGGGCACCGCGCCGGTACCAGCGGGTGGCAGTCCCCATCCGTGCCCGTGCGCGAAGTCCCTCGCGGGGAACGGCGGTTCCGTCCGCTCCGGCGTCGCGGGATAGGCCGAGGCGGGGACGCCGTCACGCCGCGGGCTGCCAGGGGGCGGCGCCCACTTGGCCTGCTCGCGCATGCGCTTCGCGTCGAGCCTGAGCACATAGTCGGCGGCCTCGACGACCGCGGCGAGCGCTCCGCGCCTGGACTTGTCCGTCATGAGCGAGAGCGTTGCCTTCTCCCTGGCGGCTTCGTCCCGCATCACGGCGATCAGGCTGGCTGGCAGCGGGCCAGGGTCGAAGCCACCGCGGTGAGTGCGGCGCCGCGGGATCTCCGCGAACAGCTCGCGCTCGTAGTCGGCTGGCTCGATGCGGTCCTGGCCGTACCTGATCCTCGCGACCAGGTTCGGCAGGTCTGGGTCTGGCAGCAGCCGCACCTTGGGCACAATTCCCAGGTAGCGCATCGCGACCCGGGCCGTGAAGACGGCCGCGCCGCAGCTGATCATCATCTCCCTGCCGCGTGGATCGGCGACGGTGAGCCGCCGTTCCACGTCGGCGTGCACGCTGATCTCCCGGTCGCCGGTGCTGAACCACCACGGCTGCGTGTTGTGCACCGAGGGTGCGTGAACGGCCGCCTCGACCACGAACCGCGAGATCTCGGCCGGCGTGGTCGCCAGCCTGGGAAGCTCGTCGGCCGGCGCGCGGAACACGTTCATGACCTTCTCCTGTCCGGCCTGACCAGGCACGCGACCGGTCTGGCGCGTCACTCGGCTCGCGGGCATCGGCCCGCTTATCGCAGTACACCGCCATAAGGCCATGAGCTGGCAGGTACGAAGGTCGTGACGGGCTCGGGACCTTCGTCACCAACGAACTTAGACTAAGTTAAGCTAAGGAAGCTGTGCCGGGGCGCCCGGCCGGGAGTGCGATGCGACTGCAAGAGGCCGCCGACATGCTCGGCGTGCACTACCAGACGGCCTATGGCTGGGTCAGGGACGGCCAGCTGCCTGCCAGGAAGATCCGTCGCGGCTACGAGGTCAGCGACGCCGACGTCCAGGCGCTCGCGGCCAGACGCCAGCGCGGCCGCGAGCCCGCCGCTCAGATCAAGGTCAGGGACTGGCCGGCCCAGGCCGACCGGCTGTACAGCGCCATCTCCGACGGCGAGGAGACCAGGGCACGCCGGTCCACGGACCGACTGGCCGGACACGTGAGCGTGCTTGACCTCTGCGATCGCGTGATCGCCCCCGCGCTGCGCCGCATCGGCGAGGACTGGGCCGCGGGCCACGTCTCGATCGCCGAGGAGCACCGGGCCACCGCGATCTGCGAGCGGCTGCTGGCAACCCACGCGACCCAGCCAGCCGGGCGCCCGCGCGGGACGGCCGTGGTGACCACCCCGCCTGGCGAGCGGCACGGCATGCCCGCGCTGATGGCCGCGGCTTGCCTGCGCGAGGCTCGCTGGCACGTCCACCACCTATCGGCAGACCTGCCGGCGGCCGAGATTGGCCGTCTGGCGGCAGAAGTCGGGGCGAGCCTCGTCGTGCTGTCAACGGCCACCCGGGCTGGCGCCGCCAGTGCGGACGAGACGGCGCCGTTGGTGCGCGCGGCCGCTCCCGGCGCCACCGTCCTGGTCGGCCACGCAGGCGAGAACCTGGAGACGCTGCTGCACCTGGCCCAGCGCGCTCCGGCCGACCCGTCGGCTGACCCTCCGGCCGGAGCGTGACCCCGAGCGGTTCAGAAAACTCCGGCAGGACCCCGCAAAGTCACGGGGACTACAGGCGATCGGCTCAGCAGGCGCCTTCGCCAGCACCACCCCAGGCACAATAGGAAACGTCGTCTTCCGCGTTTACGGCTGATTCCGCCGGGCAGCTCAGGCCCACCCACCCGGGTGCCGGACTCCCTTCCGGCACCCGGGTTTTTGCCACACTGGAGCGGTGAGCCAGCGGATCAGGACGCACATCCGGGTCACCGGGATCGTCCAGGGGGTAGGGTTCCGGCCTTTCGTGTACTCCCTGGCCAGCGGGCTCGGCCTCGGCGGCCTGGTCGGAAACGACGTGGACGGCGTATTCGCCGAGGTCGAGGGCGCGCCAGAGGCCGTCGAGGCGTTCATGCGCGCGCTCCGCACCGACGCGCCGCCGCTGGCCAGCATCGAGCAGATCGCCGCCACCCCGCTGCCACCCGACGGGTCCACCACGTTCACGATCGCCCAGAGCCAGGGGCAGGGTCCGCGCCGGGCGCTGATCTCCGCCGACGTGGCCACCTGCGACGAATGTCTCGCCGAGCTCGACGATCCCGCGAACCGACGGTTCGGCTACCCGTTCATCAACTGCACGAACTGCGGTCCGAGGTTCACGATCGTCACCGGCGTGCCCTATGACAGGGCGCTAACGACGATGACCAGCTTCACGATGTGCGCGCCGTGCGCGCGGGAGTACCACGACCCGGCCGACCGCCGGTTCCACGCCCAGCCGACGTGCTGTCCTGATTGCGGTCCGCGGCTGCGGCTGACGGACGGCACCGGCGCCGAGCGTCCTGTTCATCCCCTTGAAGGAGCCGCGGGGGTGCTGGCGGGCGGCGGCGTGCTCGCCGTGAAGGGACTCGGCGGGTATCACCTGGCCGCGGTCGCGGGCAGTGAGCGGGCGACCGCGGCGCTACGCGCGCGCAAGCACCGCGAGGACAAGCCGTTCGCGGTGATGGCTGCCGGGCTCGGTCAGGCGCGGGGGCTGTGTGCCGTCGACGACGTCGCGGCCGGCCTGCTGACCAGCCGGCGGCGGCCCATCGTGCTGCTGCCCAGGCTGGCCGGCGCGCGGGTCGCCGCGGCCGTCGCGCCCGGCAACCGGCACCTCGGCGTGCTGCTGCCGTACACGCCGCTGCACCACCTGCTGCTCAGGCAGACCGGCGAGCCCATCGTTCTGACGAGCGGCAACACGTCCGACGAGCCCATCGCGTACCGCGACGACGACGCGCTGGAACGGCTGGCCGGCATCGCGGACGCCTTCTTGACCCACGACCGGCCGATCCACGTCAGGGCCGACGATTCCGTCGTGCTCCCGTTCCGCGGCGGCGGGGCAGTTGTGCGGCGTGCGCGCGGCTACGCGCCGGAGCCGCTGCGGGTACGGCCCAGGTTCGGCCGGCCCGTGCTGGCGTGCGGCGCCGAGCTCAAGAGCACCTTCTGCCTGGCCTCCGGCGACCGGGCGTTCGTCTCCCAGCACATCGGGGACCTGGAAAACGCCGAGACGCTGCGGTCCTTCACCGAGGGGATCGAGCACTTCAGCGAGCTGTTCGAGATCACGCCAGCGGTGATCGCGCACGACCTGCACCCGGACTACCTGTCGACGACGTACGCCCAGGACCGTGCCGACGCTGACGCCGGGCTCAAGCTGGCCGGCGTGCAGCACCACCACGCGCACATCGCGTCCTGCCTGGCCGACAACGGGTTCGGCGCGGACGGCGAGCGCGTGATCGGGGTGGCGTTCGA
>DASUHI010000254.1:0-4284 GCA_036273575.1 Streptosporangiaceae bacterium | reverse complement strand
GGTGTTGCCGCTCGACTCGAGGTACACCCGCGCAGCGGCGTTGGCGACCTCATCAGGGGTCTGCGTGCCGCCTGGCGCGTCGAGATAGACGAAGTCCGTGTTGAGCGAGCTGAACCGGGCTCGCGCGGAGAGGATCGCGGGTGGCGGGCCTGGGTGAGCCGCTGCGGCAGACGAATTTCTCATTAGTTGAAAAATAGGCTGAGAACTCAACCCGGTCAACGCCCTCCGCCCTGCCCCGCGGCGACTTAGCACGGCTTAGGTAACCGCAAACCGGGCGAATCGGCCGCCGATGTGCCTGGGAGCCGTGCTATGTGGCTGAGCCGGGCTGAGTCGGGCCGTGCTAGCGGCCGAGGTAGGCGCGCTTGAGGTCCTCGCTGCGAAGGAGGTCGGCGGCCGCGCCGTCGAGGACGATCTCGCCCGTGGACAGGACGTAGCCGCGGTCGGCGATGGACAGCGCCATCGTGGCGTTCTGCTCGACCATCAGCACGGACACCCCGGACAGGTGCACCTCCTTGATGATCTGGAAGTTCTGCTGCACAAGCGCGGGCGACAGGCCCATGGACGGCTCGTCCATGAGCAGCAGCCTCGGCCGCGACATGAGCGCGCGGCCCATCGCGACCATCTGCTGCTCGCCACCAGAGAGGGTGCCCGCGAGCTGGGTCCGGCGCTCGAGCAGGCGCGGGAACAGCGCGTGGATCCTGTCAAAGTCCTCGTCCAGCTTGTCGCGCCCGCGCAGCACGGCACCGAGCTCGAGGTTCTCCCTGACCGTGAGCTGGCCGAAGAGCCTGCGGTTCTCCGGCACGATCGCGATGCCCTTCGCGATCCGCTGCGGCACCGGCCAGGTGCTCACGTCCTCTCCGTCCAGCAGCACCCGCCCCGACCTCGGCTGCACGATGCCCAAGATGGTCTTCAGGGTCGTCGACTTGCCCGACGCGTTGCCGCCGAGAAGGCACACCAGCTCGCCGGCGCCGACCTGCAGGTTGACGCCCTCGAGGATCCGCATCTGGGCGTAGTACGTAGTGACGTTCTCCAGGCTGAGGAGTTCGGCCATTACGACTCCGCCAGGGCTTCTGGATCGCGGCCCATATAGGCCTCCACGACCGCGGGGTCGCTGGCCACGGCGTCGAAGCCGCCGTCGGCGATCTTGACCCCGTGATCCAGCGCCACGACCCGGTCGGAGCAGCCGGACACGACGTGCATGTCGTGCTCGATGACGCAGATCGCGACGCCGAGCTCGTCGCGCAGCCGGCTGATCAGCTCCGTGACCTCGTGCGTCTCGGCGGGGTTCATCCCCGCCGCCGGCTCGTCGAGCAGCAGCAGCCTGGGCTTGGTCGCGAGCGCGCGGGCGATCTCCAGGCGCCGCCGGTTCGCGTAGGACAGGGAGTACGCGGGCTGGTCCCAGCGGTAGCCGGCGAGCCGCTGCCCGAAGAACGACAGCGCCTCGGTCGCACGCTCACGCGCCTGGCGCTCCTCGCGCCTGGCCCACGGCAGCCTCAGCACCGACTCGGGCGGGGTCGCCCTCGTGCTGCCGTACGTCGCGGCCATCACGTTCTCGAGCACCGTCATGTTGAGGAACAGCCGCAGGCTCTGGAACGTGCGGGCGATGCCGAGCCCGGCGATCCGGTGCGGCGGCAAGCCAGCGATCGAGTGTCCCGCGAACCTGACGTCACCAGACCGCGGCTGGTAGACGCCCGTGACAACGTTGAAGACCGTCGACTTGCCCGCGCCGTTCGGCCCGATCAGGCTGACGATCTCACCGTCATTGATGCGCAGGTCGAGCCCGGACAGCGCGGCCAGACCGCCGAAGGCCAGCGAGAGCTGGTCCAGCTCGAGGATCGGCGAGCGCGGCTGCTGCGCGGCGCTCATGTCGGCGTCTCCACTCTGCGCTGCCCGAGCAGCCCCTGCGGCCTGGCGACCATCATCACGATCAGGATCGCGCCGATCATCAGCTGCCTTGTGATCGCCGGCTCGGCGGCCAGCCGGGTCTCCCACACGAACGCGCCCAGGTAGATGGCCGGCACCAGCAGGACTGTCCGCCACTGGCCCTTGGCCTGGACGAGCGCGATCAGCAGACAGATCAGCAGCACGAACCCGACGTTCCCTGGCACACGCGGGTCGGCAGGCACGATCACCCAGTCCCGCAGGATGGAGCCGATAAAGCCACCGGAGGCCGGGCGGCGCGCTACAGCGCTGGACGAGATCGCGCCGGCGATCGCATGGGCGGCGAAACCAAACGCCGCCGTGGCTGCCAGGACCAAGGCAAGCCTGCGCCAGGGCCGGAGCTTGACCAGCAACGCCAGCAGGATCATGCCGTAGAACAGGTAGCCGGAGTCGGTCGGGCTGCGGAGCAGCCCGTCGTAGACGACCATGACGACGAGCGCTCCCGTCGCGGCGCCCGCGATGCTCCCTGCGCCGCCGAGGATCAGCCCGGCGTAGATCAGGATCAGGATCGGCGTGTCGAAGTCGAGCGGGAACACGCTGATTTGCTGGGCCGCGAATATGGTGCCGGCCAGCGCGGCGACCATGGCGCCGAACGCGAACGCCATCAGCTTGACCCGGTTGACAGGGATCGTCATCGCCGCGGCGGCGAGCGGGTCCTCGCGGACGGCCCGCCAGGCCCTCCCGGTGCGCGACGTGTCGAGCAACCGCAGCACGGCCATGACCAGGACCACGACGATCACGAGCAGGTAGTAGTAGCCCTCGTTGCTGGTGAGCGAGATGCCGAACGAATGGATCGTGTCGACCCCGACGATGCCGTTCGCGCCGCCGAACGTGTGCGGGGCGACGTTGGTGGTGAACTCGACGAACGCCTCGCCGAAGAACAGCGTCACTATCGCGAGATAGTCCCCGAACAGCCGGCGCGACGGCCATCCGACTATCAGCCCGAGTACCGCCGCGCCGATCATGACGGCCGGCACCGACAAGATCGCGGGCAGGTGGATGCCCGCAGCGCCGATCTGAGCCGATGACAGAAGCGCGAAGCCGTAAGCGCCGAACCCGAAGAATGCGACGTAGCCGAGGTCCAGCAGTCCTGCCCAGCCCACGACGATGTTCAGTCCGACCGCGAGCAGCGCGATGACCAGCGCGTCGATGCCGACCTGGAGCTGGAAACCGCCGAGGCCGACCAGCGGCAGCAAGAGCCCCGCCGCGGCGGCGAGCGCCAGCCGCGGCCACCACCCGACGCGCTCGGCCGCGCGCTGCGCAGAGCCGAGCCAGGACGGCAGGTACTCGCGCCTGTGCCCGTGTCGCGCGACCCACTCATCCGCCCCTACCTGCGGGCCGGCTGCGGGCTGCTTCTCGAGGTTCACAGCGGCGTCATACCTTCTGCAACTGGACCTGGCCGAGCAGGCCACTCGGCCTGACCAGCATGACGCCGATCAGCAGCGCGAAAACGAGCAGGTTCGTGTACGTCGAGGAGATGTAGCCGGTGATGAACGACTCAGCGATGCCGATCAGCAGGCCGCCGAGCATGGCGCCGGGAATCGAGCCGATGCCTCCGACCACGGCCGCGGTGAACGCCTTGAGTCCGGCGAGGAACCCGATCGTGTTCGTGACCTGGTTGAACAGCAGCCCGGCCATCACGCCGGCCACCCCGGCCAGCGCCGACCCGAGGAAGAACGTCGCGGCGATCGTGAAGTTCACGTTGATCCCGAGCATCTCGGCCGCCTCCCGGTCGCCGGCCACCGCGCGCATCTGCTTGCCGAGCTTCGTCCGCACGACCAGCTGCCGCAGCCCGATCATCAGCGCGACGCCGAGGACGATGACCATGATCTGGACCGCGCCGATGCTGACGGATCCGATGCTGAATCCGGATGACACCGGGATGAAGTCGGGGGTGTTGTAGATGCGATACTGCCCGCCGAATAGCAGCAGCGCGGCGTTCTCGAGGAAGAACGAGATGCCGATGGCCGTGATCAGCGGCGCGATCCGCGGTGCGTTGCGCAGCGGGCGGTACGCGAACCGCTCGATCGCGACGCCGAGTCCGCCGGTAAGCGCAGCGGCGAGCACGAACATGATCAGCAGCAGCAGCGGCACGGGAATGGCCAGCGCATTCGGGCCGCCGAACCACTGGATCACGAAGTAGCCGGCGAACGCGCCGACCATGTACAGGTCGCCGTGGGCGAAGTTGAGCAGCTTCAGCACCCCGTACACCATCGAGAACCCGAGCGCGACCAGCGAGTACAGCGCTCCGATGACGATGCCGTTGACAAGTTCCTGGAAGAAGAAGCCCATCAGGTGCGAGTCCGCCTAGTGCCGTGTCGCGGTGTGGCGCGCCGGCCGGAG
>DASUHI010000253.1:0-11768 GCA_036273575.1 Streptosporangiaceae bacterium | reverse complement strand
TGATGACCGCTCACGGGATCCTCGTGCAGCCATTCGCGCCTAGCCGGATTAGGGCCGACGGAAGCGGCGTCCTGGCGGAGATCCGGGCGGCCCTGGGGAAGGGCCGGAACCGCCCGGCGCTGCCTATCCGCGCGGTGCCAGCGAGGTAGGGCTGGCCCGCGCGCGGAAATCGAGCGGGGATCGGGCGGCAACCTTTGGTGATGCTGGCGCATCCTTGAAGCGTGGCCGACGACATCATCACGATCGGAGGGCCTGAGCGCCGCTCGCGGCGCTCGGCCGACGAGTCGGTTGAGTCGTTGTTCCACGCGCACTACCCGCGGATCGTCTACACCGCGTTCTCCCTGGTCGGGGACTGGGATCTAGCCGAGCAGCTGGCGCAGGAGGCGTACCTGCGGCTGTGGCGGCGCTGGCGGTGGATCGCCGATCCGCAGGCCGCGCCGATGTACCTGCAGCGCACCGTCGTCAACCTGTCCCGCGAGACCATCAGGCGCAAGGTCATCGAGCGGCGCGCGCTGCGGATCAAGGGCGCTGAGCGGGCCGGTCCGCCGGATCCGGATCCCGCCGCGGTCGTCGAACTGCGCCGGGCCGTCGCCGCGCTGCCGGCGCGGAAACGGGAGTGCGTCGTGCTGCGGTTCCTGCTCGGGCTGTCCGAGGCGGAGACCGCCGGTTTGCTCGGGGTCTCCGTCGGCACGGTGAAGAGCCAGACGCACAAGGGGCTGCGGCTGCTCAGGGACCGGCTCGGTGAGTCGCTCGCCGAGGACGCACGGGCGTCAAGTGGTCAGGGAGTGCCGAGCCGCCCAGGGCCCGCGCGGGTCTGGGGAGCCGGGAGGAGCGTGAGATGACCGACACCGACCTCGAGCAGCGGCTGCACGACCTGCGGCAGCGTGACCTGGGGCTGGGTGATCTGGGGCTGGGTGATTTCGGGCCGGCGGGCACCGCGGCGGCCTGGCGTGAGTTCCAGGCGCTGCGGTCGCGGTCGGTCACGACGCGCCGGCGAGCGCTGGCTGTCGCTACAGCGGCGGCGCTCGCCGGGCTGGTCGTCGCCGTTCCCGCACTGAGCGGCGCGCATCGCGGCGGCAATGGCCCGCAGCCCACGAGCACCACGATCCCGGCGTCGCCGCCGAACGATCAGAACGCGGTGGCTGCCAGGATCCCTATGAGCGGCGTCATGGCGGTCGTCGGGGACGCGGGGCACGCATGGGTCGTCCGAGCCCAGGAACAGCCTGGCCTCGCCACCACCTACCAGCTCGCCGGCATCGACCTCGCCGCGAACTCCATCATGTTCAGGACCAGCCTTGGCAGGCAGATGCCTGCCATCGCCGCCGGAGCGGGCAGGCTGTGGCTAACCACGCCGTACGGCGAGCCGCGCGGGCAGGTCGTTCGCGTCGACCTCGCCACCGGGCAGGTGCTCAGCGTCATCCACCTGCACGCGGGCCGATGCTCGCAGCTCGCGTTCGGCGCCGGGCACGTGTATGCGGCCTGCGGCGACATCGGGTCCTCGCGCACGGAGTTCTGGCGGATCAACGCGTTCAGCCAGAAGGCCGTCAGGCTGACCTCGCCGATGCGTGGCTACATCAGCTCGCTGGTCTACGCGCCGCCATCGCTGTGGTACGTCACGAACTACGAGAGCATCCGCGGACTCTCGAACGTGAACGGCGTGCCAGGGCGCCTCGTCGCCAGTGACCACGACTACCAGCAGATCCTGCCGGGCGGGCAGAGTCTGGTCTACGGCGACGGGGCGCTGTGGGCCCTCAGCGGCGGCGAGCGCCTCGCCAGGATCGATCCGTCGACAGGGAAGGTGCTGCGGCGGTTCACCTACCGCAACTATGACCCGTCCAGAGCGGGCGGCCTGGACTTCCTGGCCGCGGGCGACGGCTGGCTGTGGTTCCTTGACAACGGGTACCCGTTCAGCGGCGTGCTGCGAGTCAGCGAGAGCACCGGCCGGCCGGCGGGCGGGGTCCGGGTTCCGCCCAACTCGTGCGGGCAGGAGGTCTGCTCGCAGATCTTCTACACCCAGGGGGCGGTGTGGGTGCCGACTGCCGAGTATCTGATCAGGATCGAGACGTCGCGGCTGCACAGATAAGGGCGGCTCCTCGCGCCCGTGATGCGCGTTTGCGCTACGTCTCGTTACTGCCTGTGGTGAATCTCGCCCTGCCTCACTAGGCTCGGCGGCGTGACCACACCGACGCGCGCCCCAGGCAGCCCGAGCCGCGCCCCCGCGGCGCCGCGGGCGCCTGAGGCGGTCAGGCCGGGCACGGGCGAGCCGGGCGGCGTCGGCGCGAGCCCGGTCAGGCCGGACGGCAGGGGCAAGGTGACGGGGGAGTTCGCGTACGGCAGCGACCTCTGGATGGACGACATGATCTGGGGCGTGACGCTGCGCAGCCCGCACCCGTACGCCAGGATCAACGCCATCGCGATCGGCGAGGCCCTGGCGACGCCCGGGGTCTACGCCGTTCTGCTCAGCGACGATGTTCCCGGGCAGAACGCCTATGGGCTCGAACACGCCGACCAGCCGGTACTCGCCGCTGACGTGGTGCGGTACGCGGGCGAGCCTGTCGCGCTCGTCGCCGCCGACCATCCCGAGGTCGCCAGGGTCGCCGCGGGCAAGATCGCGGTGGACTACGAGGTGCTCGACGCCCTCACCGACGCGGCCGCGGCGCTCGAACCTGGCGCTCCGCGCCTGCACCCGGGCGGCAACCTGGTCAGGCACCTCAAGATCCGCAAGGGCGATCCTGCTCCGCGAGCGGACGTCGTCGTGACCGGAACGTACGAGATCGGGATGCAGGACCAGGCCTTCCTCGGCCCCGAGGCGGGACTGGCGGTGCCGGACGGCACCGGCGGGGTCGATCTGTTCGTGTCGACACAGTTCCTGCACGTTGACCAGCAGCAGGTGTGCGCCGCGCTCGGCCTGCCGCCTGACCGGGTCAGGCTGACGCTGGCCGGCGTCGGCGGCGCGTTCGGCGGCCGCGAGGACCTGTCCATGCACGTGCACGCCTGCCTGCTGGCGCTGCACACTGGCAAGCCAGTGAAGATGATGTACTCGCGCGAGGAGTCGTTCTTCGGGCACGTGCACCGCCATCCCGCGCGCATCACCTACGAGCACGGCGCGAACCGGGACGGGACGATCGTCTACGTCAAGTCGGCGATCTACCTCGACGGCGGGGCCTACGCGTCGACCACGTCGGCGGTCGTCGGGAACGCCGGCACCATGGGCGCCGGGCCATACGTCGTGCCGAACGTGCACATCGACGCGTACGGCGTCTACACGAACAACCCGCCGTGCGGCGCGATGCGCGGGTTCGGGTCCGTGCAGGCCGCGTTCGGCTACGAGGCGCAGATGGACAAGCTCGCGGCCGCCCTCGGGATGGACCCGGTGGAGTTCCGGTGCCACAACGCGATGGAACTCGGTAGCACGGGCCCGACCGGCCAGGTCATCGACAGCCCGGCCCCCGTCGCCGAGATGCTGCGCCGGGTTGAGCGCATGCCCCTTCCGCGAGATGGCGGCAGCCTCGACCTGCGGCACCTGCCTGGCGGTGTCGGCAACACCACGCACGGCGAGGGAATCAGGCGCGGCGTCGGCTACGCCGTCGGGTACAAGAACGTCGGCTTCTCCGAGGGCTTCGACGACTACTCGACCGCGCGGGTCAGGCTGGAGATCGTCGCGGGGGAGCCGGTCGTGACCGTGCACACCGCGGCCGCCGAGGTCGGCCAGGGGCTGGTCACGATCGAGCAGCAGATCTGCAGGACCGAACTCGGCGTCAGCAACGTGGTCATCGTTCCCAAGGACACGGGGATCGGCTCGGCCGGCTCGACGTCGGCTTCCAGGCAGACCTACGTCACCGGCGGCGCGATCAAGTCGGCGTGTGAGATCATCCGCGAGCGTCTTGTTAAGCATGTGGCTGATCGCCTGAGAATCGATGCGACCAGCCTGCGGCTTGCGGATAACAAGGTCTGGTCCGATTCCGCGGTGCCGGCCGGGACGATCGCCGACCTGGCGGGCGACGACGCGTACGAGGAAACGGTGCAGTGGCGGCACCGGCCAACCGAGCCCGTCGACCCGGAAACCGGGCAGGGCTTCGCGCACGTGCAGTACGCGTTCGCGGCGCACCGTGCGGTCGTGGACGTGGACACCGAGCTCGGGCTCGTCAAGGTCGTCGCGCTGGATTGCGCGCAGGACGTCGGCGTCGCCATGAACCCGCAGGCCGTCGCCGGCCAGATCCAGGGCGGCAGCGCGCAGGGCCTCGGCCTGGCGATCATGGAAGAGATCCAGGTGCGTGACGGGCTGATCAGGAACCCGTCGTTCACCGACTACCTGATCCCGACCATCCTCGATGTCCCGCCGATGCGGATCGACGTGCTCGAATACCCCGACCCGCACGCGCCGTACGGGTTGCGCGGGGTCGGGGAGCCGCCCACGATCTCCTCGGGGCCTGCCATCGTCGCGGCCATCCGCGCGGCGACGGGCTTGGACCTCGCCCGTGTCCCGGTAAAGCCAGAAGATATAACGGGAACGCGCGCGTGACCCGCCCTCGGCAGGCTCACCTCCTCGACTACGTCGCATGTGACCTCGACCGGCTGCTCGCGGTCGCGGACGCCGAACTCGAGTCCCGCTACGACGGCCTCGTCCTGGGACGCCAGCCGGTTCACACCGCCTACGTTCCCGCGCACACGTTCGGGCCTGACACGGTGGCCGGGTGGGGCGCGCAGGCACTGGCCGCGCTCGAGGAGTTCGCGCCAGGCCCTGACGAACTCGCCTGCGCGACCGGACTCGCCCCCGGGGTAGCTGCCGAGGTTTACCCGCTGATCCGCGCCAAGCTGGCCACGCAGCCGATCGAGGACCTGCGGATCGACTTCGAGGACAGCTACGGCGCGCGCGGCGACGACACCGAGGACGCGCACGCCCGCGCCGCCGCTCGCGCGCTCGCCACCGTGTTGCGCGAGGACTCGGCGCCGCCGTTTAGCGGCCTGCGGTGCAAGAGCCTGGAGAAGGGCACCAGGCACCGGGCGGTCAGGACGCTCCAGGTGTTCACCGAGACGCTGCTCGAGAACGGCCTGCCGCTGCCGCCCGGCTTCGTGATCACGCTGCCGAAGGTCACGTCGGCAGCGCAGGTGTCGGCGATGGCGGTGTTGTGCGAGCGGCTCGAGGTCGCGTACGGGATCGGACTCCCGCGGCGGCTGTGTTTCGAGATACAGGTCGAGACGCCGCAGGCCATCATCGGCGCTGACGGCGCCGCGACGATCGCCAGATGCGTGCACGCCGGGTCGGGTCGGCTGGCCGGATTGCACTACGGCACCTATGACTACAGCGCCGCGCTCGGGATCGCGGCCGCGTACCAGAGCATGGAGCACCCGGCCGCCGACTACGCCAAGGCCGTCATGCAGGTCGCCGCCGCGGGAACGGGCGTCCACCTCAGCGACGGCTCGACCAACATCCTCCCGGTCGGCACCCAAGACGAGGTCATCGCCGCCTGGCGCCTGCACTCCCGCCTCGTACGCCGCTCCCTCGAGCGCGGCATCTACCAGGGCTGGGACCTGCACCCCGCCCAGCTCGTCACCCGCTACGCGGCCACCTACGCCTTCTACCGCGAGAACCTCCCGACCGCTGCGGGCCGGCTTAGCCGCTACGCCGAGCGAGCCAGTTCCGGCCAGGAGGAACCCGCGACGGCGCGCGCTCTTGCGGCGTTCCTGACCCGAGCGCTCGACTGCGGCGCCCTCGATGAGGCAGAGCTAGAAGCACTGACGACCCTGACCGCCGAGCAGCTCAGATCCGCCCGCCGCCGCGGCATCATCCCCGAACGGGGCCCCTGAATGCCCGCCGAGCCGCCGCAGGCGGCGACGGCGGGCCAGGTGCCCGACCTCATGATCCGCGCGGCCCGGGTGGTAACCCCAGCCGGCGTAGTGCCCGCAGAAGTAACCATCCGCGACGGCCACATCAGCGCCGTGACGGCAATAGATGACCGGACGGCGGTCTCGCGCGGGCCGCGTTCAGCCGGACCGGGCGAGGCCGCCGCCCAGGTCATCCCCCCGCGCGACGCTTTCCACAGTCCCGTGGAATACATCAGCCTGAGCGACGACGAGGTGCTGATGCCCGGCCTCGTCGACACGCACGTCCACATCAACGAACCAGGCCGCACCGACTGGGAAGGCTTCACAACAGCAACCGCGGCCGCGGCCGCCGGCGGGGTCACGACGATCATCGACATGCCGCTGAACTCGATCCCGCCGACCGTCGACGTCGCGTCCCTGGAGACCAAGCGCGCCGCAGCCGAAGGCCAGTGCGCGGTGGACGTCGGGTTCTGGGGCGGCGCGGTCCCGTCGAACGCGGCGGACCGGGCGGCGCTGCACGAGGCCGGCGTGTTCGGCTTCAAGTGCTTCATGATCGACTCGGGCGTGCCCGAGTTCCCGCCGCTCGACGACAACGGCCTCACGGACGCCATGCGTCAGATCGCCGAGCTCGGCAGCCTGCTGATCATCCACGCCGAGGACCCGGCGAGCATCGCCTCGGCGCAGGTCCTGTCGGGCGGCGACTACGCCGGATTCCTGCGGTCCCGGCCTCCCGCGGCCGAGGTCGCGGCGATCATCAAGGTTCTGCGGCTGGCCGCCGCGACCGGCGCGCGCGTGCACGTCCTGCACCTGTCGAGCGCGGACCCTGTGCCGCTGCTGTCCGCCGCCAGGGAGTTCGGCGCCCAGATCAGTGCCGAGACCTGCCCGCACTACCTGACGCTCGCGGCGGAACAGGTCGGCTACGGCCAGACCGAGTTCAAGTGCTGCCCGCCGATCAGGGGGGTGGATAACAGGGAGCGGCTCTGGGCGGCGCTGGAGTCCGGCGCGGTCGACTGCGTGGTGTCCGACCACTCGCCCTGCCCGCCGGAGCTAAAGCGGACCGGCGGGCAGGGCGACTTCGAGACCGCGTGGGGCGGCATCTCCTCGGTCCAGCTCGGCCTGCCGCTGCTCTGGACGCACGCCAGGGAACGCGGCTTCGGCCTGGCGGATGTCGTCAGGTGGATGTCGGCGAGCCCGGCCAGGCTGGCCGGGCTCGCCACCAAGGGCGCGATCACCCCTGGCTACGACGCCGACCTGGTCGCGTTCGCGCCAGACGAGCGGTTCGTCGTGGCTCCCGACCAGCTGCTGACCAGGCACAAGCTGACACCCTACGCGGGCCAGGAGCTGTCCGGCGCTGTCCGCCGCACGTGGCTGCGCGGGGTCCCTGTTCGGCTAGGCCAGCCGCGTGGTCGGCTGCTCAACCGCGCCGCTGCCAGGGCTAAGGAGCGCGGATGACAGACGGCTTCACGGCGTGGCCTGACCTGGCCTCACGGCGGCTGGGCGGGAGCGTTGTCTACGCCAGCGACGAGCTGTTCGCCGAGAAAGAGAACTTGATCAAGCCAGGGCCGCCGGCGTTCGCCGAGGGAGAGTTCGGCAACAAGGGCAAGGTCTATGACGGGTGGGAGACCCGCAGGCGCCGCGAGCCAGGGCACGACCACGCGATCGTCAGGCTCGGGTGCGCGGGCGTCGTGCACGGCGTCGTGGTGGACACGGCGTTCTTCCGCGGCAACTATCCGCCGGAGGTCTCCGTCGAAGCTGCGTGCGTGACCGGCTACCCGAGCCCCGCCGAGCTCGCCGGCGTCGCCTGGCATCCGCTCGTGCCGAGGTCGCCAGCCGCGGGGGACACCGTGAACAGCTACGCCGTGACCGACCCGCGCCGCTGGAGCCACGTCAGGCTGTCGCTCTACCCGGACGGCGGCGTGGCCCGGCTCCGGGTGCACGGAGAGGTCGTGCCCGATCCCGCGTTCCTGGCCGGGACCGTGGACCTGGCCGCGGCCGAGAACGGCGGCCTCGTCATCGGCTGCTCCGACGCGTTCTACTCGTCCCCGTCGAACCTGATCGCTCCCGGGCTGGCCAGGGTGATGGGCGACGGCTGGGAGAACGCCAGGCGGCGCGGCTCAGGCAACGACTTCGTCACGTTCCGCCTGGGCGCGGCCGGCCGGCTGCGGTTCGTCGAGGTCGACACCTCGTACTTCGTCGGCAACGCACCGGGCTGGACCGAGCTGTCCGGCGCCTGCTCCGCCGGCGACGAGAGCCTGGCCTGGCGACCGGTGCTGGCCAGGACCCGCCTGCAACCGGACACCAGGCACCGCTTCGTAGTCGGCGAGCCAGGCGACGTGACCCACCTGCGCCTCGACGTCTTCCCCGATGGCGGCCTGGCCAGGTTCCGTGCGTACGGCGAGGTCACCGCCGCGGCTTCCGCCGCCCTGGCCGCACGCTGGCGGGACACGGCCCCGTAGGCCACGAGTCAGGCCGCATGGTCCGCCAGGTCCGGCGCGTCCTGCAGCCCGGCGTCCTCGCGCGTCTGCGGCGCCGGCATCCGGAACCTAGGAATGGGGGTCGGCAGCAGCAGCAGGAAGGATGTGATCCCGCCGATCGCGGCCACCCAGAGCGTCGCACGCGGGCCGATCATCGTGCCGAGGAATCCGCCGAGCAGCGCGCCGAGCGGTCGGACGCCGTAGTTCACGGCCTGGAACGCGCCCGTCACCCTGGAGCGCACGTCGTCAGGAATGACCGCGGAGAAGATCGCCCCGATGCTGATGTCCAGGACCATCACGCCGAAGCCGCTGATGAACTCCGCCGCCATCAAGATGGCAAGCACCAGGGTGTGCGGTCCGCCCGCGGCCGGCACGAGTGCCATCGGCGCAGCGAAGATCAGAAACGAGAGCGCGTAGACGCGCCCGACGCCGAACCGGCTGGTCAGCCGCTTGGTCGTGGCCGCGCCCAGCAGGCCGCCGACCGCGCCGATGCCGAGTACCAGGCCGAGCACCCCGGGCCTGACGTGCAGGTAGCGGGTTGCGTAGAGCACGAACAGCGCGAAGAAGACGAAGTTGAAGAAGTTCACGACCGACGCCCCGAGCAGCGACGCCCTGACGATCGGCGACCGGCGGATGAACCTGATGCCAGCGGTCACCGCGCCGTCTCCTGCCGTAGCCGCAGGCGGCTCCTCCGGCCGGATCCTTGACAGGAAGTACGCCGACCCGAGAAAGGACACGGCGTCCGCGAGGACGGCGAAGGGCGCGGTCAGCAGCTGGACGAGCGCCCCGCCCACGCTCGGCCCGCCGACGAACGAGAACGCACGGCTGCCGTATATCAGCGAGTTTCCCTCGACGTACTTGTCGTCAGGGACGATGGACACGAACAGCGCGGGCTGGCTGACCGTGAACAAGATGCTGAAAACACCGACCCCGAACGCGACGCCGTACAGCTGCCAGAGCGTCAGCACGCCGAACGCGTAGCTGACCGGGATGCTGGCGAGCAGTGCTGCCCGGCAGAAGTCGGCGCCGATCATCGTCGCGCGGCGCCGCCCGCGACGGTCAACCCACGCGCCCGCGTGCAGGCCGAACAGCATCGAGGGAACCCAGACAAGCGCGGCCAGGTAGCCCATCTCGGCGGGGGTGGCGTGCAGCGCGAGCACGCCGACGAGAGGGAGCGCGATCGAGGAGATCTGATCCCCGAACATGGAGATCGTCTCGCCACTCCAGTACCTGCGGAACGTGCGGTCATGCAGCAGCGCGGGCATCCGCGTCGTCAACCTCATCGTTGATCGCTTTCCTCGGTCGTTTCTTCTGCCAGCCGCCCGCCGGGCGGCGGGGTGCCCATGTAGCCGATCATCGGGAACGCGAACTGCAGCACCGAGATCAGCCGGGAGCCCGGTGGCCTGAGCTCTGGCTGCGCCGTCCGGTCGACGTACTCGTCGAACAGGTCGCGCATCCTGTGGCCGAGCTCGTCCAGCTCCGCCGAGGTCAGGTACAGCAGGCGGTCGCCGAACGTGTCGGCCTGCTGCCACTCACCAGGCTCTGACGGACGCTGGTCAAGCCATCGCCGCAGCCACTCGAAGTAGCGCTCAGCGATGACCGCGCGGAAACTCGCGCCTGCCGCGGCCATCTCCGGGTCGTCCGGGTAGTTGGGCACGTCGGTCGACATCGTGGTGGCCTGCCATGGCCGTTCCCTGCCATGGCCGCCTGGTGCCTCCTCGGCCATGCCGTACTTGGCCAGCTGGCGCAGGTGGAACGACGTCGTCGCCGAGTTCTCGCCGAGCAACTCGGCCGCCCGGGTCGCGGTCAGCGGGCCTTCGGTGCGCAGCAGCCCGATCAGCGACATCCTGATCGGATGCGCGAGCGCGCGCAGCGCCTTCGGGTCGGTGATCCGCTTGACGGACCGCGGCCCGCCTGAGGCGATCGATCGCTCTGACATGGATGCAAAGCTAGCTTTGCAAAGAACACTTTGCAAGCAGATCTTTGCAAAGAGTTCGTTGGGAGCGGTCGACGCTACTACAGGTTGTGTTATATCGTCTTACGTAGTATCGTCGCTCGTAGTACCGGCAACCAGGCAGGAGCCACTGTGGAGTTCACCGAGCCGGCCGTGCTGGTCCTGACCAGCCTCGCCGACGGGCCGAAGCACGGATACGCGCTCGCCAAGGACATCGAGGCGTTCGCTGGGATCAAGCTGGGCCCGGGAACCCTCTACGGCGCGCTGAGCAGGCTCGAGGACCGGGGCTGGATCGAGGCTCTGCCCGCCGAGGACCGCAGGCGGCCGTACCAGATCACCTCGGCGGGCGCCGAGCACCTGTCCGCGCACCTGCAGACCGCACGGCACGTCGCCGCCACCGGCCTGCGCCGCCTCGAGCCGAAGGTCGCGACGTGAGCGGGTCCTGGCCAGCCTGCTTGCTGATCGCCTACCCGCCAGACTGGCGCGACCGCTACGGCGACGAACTGGAGACGCTCGTCAGCGACCTGCGCGAGCACGGCCGCAGCCCGGTGCCGATGACCTTCGACCTGTTGCGTGGCGCCGCCGCCGCGTGGTGCCGAACGAGGAGAGGTTTGCTCATGTCCGAGCGCTCACGCCAGGCGCTGACCACCGTGCTGTGGTCCTGGGTCGCCTTCGCGGCCACGGCCGCCTGGTTCGGTCACGACCTGGGCATCTACCCGACGCGGAGCATTGCCAGGCAGATCGCCGCGACGCATCAGGTCGTTCCCGACGCCTACCACGTGCTGATCGGCGTTGGCGTCGTCGGGCTCGCCGTTACCGGGATCGCCGCCGTGCCGTTCGCTCTCGAGGCCGTCCGCTACGCCAGGGCGAACGGCCGGAAGTCGGTATTCGCCTGGATGGCCGTGCCGCTACTGACCGCTGGCATCTGGCTCGGTGTCGTCCAGTTCATCGGCCGCACCGGCTCGACCGCGGCCATGACGGGGGCCGTGGCCTGGCTGCTGGCCGGGCTGGCCGGCATCGCCTGGTCCACCAAGGCGGTCGTCCACATCGTCAGAACCTGCGAGTTCAGCACGACCACATGGCGGATCGGGGCCGCCGCGGCGACGGCCGTCACCGCGGCGATGCTCGTCGGCACCGGCGCGACGATCGTGTGGGGCCTGGCGTTCCGCGCCGGCCAGGGCCACAGCGCAGGCGCCTCGGGCTGGCTGATCGTCACCGCGATCATGGCGGTCACCACCGCCCGGGCGGTCCTGGCCCTGCTGGGCGCCCGCCGCCCTGCCCCCACCCCAGCACCCGCCCCCGCCTAACCCAGGCAACGCGACCCTATGAACCCCTGGTGGGTGCTATAGCCCCACCAGGGGTTCATAGGGTGTTACTGTCGCGGATGTGGCGGGCTCGGGCGCTGATCAGTACGACTTCATCATTGTCGGCGGGGGGTCGGCGGGCAGCGCGCTGGCGAACCGGTTCTCTGCGGACGCGTCGAACCAGGTCCTCGTGCTCGAGGCCGGCCGCCC
>DASUHI010000252.1:0-5659 GCA_036273575.1 Streptosporangiaceae bacterium | reverse complement strand
GTCGCAGGCGGCCGCTGAGCGTGTGGGAGCTGCTGCCCAGGGTCGAGCCGACGCTGAGCGAGTGGGCTGCGTTCTTCGCGGCCGGCGCGGGAAAGCGCGCGGCCGCCGAGGCAGGGCTGCCCAGGGCGGTCACCCCGCGTGAGGCGGACGAGTTGCTGCGGGACGCCGGCACGTTTGTCGGACTGGCGGAGAGCGCGCTGGGCGTTCAAGCTCAGGCGCCGCTGCCGCTGCCGACCGCGATCTAGCGTGGCGCCAGGCTCGGGGGCCGCGCATGCGCCGACCGAATGCCGGCAGCGGGCAGCTGGCAATGGAGGTGCTTGATACGGGAGCCGGCACCGGCCGTTGGTTCAGGCGCTGTCGACCGCCCCGCGCGCGGTCGAGTCGAGGATTCCCCAGCCGATGAGTTCCTCGGTCAGGTCGGTGGGCGTCTTGTCGTAGATGACGGCGAGGGAACGGAGGTCTTCCTGCCGGATGGAGAGCACGCGGCCGTTGTAGTCGCCGCGCTGGCTCTGGATGGTGGCCACGTACCTGGCCAGCGGTCCAGCCTGGTCGCGCGGCAGCGTCGCCATCTTCTCCAGGTCAATGACCAGCTTCGGAGCTGGAGTCAGGACGCCCGGCCCGGCGTCGCCCGGCAGCAGCTCGGAAACCGGCACCCCGTAGAAGTCTGCGAGCTCCGCGAGCTTCTGCACAGTGACGGACCGGTCGCCGCGCTCGTAGGAGCCGACGACCACGGCCTTCCAGCGGCCCCGGGACTTTTCCTCCACGCCATGCAAGGACAGACCTTGCTGGGTGCGAATGGCACGCAACCGGGCGCCAAGGGTCTTCGCGTAGTCAGATGGCATGGTTTGGGTCCCTGGCCTTAATAAACGACGATCTGCTGGTTACGGACAGTGACGGTAGGCCGAGAGCACGACAAGGTCAAGCCGATCGGCAAAAATCGGTCCAACTTACGCGTCACCTCGCATCGCGGGGGCAGCCGCACAAGTCGATTACCGACTAGCTTGAAGCCGCATATCGCTGATGTCCACGGCGGCCCGGGGTGTCCTGGCTGGCAGGTCATGTCGCCCGTCTGCACCCGCCCGGTAGCCGAGCCAAGCGGAGCCGGGCTGAGCCGCGCGGAGCCGAGACCGCGGCGGGCCGGTGTGCCTACCGGGGATAGACGCGCCTTGCTGGTAGGTTAATGAGCGTTCGACGTCCTTTAAGGCCCGTCCCGTGAGGCGGGGAAGGAGGTCCGCTGATGGCTGTCAGCACGAATTCTGCGGGCGCCGCATCGCCGGCAAGGCCCGCATCGCCTCGGGCCTCGCAGTCCGCGTCGCCGGCCCCATCGGTGCCACCAGGGACCGCGGACTCCGACGCCGCTCGAGGTGGCAAGACTGTTCTGGGGTCTGACGAGATCCGCCGCGCGCTGACCAGGATCGGGCACGAGATCCTCGAGCGCACCGACGGCGGCAAGGACGTCGTGCTGCTCGGCATCCCGACCAGGGGAGTGCCGTTGGCGCGGCGTCTCGCGGTGCGGCTCGCCGACACCGAGGGAGTGCGGGTCCCGGTCGGCTCGCTCGACATCACGCTGTACCGGGATGACCTCCGGCTCCGCCCGGCCAGGGCGCTGGGCAGGACCGACGTGCCGGGCTCGGGCATCGACGGCATGATCGTCGTGCTCGTCGACGACGTCCTGTTCTCAGGCCGGACCGTGCGCGCCGCGCTTGACGCCCTGAACGACATCGGCAGGCCGCGCGCTGTCCAGCTCGCGGTCCTCGTCGACCGCGGGCACAGGGAACTGCCGATCAGGCCCGACTACGTCGGCAAGAATCTGCCCACCGCCAAGCGCGAGCTGGTCAGGGTGTCGCTGACGGAGACCGACGGCGAAGACGCCGTCACGCTGCAGGTCGCGCCGGAGGTGGGGCAGTGAACAGGCATCTGATCTCGGCGGCTGACCTCAGCCTGGCCGACGCCGTGGCCATTCTCGACACCGCTGAGGAATTCTCCAGGCTGGCAGAACGGCCGATACCCAAGCTGCCGACCCTGCGCGGGCGGACCGTCGTCAACCTGTTCTACGAGGACTCGACCAGGACCAGGATCTCGTTCGAGGCAGCCGCGAAGCGGCTGTCAGCCGACGTGATCAACTTCTCCGCTAAGGGCTCGAGCGTGGCAAAGGGCGAGAGCCTGAAGGACACGGCGCTCACGCTTCAGGCCATGGGCGCCGACGCGGTCGTGATCAGGCATAGCGCCTCCGGCGCCCCGCATCGGTTGACCCGTTGGGTCAGGGGCAGCGTGGTCAACGCCGGAGACGGCACGCATGAGCACCCGACCCAGGCGCTGCTCGACGCGTTCACGATGCGGCGCAGGCTCGGCCGGCTGGAAGGCCTGCGCGTGACGATCGTCGGCGACGTGCTGCACAGCAGGGTCGCCAGGTCGAACGTGTGGCTGCTGCGGACGCTGGGCGCCGAGGTGACGCTCGTCGCGCCGCCCACGCTGCTGCCGGTCGCGGTCGGGACCTGGCCGTGTTCGGTCAGCTACGACTTTTCTTCCGTGCTGCCATCCAGCGACGTGGTCATGATGCTGCGGGTGCAGCACGAGCGCATGTCCGACGCCTACTTCCCGAGCGTGCGCGAGTACAGCCGCAGGTACGGCCTGGACGGCGACCGGATGGCGCTGCTGCCTGAGCACGCGATCGTGATGCACCCGGGCCCGATGAACAGGGGCGTTGAGATCGCCGCCGAGGTGGCCGACTCGCCGCGGTCCACGATCGTCGAGCAGGTGACCAACGGCGTGTCGGTCCGGATGGCGGTGCTGTACCTGCTGCTCGGCGGCTCGCAGGATCCTGGCGAGCAGCCGGTGACCTCGGACTCAGCCACCGGGCCGGCAGCCGCGGGGCAGCAAGCCAGCAGGGATCCGGTCACCGGGCAACGCGATCTGGCGGGTTCGGCGGTCAGGCGATGAGCGCGGGACAAGGACGACCGGCGGCTCGCTGGCTGATCAGGGGCGCTCGGCCGCTCGGCGGCGCGCCCGCCGACATCCTCATCGATGGCCAGTCGATCGCCCGCGTCAGCGCGCACCGGCCAGCCTCGGGCGGCAGCGATGCCGGCCAGGGCGTAACCGTTGTCGACGCCGAGGGCCTGATCGCGCTGCCGGGCCTCGTCGACTTGCACACGCACCTGCGCGAGCCGGGCAGGGAAGACGCGGAGACGGTCCAGAGCGGTACAGCGGCGGCCGCGCTCGGCGGGTTCACCGCGGTACACGCGATGGCGAACACCGAGCCGGTCGCCGACACGGCGGGCGTTGTCGAGCAGGTCTGGCGGCTCGGCAGGCAGACCGGCCGATGCGACGTCCGCCCGGTCGGCGCCGTGACGACCGGGCTCGGCGGCAGTCAGCTGGCCGAGCTTGGCGCGATGGCGGATTCGGCGGCCAGGGTGCGGGTGTTCTCAGACGACGGGCGGTGCGTCGCTGACGCGACGCTCATGCGCCGCGCGCTGGAGTACGTCAAGGCGTTCGACGGCGTCATCGCCCAGCACGCCCAGGAGCCCAGGCTGACCGCGGGAGCCCAGATCAACGAGGGCGAGGTGTCGGCCAGGCTAGGCCTGGCGGGGTGGCCGGCCGTCGCCGAGGAGGCGATCATCGCCAGGGACTGCCTGCTCGCCGCCCACGTCGGCTCGGCCGTGCACGTCTGCCACGTATCCACGGCCGGATCGGTCGAGATCATCAGGTGGGCCAAGTCGAAGGGCTGGCGCGTGACCGCCGAGGTCACGCCCCATCACTTGCTGCTCACCGACGAACTGGCCGCCGGATATGACCCGGTCTACAAGGTCAACCCGCCGCTGCGGACCACCGCCGACGTCGCCGCCCTGCGTGACGGCCTCGCGGACGGGACCATCGACTGCGTGGCCACCGACCATGCCCCGCACCCGGCCGAGTACAAGGAAACCGAGTGGTCGCACGCTTCGTTCGGAATGACGGGTTTGGAAACGGCACTGCGGGTGGTTCACGAGGCCATGGTGAGCACCGGCTTGCTCGACTGGGCGGCGGTCGCCGACCGCATGTCCGCCAGGCCGGCCGAGATCGGCCGGATCGGCGCCTCAAGCACAGCCGCGCCCGTCGCGACCGGCGCGCCAGCCGCGACCGGCTCGCCAGGCGCCGAGGATCCGCGGCACGGTTGCCCGATCGCGGCCGGGTCGCCGGCCAACCTGGTGCTCTACGATCCCGAGCCGATCACGCCGGTCAACCCTGCCGCGCACGCCTCGCGCAGCCGCAACTCCCCGTTCGCGGGGATGAAGCTGCCTGGCCAGGTCGTCGCGACGTTCCTGCGCGGCAGGCCGACGGTGCTCGACGGGAAACTGACCTCATGAGCGTGCCAGCGCTCCTGGTGCTCGAGGACGGCACGACGTTCCGCGGCACCGGGTTCGGCTGCGAGGGCGAGACGTTCGGCGAGGCCGTGTTCAACACCGGGATGACCGGGTACCAGGAGACGCTCACGGACCCGTCGTACTGCCGTCAGATCGTCACGATGACGGCGCCGCACATCGGAAATACCGGCGTCAACGACGAGGACAACGAGTCGCGCCGAATCTGGGTCAGCGGCTTCGTGATCCGCAACCCGAGTCCGGTCGCTTCCAGCTGGCGGGCGGCGCGCGGCCTGGATGCCGAGCTGCGTGCCAGCGGGGTCACGGCGATCGCGATCACCGGTACCAGGGCGCTGACGCTGCACCTGCGCGAGCGCGGGGCGATGCGCGCCGCGATCAGCACCGCGGGTTGCGAGCCTGAGGCGCTCGTCGAGCGGGTGCTCGCGAGCCCTCCGATGACCGGCGCCGATCTGGCACGCGAGGTCACCACGCCGGAGCCGTACCTGGTCGCGCCGCCGCCCGGGCGGCCGGTGCGGTTCCGGGTCGCCGCCGTCGATCTCGGCATCAAGTCGGCTACCCCGGCGGCCCTGGCCAGCCTCGGCTGCGAGGTGCACGTCCTGCCTGCCACTGTCACGGCCACGGAGATCCTCGGCCTCAGCCCGGACGGGGTGTTCTTCTCCAACGGGCCAGGCGACCCGGCCGCCTGCGGCTACGCTGTGGACGCGATGCGCGGCGTGCTCGCCGCTGGCGTCCCGGTGTTCGGCATCTGCCTCGGCAGCCAGGTTCTAGGCCGCGCGCTCGGGCTGGGCACCTACAAGCTCAGGTTCGGCCACCGGGGCTGCAACCAGCCGGTCAAGGACCTGCGGACCGGCGCTGTGCAGATCACCAGCCACAATCACGGGTTCGCGGTCGCCATGCCAGGCGGGCACGACGGGCGCGACGGGAGCCCCAGCCCGGTGCGGTTCGATACCGCATTCGGCGCCGCCGAGGTCACTCACGTCAACCTCAACGACGGCGTCGTGGAGGGGCTCAGGCTGCTCGACGCGCCGGCGTTCGCGGTCCAGTACCACCCGGAGGCCGCTCCCGGGCCGCACGACGCCGCCGGCCTGTTCGGCGCCTTCTGCGCCCTGATGGAGCGGGGGCGCCGTGCCTAAGCGGGCAGACATCAACTCGGTGCTCGTGATCGGCTCAGGGCCGATCGTCATCGGTCAGGCCTGCGAGTTCGACTACTCGGGAACGCAGGCATGTAAGGCCCTGCGCGAGGAAGGCTACGAAGTTGTTCTCGTCAACTCCAATCCGGCAACCATCATGACGGATCCGGA
>DASUHI010000251.1:0-20287 GCA_036273575.1 Streptosporangiaceae bacterium | reverse complement strand
CCCTGCTGCTGTTCATCACCGTCGCGGTCACGGTGAGCAGCGTCGTGCACCTGGCGGCGCGGCGGGCCGTCCAGGCGGCACGGAGCCGCGAGGACGCCGCAGCGCTGCTCGAGCTCGCCCAGACGGTGCTTGGCGGCGCGGACACGCCCGCCGCGATCCTCGATCACTTCACCGCGACGTGGGGCGGTGGCGCCGAGCTAGCCGAGCGCGCCGCCGGCCAGTGGGTGCGGGTAGCAGCGTCGGGCACGATGCCGGCGGACGCGCCGGTGACCAGGGTCAAGGCGGGCGCCGACCTCCAGCTCTCGGTCGCGGGACAGCCCGTTCCCGTCAACCGCCAGCTGCTCGACGGCTTCGCCGCCCAGGCCGCCGCGGCGCTGGACCGGGACAGGCTCCGCACGCAGGCCGCTCAGGCCGAGGCGCTGGCCGAGGGCAACAGGATGCGCACCGCCCTGCTCGCGGCCGTCAGCCACGATCTGCGCACCCCGCTCGCCTCCATCAAGGCGAGCATCAGCACGCTGCGCCAGACCGGCGTCCAGCTCTCGGCCGAGGACGAGGCGGCGCTGCTGGCCACCACCGAAGAGTCGGCCGACCGGCTGAACGATTTGATCGGGAACCTGCTGGACATGAGCAGGCTCGCCGCGGGCTCGCTCGAGCCCTTCCTTCGCCCCGCGTCAGTCGACGAGGTCGCGCCGCTGGCCAGGCACGACGCGGAGAGCTCGGGCAACGTGCGGCTCGTGGTTCCCGACGAGCTGCCGCTGGTCCGCACCGATCCAGGCCTGCTCGAGCGCGTTCTGGCGAACCTGTTCGCCAACGCGATCGCCCACTCACCGCAAGGCCGCCCCCCGGTGATGACCGCCAGCCGGCAAGGTGACGTCGTGCTGCTGGACGTCATCGACCGCGGCAACGGCGTGCCCGACGAGCTCAAGCCGCTGATGTTCGAGCCGTTCGAGCGCCTCGGCGATCGTGGCGGCGGCACGGGGGTCGGCCTTGGACTCGCGGTGGCGAAGGGCTTCCTGTCCGCCATGGGCGGCTCGGTGACGCCGCTCGACACCCCCGGCGGCGGCCTGACCATGCGCGTCACGCTGCCGGTGGCCGCGCCAGCCAGCGAGCCGATGGCCGCGGACCAGTGACCAGGGTGCTGGTGATCGACGACGAGGAGCCCATCCTGAGGGCCCTGCGGATCAACCTCGCCGCGCACAAGTACGAGGTCAGTACCGCCGCGGACGGGACGTCCGGGCTGGCCGCCATGGCGAGGGACCGGCCGGACGTGCTGATACTCGACCTCGGGCTGCCCGACATGGAGGGCACCGAGGTGATCAGGGGCGTCCGCGGCTGGTCGTCTGTGCCGATCATCGTGCTGTCCGCGTGGGGTCAGGAGCCCGCGAAGATCGCGGCGCTGGACGCCGGCGCCGACGACTACGTCACGAAGCCGTTCGGGATGGGTGAGCTGCTGGCAAGGCTGCGGGTCGCCGTCCGGCGCGCCTCCCCTGCGCCGGACGAGCCCGTGGTCAGCACCGGCGATATCACCGTGGACCTCGCGGCCAAGCGGGTGCGCAGGGCCGGCGAGGACGTGCGGCTCACGCCGACCGAGTGGCAGCTGCTCGAGGTCCTGGTGCGGAACAGGGAGCGGCTGGTGACCCAGCGCCAGCTGCTCCAGGAGGTCTGGGGGCCCGAGTACGGCACCGAGGGCAACTACCTGCGTGTGTACATGGCGCACCTGCGCCGCAAGCTCGAAGCCGATCCGTCCAGGCCGCGCTACCTGCGCACCGAACCCGGAATGGGTTACCGCTTCACCGCGGAGGCCTCTGAGGTCTCGCCGCCAGGCGGCCGGAGCTCGTAGCCAGGGTTGAAGATCGTGCGGCCACCGCGGTGGGTTGCGACCCGGCCGCGTACCTTCACGTGCCTGCCAGGCTCGATTCCCGGGATGCTGCGCCTGCCGAGCCAGACCAGCGTGATGCTGCCAGACCCGTCCCACAGCTCGGCCTGCAGCGACTGACTGCTGCCCCGCGGCCGGACGGTCACGGCCCTGAGCGTGCCGACAACCTCGGCCTGGTCGCGGTCTGCGAGCTCGGCGATCGGGGTGGCGTGCACGTCGGCGACCCTGGCCTGGAGTTCTTCAGCCTGAATCTGCTCGTGCGCGGACGCGATGTGGTGCCTGAGCTTCGCCAGGCTGCCCTCGTGCACGTCGCCGGACGCGGCGGCGCGAGCGGTGAAGGCCACGCCGCTGGCGGGGGCGCCGCCGTTGCCGATCGCCGCCGCCTGGGTCATAGACTCTGCCCGAGCGGACCTGAGCTGGTAGGGGACGCTGGCTACGATCACGCCTGGCTGCAGCAGCAGCCGTGCCTTCAGCCGCAGCGCGCTCTGGTTGTGCAGCAGCTGCTCCCACCAGTGCCCAAGCACGTACTCGGGGATGAAGACGGTGACCACGTCCCGCGGGCTCTCCCTGCGCAGCCTGCTCACGTAGGACACGACGGGCTTGGTGATGTCCCGGTACGGCGAGGCGACGACGGTCAGGGGCACAGGCAGGTCCGCGTTCTCCCACTCCTCGCGCAGGCGCGCGGTCTCGGCGTCGTCCACGCTGACCGTGACCGCCTCGATGTGGCTGGGCTGAGTGGCCCTGGCGTAGGCGAGCGCCCGCAGTGTCGGCAGATGCAGCTTGGAGACAAGCACGACGGCGCGGTTGCTTGAGGGCAGCGTGACCCGCTGGTCGGCGGGCGGCGGCGCGAGCTCGACCGCGACGCTGGCGTAGTGGCTGCGGATAGCGCGCATGGTCAGCCAGATGGCCGGCATCGCAACGACCACGATCCAGGCGCCGCTGACGAACTTGCTGAACAAGACGATCACGAGCACCACGCCCGTAAAGCAGGCGCCGATCGAGTTGATCACCCTGGTGCGTCTCATGTGCCGGCGCGCCTTCTGGTCGTCGGTGACCTTCAGGTTCCGGTTCCAGTGCCGGATCATGCCAGTCTGGCTGCACACGAACGAGACAAACACGCCAATGATGTACAGCTGTATCAGCCTGGTGGGGGAGGCGTCGAACACGACGATCAGCAAGATCGCGAAGCCAGACAGCATGAGGATGCCGTTGCTGAACGCCAGCCGGTCGCCGCGGTTGTGCAGCTGCCTCGGCAAGTAGCCGTCCCTGGACAGGATCGACGCCAGGACAGGGAACCCGTTGAACGCCGTATTGGCGGCAAGTACCAGGATCAGGGCGGTCACGAACTGCAGGATGTAGAACAGGGGCGAGCCGGCGCCGAACACGGCCTGGCCGACCTGTGCGATCACGGTCCGCTGGAGATGCCCTTGCGGCGCCCCGTGCAGCTGCGAGGGCTGCTCGGCGACGTGCACGTGGCTGGCCATGGCCAGGGCGGTCACGCCCGCGAACATCGCAACCGCGATGATGCCGAGCAGCGCCAGCGTTGTCGCGGCGTTCTTGCTCTTCGGCTGCTTGAACGCCGGGACGCCGTTGCTGATCGCCTCCACTCCTGTCAGCGCGGTGCAGCCAGACGAGAACGCCTTGAGCAGCAAGAACACCAGCGCGAGGCCCGTGAACGAGCTGGTCGCCTGGACGTGGTAGCCCGCGCTCTCGGCCTGCAAGTGGTGACCGAACGCCAGCCGCGTGACGCCCCAGACGATCATCAGGCCGACGGTGCCGATGAAGAAGTAGGTCGGGATCGCGAACGCGGTCCCCGACTCGCGCACGCCGCGCAGGTTCATCACCGTCAGCACCGCGACGACGACGACCGCGATGAGCGCGACGTGCGATTCAAGCACAGGGAAGGCCGACGCGAGGTTCGCGACCCCGGCGGATACCGACACCGCGACGGTCAGCGTGTAGTCGACCATCAGCGCGCTCGCGACGGCCAGGCCCACCTTGGGGCCGAGGTTCGTCGAGGCGACCTCGTAGTCGCCGCCGCCTGAGGGGTAGGCGTGCACGTTCTGCCGGTACGACGCCACCACCACGAGCATCAGCACGCCCACCGCCGCGCCGATGTACGGCGTGTAGTGCAGCAGGGCGATCCCGCCCAGCGAGAGCACCAGCAGGATCTCCTCGGTCGCGTACGCCACCGAGGAGAGCGCGTCGCTGGCGAACACCGGCAACGCGATCTTCTTGGGCAGCAGCGTGTGACCGAGGTGCTCGCTCTGCATCGGGCGCCCGACCAGCACCCGCTTTGTTAGTCCGAGAAGCATGGCCACGACCGGAATGCTAGGCGCAGCGCGGCACGGCCGCCAAGACCTGGCATAACGGCTGTCAGATCTCGATCTGACAGCCGTTACAATTAGCTGCGCGTGAGCGTGGCCGGCACGACCCGTCAGGAGGAGCTCATTGGGAGCGAGCGCCCTGTTCATAGCCGTGTTCCTGGCGTGCGCGGTGGAGGCCGTCGAAGCGACCACGATCGTGCTCGCCGCGGGGACGGCGCGCGACTGGCGTTCGGCGACGACAGGCCTGTTCGCGGCCCTGGCGCTGCTCGTGGTCATTACCGCGGCCCTCGGACCGGCCGTGACCGCGCTGCCGCTGCAGGACCTGCGCCTGTTCGTGGGCGCGCTGCTGCTGATCTTCGGCCTGCAGTGGCTGCGCAAGGCGATCCTGCGGGCCAGCGGCCACAAGGCGCTGCACGATGAGAGTGAGATCTACAGGACGCAGGTGAGCAGGGCCAGGGGCGAGCAGCCGCACCGGGCCGGGCTGGTGCCGGACCTGTACGGCTTCACGCTGTCGTTCAAGGGCGTGCTGCTCGAGGGGCTCGAAGTCGTCTTCATCGCGCTGACGTTCGGCGGGAACGCGCACGACGTTCCGCTCGCGGGCGTGGCCGCGGTCTGCGCCGTGCTGGTGGTCGCGATGGCCGGTCTTGCCCTGCGGGCCCCGCTGGCCAGGGTGCCGGAGAACACCATGAAGTTCGTGGTCGGCGTCATGCTGACGGCTTTCGGCACATTCTGGGGCGCCGAGGGCGCAGGGGCGGCGTGGCCCGGTTCTGACGCGGCCCTGCTGGTCCTCGCGCCATCCATCGCCGTGTTCGCGCTGGCGCTCGTCGCGGTCCTGCAGCGCTGGCCAGCTGCCGCTCGCGAGCCCGTCGGGGAGGGGAGCTGAGATGGGCCGGGTGAGGACCTTCGGCGCGTTCGTCGTGGACTTCGTGGTCGGGGACGACTGGTGGGTCGCGGCCGGGGTGGCCACCGCCCTGGCCGTGACCTACCTGCTCGCGCACGCCGCGGGCGTGCCGGCCTGGTGGCTCATCCCCGCCGTGCTGGCCGGGCTGCTGCCGCTCAGCTTGTGGCGCGGCGTGCGCAGGGATTAGCGGCTTTCCGCCTCCTCCGCGTAGACCCTGGCTGCGTACTCCTCGAGCGCCTGCTCGCAGGTGACGAGGCCCTGCTCCGCGGCCGACCGCCCGGAGGCGCCGAAGACGTCGCGCTCGCGCACCCGCGCGAGCCAGTTCCGCAGCTTGACGAGGTCGACCTCGTTCTCCTCGAGCTCCGCGTAGGTGAAGTGGTCGGCGACGTACTCCTTCTGCACCTGGCCGAGGAAGTCCTCGCACTTGTCGACTATCTCGGCGTACTCGTCGTCCCTTGCGGCCTGGAACGCCTCGAGCACACCCTGCTCCCCGGCGAGCACCGAGCAAGACAGCAGGACGGCGGTCCCTGACATGTCGAGGATCTCCCGCCGCAACTTGCGGAGCGCGCGCTCGGCCGCGACGCTCGCGGGCAGCGCCGCGGCGGAATTCTGCAGGTAGATCGCGCCGAGGCTCTTCAGCCTGCGCCACACGGCCGCCCGCAGCCGCGTCGGCTCAGACGGGACCCGGTAGACGAGCAGCAGCCAGCCCTTGTCCTGCTGGCTACCGGCGGTCATCCGCTAATTGTCGCAGCGTCGGCCTGAAGTTCGGGTTGTCGTCGTCCCGCGCGCGGCTGGCCGGCGCCGCGAAGCCCTGTGGCTGCGCGCGCAGGCCTTCGATCCTGCGCATGAGCTCGGCCTCTTCGGTGATCTCGGCCGCCGTCGGTGACAGCGCGATGGCAGCAGTCAGCACGAACGTGGTGACCGACACGCCGACGATGAGCGGGAGCAGGAACGCGGACGCGTCCGCTCCTGCCATCGGCATCGTCGAGCCGTCAGGCGCGTACACGTGCATCGCCGCCATGCCCGTGTAGTGCATGCCGCTGACGGCGACCCCCATGATGAGGGCCGCTCCGAAACCGGACCAGAATCCGTGCAGGCGCAGCGCGAACCACAGCGCGGCCGTCGCCGCCACGACCGCGATCACGATCGACAGGGCGAACAGCCCTGGGCTGTAGCTCATCCGGCCCGCCATCCGCATCGCCGCCATACCGCTGTAGTGCATGGCGCCGACGCCAAGGCCAGTGACGATGCCGCCGAGCAGCAGGGACTTGACCTTCATGGTCGCCGGCAGCCCGACGATCAGCAGCCCGATCGAGACAAAGGCGACGGAGATCAGCATGCTCGCCAGCGTGACCGGGACGTTGTAGCGGATGTTCTCGCCGGGAATCGTGAACCCGAGCATGGCGATGAAGTGCATGACCCAGATGCCGGTGATGCCGATCGAGCCGGCGCCGAGCAGCAGCCAGCGCAGCCTCGAGCTGCCGCTGCTGACCCGTGACCGGCTTGTGCAGCGCAGCCCGAGGAATGAGCCGACGACGGACATCAGGTAGGCCAGGCCGGGTGTCAGCAGACCATACGAAAAGTTATGAACTGTAAGCATTATGTGAAAGCTCCGGGCTGCGCGCGAATGTCCCGTGATCCAACTGCTTCGTGATCGTACCCGGACAGGGCGGACCGTGCGGCCCAATACCCCCCAACGGGACGCGGAGACCGCGCTGCTATCGTCCGCCGAGCACGCGCGTGCCGAGCGCGGTCTCCTCCGCGGAGCCGTTCTGCGCCGCGTCCACGAAGTAGCCGCGCGGGCCAGGGCCGTCCGCGACGATGCCCGCTAGGGCGTCATCGACCATGTGCGCGGCTGCGCCGTCGTCGCAGGCGAGCCCGGCGGGCAGGACGCCGTCCCCGATCAGCGACCTGTACAGCGGCCGCCGCTGGTCCTCGGAGTCATAGTGCGGGCAGTAGCTGCCGGTGAACAGGCCAAGCCCGCCCGTGAACGGGCGCAGGGCGGTGCCGAACGAATCGGTGGTCCCGCCGCTGAACCAGCAGATCGCGCCCGCGCTGACGCCGGACAGCACGACGCCAGCCTGCCACGCCTTGCGCATGATCGCGTCGACGCCGTGCACCTGCCACACGGCCAGCATGTTCGCCACGCTTCCGCCGCCTACGAAGATCATGTCCTGCGACAGCAGCAGGTCCTCTGGGTCGGCGGCATTCGGCATCGGAAACAGCTGAAGGTGCGTCACCCGGCCGGGGAGCGCGCCGAGCAGCTGGTATGTCCGCAGGTAGGCGCCAGGGTCATCGCCCATGGCGGTGTTCAGCATGCAGATCCGCGGTGACCTGCTGCCGGTCAGCCGCGCCGCGTAGGAGAGCAGCAGCGGGGATCCGTCCGGACCTGACCCGGCGCTCTCGCCGCGCAAGCCGCCGATTGCCAGTACATGCCGGTGCCCGTCCCTCGCCACGCGCAAACGCTACCGTGCCGGGGTGAGCGACTGCATGTTCTGCGCCATCGCCGCGGGAACCGTCCCAGCGCAGGTGGTCTTCAGCGACGAGCACACCACGGCGTTCCTGGACGCGAGGCCGGTTTTCAAGGGCCACGTGCTCGTGGTGCCGCGGGAGCACGTCGTGACGCTCGGTGACCTGCCCGACGCCCTGATCGGCCCGTACTTCCGGGCGGTGCGCCTGATCAGCGTCGCCGTACCGGCCGCCCTCGGGTCCGAGGGCACGTTCGTCGCCGCGAACAACGTCGTCAGCCAGAGCGTCCCGCACCTGCACACGCATGTGGTGCCCAGGACCAAAGGCGACGGCCTGCGCGGCTTCTTCTGGCCGCGGCACAAGTACGAAAGCGATGAGGAGGCGGCCGGGTACGCGGCCAGGATCCGGGCCGTCGCGACGGCCGGGCGCTGAGAGCCGTTATGCCAACAGCGAAAGCCCAACTCGCGGGAACGCGCTTACCCTGGCTGGTATGGCTGAGTGGTGGTCGATCGAGGTCTTCGATTCGCGGTTGCAGGCGGCCTTGTCCTGGAAGGACTCCTACCGTGACCGGCTGACCGAGGCGGCCATCACAAGCGGGGCTGTCGAATGGGCCTGGATTGAGCACAGGCACGGGGTGGTCTTCGAGGTCTGCTTCGCCGACGAGGCCCGGTGGGAGGCGTTCCGCGGGCTGCCTGGCGTGCGGGCGGCGCTGGACGCAGTGCCTGACCCTGTGAACGGGCTGCTTGTCTACCGCGGCCGCGGTGGCGGCGCTGGTGCCCGCAGGCCGCGGCGGCCGAAGCCGTCGGCTGGGGCGGGAGCGCTCGAGCTGCCTGAGCCGGTCGCGGAGCGGATAATCGATCTCACCGTCGCAGAAATGCCTCGCAGCGGAGGGTAGTTCACCCGGCAAGCGTCCGGGCAGGTGATGGGCGGCGTGGCCGCTAATCTGTGACCACCCTCGCCGGCCGACCCCGCCGGCGGTGCAGGATGAGAGGATGAGTACCACAGCTTCGGCCGACGGGATGCTGGCGGCCATCGAGCGAAGCGGCTACTACCCGGGCATCGTCGCCGACGCGGTTTCCTCGGCGGTTGGCTCAGAGCAGGTCGTCTCCTACTTTGTCCACCATGACGCGCATTTCGACCCTGGCATGGAGGTCCGCCGACACATGACCGTGCTGGCGCTGACCCCGACGAGGCTCGTCTACAGCCACACCGACGAGTACCCGGCGGACGAGAACGTGCCGGACTCCAGACCGCAGGCGGAGACCTCGACCGAGGCGATCCGCTGCTCGCGGATCTCGACGGTGGCGCTCACCAGGGTGATCCCTGATCCGGCCGCCTACAAGCGCGGCGTGACGATGCCGTCGGAGATCGTGCTGACCATCGGCTGGAACTCGCTGCGGCATATGGAGCTCGAGCCTGCGCACTGCGGCGACGAGAACTGCGAGGCCGACCACGGCTACACGGGCGCGATCACGTCGGACGACGTGACGATGCGGATCAGCGAGGCGGCGGACGGGGCGGAGGCGGTCGAGCAGGTGCTCGCGTTCGCGCAGGCGCTGTCGTCGACCACGAGCAGCTCATGACCACTCAGACCGTCGAGCCGACGCTGCCGGGGTACGCAGAATCGAGCCTGGACGCGCTCGCGACGTCCTTGCTCGCGTCGCTGGGAGTGCGAGGGGAACCGAACCCGCTGCAGCTCCCCGACGCCCAGCGGGTCTGCCTGCTGCTTGTCGACGGGCTCGGCTGGGAACTTCTCAGCGCGCACCCGGCGGCCGCCCCGTTCATGTCCGAACTGGCCATGACCGCCGCCCCGCTGACCGCCGGATTCCCGGCCACGACGGCGACCAGCCTCGGCGCGATCGGCACCGGCAGGCCTCCGGGCCAGCACGGGCTGCTGGGATACCAGGTGGCCATTCCAGGCTCTGGCAAGCTGCTCAACGCGCTTCGCTGGGATGCGAGCGTAGACCCAGTCGCCTGGCAGCCGGGCACGACGATCTTCGAGCGGGCGGCCGCGGCCGGCGTGGCCGCGTTCCGCGCCGCTCCCGGCGCGTTCCGCAAATCGGGGCTGTCGGCCGCGGCGATGCGGGGGGCGGACTTCCTGGCCGCCGACACGCTGGGGGCGCTCGTCTCGCGGTCGGCTGCCGCGCTGGCGACGGCGTCGCCCGCGTTCGCCATGGTCTACTACGGCGACCTCGACGCGACCGGGCACGTGCTCGGCTGCACCTCGGACGCCTGGCAGTACCAGCTCGCACACGTGGACAGGCTGGCCGAGCAGCTGGCCGCGGCCCTGCCGCACGGCACCGCGTTCTACATCACCGCCGACCATGGGATGACCGACGTGCCGCAGGCCGACCGGGTCGACGTCGACGCGATGGCCGCGCTGCGCGACGGCGTGGCCCTGCTCGGCGGCGAGCCCCGTGCGAGGCACCTGTACTGCCGTCCTGGTGCCGCCGGTGACGTGCTGCGCACCTGGGCGGAGATACTCGGCGACCGCGCCTGGGTGGTGAGCAAGGAGCAGGCGATCGCCGACGGCTGGTTCGGACCGGTGCAGGATGCGTTCGCGGCGCGGATCGGGGACGTGATCGTGGCCCCGTCCGGCGCCGCCGCGATCGTCGCGACGGTGGCCGAGCCGCGCGAGTCCGCGCTCGCGGGCATGCACGGCTCGCTGACACCGGCTGATCAGCTCGTGCCGCTGCTGGCGGTGCCCGGCAGCTGACGGTGCTAGCCGGCTGATAGGGGCAGCCAACAGGTTTGTCCACAGGTAACGGCGGGAACTGCACCGCGTCCGGCCTGGTTATGCACAGTCTTCCGGAGGTTATCCACAGTGACTGGCTCACACGCCGGCCCGCTGATCAGCGTGACGGATCTCGCCGCAGTGCTCGCCTCTTCTGTGCCGACTCTGCTCGATGTCAGGTGGCGGCTCGGCGGGCCCCCTGGTATTGAGGCGTACCAGGCTGGTCACCTGCCCGGGGCGGTCTACGTGGACCTGGACACCGAGCTCGCGGGACCGCCGGGCTCGGGCGACGGGGGCCGGCATCCGCTGCCCGGGCGGGACGTGTTCCAGGCGGCGATGCGCGCGGCCGGGCTGAACGACGGCCAGCTCGCGGTCGTCTACGACGACGCCGGCTCGACGATCGCGGCCAGGTTGTGGTGGTTGCTCAGGTACTTCGGCCACGAGCAGGTCGCGGTGCTAGATGGCGGCCTGGCCGCGTGGTCGGCCGTCGGCCGTCCGCTGACCACACGTGCGCCTGAGCCGGCAGGCGGCAACTTCACCGCGGGTCCGGGTGGCGCCATGCCGGTGCTCGGCACGGAAGCGGCCGCCAGGACCGCTAGATCGGGGTTCCTGCTTGACGCGCGCTCGAGCGAGCGCTATCGCGGTGACGTCGAGCCCATCGACCGGGCGGCAGGGCACATTCCAGGCGCGATCAGCGCCCCGGCCACAGGCAACGTCAGCGGCGACGGCGTGTTCCTGCCGGTAGCCGAGCTCAGCGAGCGGTTCCGCGGCCTCGGCCTGCCCGGGCCTGGCGGCCTGCGCGGGGGCGATGCCCCGGCCGTCGGCGCCTACTGCGGTTCTGGCGTGACCGCGGCCCAGGAGGTCCTTGCCCTGCACCTGACCGGCGTGCGGGCCGCGCTCTACGTGGGTTCGTGGTCGGCCTGGTCTGCTGACCCCGCTCGCCCGGTCGCCACCGGCCCGGATCCTGGCTGACCGCGCCGGGCGGCCAGTGCGCCCACGTCGCGCTGGGCCGTGACCGCCAGCCAGGTCGCCGCGCCGGTGGCGAGCGCTGGCCCGGCCGGCCCGCCGCGGGCCGCGAGGACCCCGAGGGTCGCCGCTGCTGCCGCAACGATCACCCGCATGGCCACCCTGGCGGCTAGCCGTGACCGGAGCGAGAGCCGAGAGCTCGCGGGGCCTGGTCGTGGAGGATGTCGTGCCCGCTCGAGGCCGGCCCTGGCCTCGCCGCGACCGTAGCCGGTACGAAGCTCCGTGTACGCGGCCGCCGCGATCGCGAACCGTTGCGGGTCGCCGCCATCTGCCCGGTCCGGGTGGGTCGCGGCCGCGACCCGGCGCCAGGCGACTCTGACGTCGTCATCGGTCAGGCTGGCGGCGCTATCCAGCCCGAGCGTGGTGAACGGGTCCCCGCTCATGATCCTGGCTCCGGCCCCGCGACTGGTTCTGGCGTCCCGCGCGTGCGGCTCGGATCACCGCCGAACGCCGCGTCGAGCACCTCGCTCACGTCGGGCAGGCTGTCCTGACGTCCTGGGCGCGATCCGGCGCCAGCGCTCTCCCGCCGGGCGGCGGATCCGCCGGCCCGCGTACCCGCCGCCGGGCCCTTCACCGCGACCGGGGCCGTGACGATGCGCTTGACCTGAACGTAGGTCACGCCGCCGCGATAGATGTACGCGGCCTGCCCGACGTCCAGGCCGCGGATGATGGCCGGGTCGGCGACCGGGACGTCGGTCAGCCTGGACGAGCCCTGCTTCCGCCAGCGCGGGAACCTGCCGAGCATTCTGCTGGTGTCGATCGCCTTCTGAGTTCCGGCCAGCGCGGCCAGCGGCTCAGGGTGCGGCGTGCGCAGCAGCCAGATCCCGCCCTCGGCCGACGCGGCGATTCTGTGCCGCTCGTCCTGCGTGGCCGCCAGGCCCTGCCAGGACTGCGCCGACACCTGAACCGCGAGGCCGAGTGACCTGGCGCGCTCGTAGAGCTGCCAGATCGGCAGCCGCCGCGAGACCGCGGAGAACTCGTCGACGGCCAGCAAGATCTCGCGCCGCCGGCCGCGTACCGCGAAGGTCGCGAGCAGGTCGGTGAGCGCCCTGGCCTGCCCCTCGGCCACCGGGATCTGGTCGGTGCCCTCGAGAATGCAGTACCAGGCATCGGCGTCGCCGAAGCCGCCAGGCCCGTCGAGCCCGGGGCCGAGCCTGCGGAACAAGGTGCGGAACCGCAGCGCCGCGTCGGCGAGGTGCCTGCCCGCCGATCTGATGACGGCGTGGTCGGCCGGCGTGCCCGAGGCGGCATACGCGGTCGCGAGCCAGCCGGGCTCGAGCCGCTCGAGCAGGTCAGCGGCGCTGCGCGGCGGTCCGCATGGCGCCTCGACAGCGAGACCAGTCAGCGCCTCCAGCACGTCGGCGTAATAAGCCGCCGCGCCGGTCCCGTGCTCGATGAGGTCGACAAGCGTGGTGGTGAGCTGCCGCGGCGGCAGGTCCCACAGCGACAGGGCTGCCTCGTCTGGCCAGATGGCCGTCGACCGGGCGCCGGCCTCGCGCAGTACGCGGCGGAACCGCTCAGCGATCCGGCGGGCGTCGCCGCCGCCCTTGCAGTCGAGGACGACCAGCAGCGGCGGCGCGCCGCGGCCCGCCGCGTGCCGGCGCAGCCCGGTGGCCATGAACGCGGCCCACAGGCGAAGTAACAGGGTTGTCTTGCCTGTCCCCGTCGTGCCGACGACGACCTGATGGGATCGCATGCGCTGGTAGCCGATCGCGGCAAGCCGTCCGGCGCGGTGCCCGACGGTCCTGATTACCGCGCCCGCGATCAGCAGGTCGCCGCGCACCGTCAGCGGCACCGAGCCTGGGGCGTTGATCCTTGCCCTGGCCGAGCGAACTTGGTGCCGCCACTGCCGCTGGTCGAACGCGACAGCGGAGCCAGGGGACAGGCCGCCGGCTCCCGAGCTGAGCGAGCCGATGCGATACCGCCACGCCACGGCTCCCGCGACCAGGCCGAGCGGGATCGCCGGAGGGGCGAGCGTCGCCGCGGCGCGGGCCACGTCGCCCGCCTTGACCAGCCGCCAGCAGGTCAGCCACGCGTGGTAGGGGGCGGCCATCAGGTCAGGCCAGACTGGCGTCGTCCGCGCGATCCACGCGAGCCAGACCGCGACCATCGGAGCACACCACGCGGCGGCGACCAGCAGCCTGCGCGGCTGCCAGCCGCCGAGTGACGCGGCGGCGTAGGCCCCGGCCGCCACGATCGACACGGGCGCCGCCGCGACCGCGGCCGCCGCCGCCACGATCCAGGCAAGGGCCAGCGTGGCTGCCCGCAGCAGTGCCCGGGCCGCGAGCAGGCTCAGCCAGCGCGCTATCACTGCACGCTCGCAAGATGCGGGCGCAAGTCGGCGGCGGCCGGCAGGCGCCTGATCTCGACCCGGTCGCGGAGGGCGCCTAGCCCGTCCCTGGCCCGGCTCACCACCGGCAGCGCAGCGGTCGTGCACAGGTAGATCGCCCTCGCGTGGCGAGGTGGCCTGCCCGGCACCAGGACGTCGGCGGCCGGGCAGCCGTAGTCGCCTGTTCTGGTCAGCAGCTCGCGCATGATTGTCATGGTCCTGGCGGCCGTCTTCGGCGTGAGCTCGGCCTCTATCGCCCAGCATTCGCCGGCCCAGGACAGCGCGGCGGTGTCCGGCCAGTGCAGTTCGGCGTCGGGGACATGCTCGCGCAGCCCGATCCTGCCGCCGATCCTGGCCCGGAGCCTGCGCTCGCTGCGCCAGTACGCGCCGCCGGCGGTGGCCTGCGGTGTCGCGGCGAGCGCGAGCCTGGCCGCGGTCACCGCGCGCAGGTGTGCGAGCCTCGATAACCCTGGTGCGGCCGCCCGGTACGGCAGCCCGCACGCCGCTAACCCGGCCCTGGTCAGCCAGACCCAGCGCGGACCCGCGCTGAGCGTGGCCGCCTCCGCAGTGCCTGCCGCCCGCCACCTGGCGACCTGCGCTGCCGCCCGCCTCGGCGTCGCCCCCAGCAGCACGGCCAGCTGGTCAAGCTGGATGCCGTACATCTCGCCCACAAAAACCAGGGCGGCATCCTCTGACACCACGGCACCATCACACCACGACACGGCCTCCCCGTCACGACACGGCGAGCCGGTGCTGGTGCGGCAGTGATTCATGCTGCACAATGTCTCTGGAGTATCAGCAGCAACGCGGCAGCGTTGGCGTTCACCGCCGCCAGCCAGCCGAGGTTCGTTGGGGAAGACGCACCTCGTCCGGCAGGCAGGGAGGTCTGGTGACCGTACGCGGCGTGCTGCAGATTCATTCTGCGCCCCCGGCGCTGAGCCCGCACGTTGAGTGGGCAGTGGCCGGGATTTTCGGTGTGCCCGTCAAGCTGCACTGGATCGAACAGCCGGCGGCGCCCGGGTCGCTCCGCACCGAGCTTGACTGGCAGGGCCGTCCCGGCACGGCAGGCGAGATCGCCTCGGCGCTGGCCAGCTGGAACATGCTCAGGTTCGAGGTCACCGAGGACGTCAGCCCAGGCTGCGACGCGGTCAGGTACAGCTGCACCCCGGACCTCGGCGTGTTCTCGGCGAGCTTGGCCGCCAACGGCGACGTCATGATCAGCGAGAACCGGCTCAGGGCCGTTCTGACGCTGGCCGCATCCGGGGCTGACAGTGAGCGGCTCGGAGCCATCAGGGAACTGCACGGCCCTCGGCACCCGGCGCTGGGCGGGTCGTTGGAGGCCGAGATCGCGCTGCTGCTCGGTGATGCGTGGGACGCGGAGCTCGAGCCGTTCAGGCACGCCTCGGCGGGCGCGCCGGTCCGCTGGCTGCACGCCACTGGTTAGGTGGTGTCTCGCGATCCCTGGCGGACGCGGGCGGTGACCCAGGTGGCGGTCCGGTAAGGCGGAGGAGAAGTGAATAGCGGAGCTATTGGCGACGACGAAAACGCTGCTGAGGGATTGCGAGACACCCCCTATAATCGGCGGTTCAGCCAGCAGCAAGGACATTGCGCGTGAGCAAGCAGGAAACGGGCGCCCGCGCGGCAGCCCGCGGGGGACTGTCGGCAACAGCTCGCACCAGGCACCGCAGGCTGCGTGAGCAGGGGCGTACAGACCGCGCCGAGCTGGTAGCCGTGCTCGGCGCCGGGTTCATCGCCCACCTGGGCGTGCTCGTGGACGGGGCGCCGATGGTGATCCCGACCACCTACGGCTTCGACGACGAGACGCTTTACCTGCACGGCTCCGTCGCCAGCCGGAGCCTGCAGGCTGGCAAGGACGGCCAGGACGCGGGCGGCCTCGCGTGCGTGACCATCACGCTCGCGGACGGACTGGTGCTCGCCAGATCGGTGTTCGAGCACTGAGTGAACTACCGCAGCGCGATGATCTACGGCGCGCCGCGTCATGTCAGCGATCCCGATGAGAAGCTTCGCGGTCTCCGGCTGCTCTCCGAGCACCTGGCGCCCGGCCAGTGGGACTACGTGCGGCGGCCGAGCCGCAAGGAACTCGCCGCGACGGCGCTGCTGGCCGTTCCGCTGGACGAGGCGTCGGTGAAGGTGAGGTCCGGGCCGCCGGATGACGGCGATAGCGGGGACGCCGTGCTCGGGCTGTGGGCTGGCGTGCTGCCGCTGATCAGCAGCTGGGGCGATCCAGTGCCTGACGAGGGCCTGCCGGAAGGTACGGTCGTACCCGCGCACATCGCGGCGCGGGCGAGCACCAGGGCGTTCCAGCCGCCCGGCTGAGGCTAGGTTCCCGCGGCTGGCGCCTCGCCCGCCTCGGCAACCACAGGCTGCGCCGCTGGCTCGGTCGCCGGACGGTTCTGCGAGATCCAGTCGTCGATGACCTTCCACCAGTCGTACAGCCAGCGCAGCTGCGCCTCGTGATCGATGCCGCGCGGCACCTGGTCGACCGGGACGCGCCACCACTTCGCACGGATGGTCTGATTGACCTGAAGGTTGCGCCAGACGTCGGCGACCGTGACCAGCCGGTCGAGTCCCGCGTGCGCCACGAAGATCACGTCCGCGCGCGGGCAGGCCTCGATCGCGGTGAAAGCGCCTCCGCTGCGCGGCGTGAGCAGGTTCGGCATCTCCCTGGCGCGGGCGGCGAGGTCTCGCCTGCCGAGCCGCTCCAGCCGCTGGATGCCCCGGTCCCAGCGCCCGGGCGTCCAGTTCCCGCCTTCAGGGAAGATCACGAGGGCGCCGGCGTCATCGAGTCCGCGCGCGAGCCGCTCGATCTGCTCAACGAAGTACCGTTCGCCCGTCCTGGCATGGGAAATGAACACGTTCGGGAGCCGGTTGGCGACGACATCAACGCCTGGGTCCAGTTGCAAACTCGCCTTCATGACAACCCGCGGGCGGCGTCCGTACACGCTCAGCAACTGACGCACCAGCAGGAAGGAATCTCCTGGACCGGCGTGCCTGCTGAGCACGATCACGGGCCTGGTCAGCCTTGCGGCCTGTTCTTCTTCGGTCTGTGCAGGCTCGTCGACGTCGATGCGCAGCCCGAACGCGCGTGCTGCGCCGTGGTAGACCAGATCGAGGAACCACCGCATGACCGCGTAGTGGCGGGACTGGTACGGCTCGGTGCGCAGGCGGCCGCCGAAGCCGCTCGCAATCCACAAGCCCAGGCACATGAACACGGCAGAGGTGTCGGCGAAAAGCCAGACCAGCGCGAAGAACAGCAACCGAAGCGGCCGGTGCCGCCCAGGCCTGGACCGGACAAGCCGGTCGAAGATCCAGGTGAGGAGCGCGAGCAGGGGGAAGAGCAGCCCCACGGCGACCGCGATGACCATCGTCAGCGGCGCCAGCACCAGCCGCCTGATCAGCCTGGGCGGCAGCATGGGCAACTCCTCTGGGACACGGCGCGGCCTGCTTCGCCAGCCGGGCTATCAGAGCTCGGCGAGCGCGGCGAGGTAACGCTCGGAGGCTGCGTAGGCGCGCTCGATGCTCGCCCCGACCATAGTCTTGTCGCGGTAGCGCAGTTGCGACAGCTCCGGCGCGCGCGGATTTCCGCCAGTGGGCAGCAGATGGACGGCGACGCCGTCCGGCAGGTGCGACATTTCCTCGTGGAACCTGTGCCGCCTGGCGATCTCGAAGGCGACGAGCCCGACCTCCCACGGGCGTTTCGGCACCTGCAGCGGGTTCTCGATCCGGCCGACCTGCAGGACATACACGGTCCTGGCGCCGAGAGCGATGGCCCTGCCGACGGGGATCGAGTCGACCAGGCCGCCATCGAAGCAATGCTCGTCACCGACCCGCACGGGCGGCAGCAACCCGGGAACCGCGCACGAGGCGAGGATGGCGGGCACGAGCGGCCCGGTGCTGAACCAGCAGGCGCTGGCGCGTTCGATGCTCGCGGCGACGCACTGGAACGGCAGCTCTAGATGACTGAAGTCCTGGACTGGCAGCATCCTGGCGAGCATGTGCCTGAGCGGCTCGATCGAGTGCAGGTGCGTGCCGGAGCGAGCCAGCCGCACCGCCCTGGCCCACAGGTTCTCGCTGAACGCCTCCCTGATCGCCTCGCTGCGCCACAGGTCGCCGAGGCGCTCAGCGGCGCCGTCAGGGTCGGCCGCCACGAACGCGCCGTTGATCGCGCCGATCGAGGTACCGACGACCACGTCCGGCCTGATCCCGGCCTCGGTCAGCGCCCGCAGCATGCCGACCTCGTGCGCCCCGAGCAACCCGCCGCCGCCCAGCACGAACGCCGTCGTCACGCGGGACCTCCTGTCCTGAACGTCGCGGCTAGGAAGCGTGCGGATCGACGGCGTACGGGTTGACGTAGCCGCGTGCGACCGTCCTGGCCAGTATTCCCAGCGTGGCTCGCAGCGCTGCTTCCGAGATCACCGGGAAGATGCCCGCTTTCCGCCACTTGTCATCAATGGCCGACCAGTCGTAGTAGGACGTGACCAGCGTGCCGCCGTCGGCTGGTTCGAGCCGGTAGCCGTAAACATGGCCGATCGCGGGCCTGATGGCGCCGAGTATCTTCCACGCGATCTCCCGATCGCGGTCGAACGTCGTGATCGTCACCGTCACGTCGTACTCGCCGAGCGGGTAGTCGTTCAGCGCCTCCCTGTCCATGTGCACGACAAACGAGTCGCCGGCCGCGGTGACCGGGTCGCCGGTCGCGTCCATCAGCATCCCCGCGCTATCGATGGCCACGTGCGCCTGCGGGTCACAGAGCACGCGGAAGATGGCTGCCGGGTCGGCCCTGAAAGTCCGCTGCACCTCGATGCGCTCGTTCGCCATGGCCTTATGATGCCAGCCGCTGGAAATGCCACACCCCTGCCAGCCCGGGAGGACATCATGCGTGCCGTCGTCGTCAGGGAATTCGGCGGGCCCGAGCAGCTGAGGCTGACCGAGATCGGCGAGCCGGAACCTGGCCCCGGCCAGGTGCGGATCAGGGTCGCCGCCGCCGGCGTCAACCCCGTCGACGCGAGCAACAGGGCCGATGGCAGCTGGGCGGGCCTGCGGGCGCCGTGCGTCCTCGGCTATGACGTGGCCGGCGTGGTCGACCGGCTGGGCGCGGGTGCCGGAGGGCTCGAGGTCGGCGACCGGGTGATGGCTATGACGCACTTCCCTGGCGGCGCCGGCGGCTATGCCGAGCTCGTGGTCGCCGACGCGAGTCTCGTGGCGCCGATCGGGCGAGAGACCTCGTTCACTCAGGCGGCGGCTACGCCCCTGGCGGCCGGCACTGCCGAGGTCGTGCTGGGCCGGCTGGCGCTCGGCGCTGGCGGCAGGCTGCTCGTGCTGGGCGGCAGCGGCGGGGTTGGCCTGTTCCTGCTGCAGATGGCGGCCAGCCGCGGGATCTCGGCCATCGGCGTCGGCCGGCGCGCCATGCACGAGCAGATGCTCGCTCTCGGCGCGGTCAGCTGCGCGGACTACGCGGCGGGCGATGTCGCAGGGCAGGCCGTCGAGCTGGCCGGCGGGCAGGTCGACGCCATAGCCGCGCTCGTGGGCGGACCGCACCTCGCTGCCGCGCTCGGCGCGCTGCGGCCGTACGGCCAGATCGCCTCCATCGCGACGCCAGATCTGGACCTCGATCCGCTGCTCGACGCGAACATTTCCTTTCACGGCGTGCTGATCGGCGACGACGGCGACCGGACCAGACGGCTTGCCGCCTGGCTCGGCGATGGCTCGCTGCGGGCCGTGGTGAGCCACGAGCTGCCGCTTTCCGAGGCCGCGCGGGCGCACGAGATCGTCGAGAACGGTCACGCAGGCGGCAAGGTCGTGCTGCGAGCCGACGGTTAGCCAGCTAGCGGGCGAGCGAGACCAGGCAGCCCGCCAGTCCGAGCAGGATCGCCGTGACCGTTCTCGAGGCGATCGCCCTCGCGCCGCCGAGGAGGGGGCACGCGCCGGCATGTGCTTACAGCGGGATGTTGCCGTGCTGGCCGCGGACGTGCGCCGCCGCCGCGATCGCCTCTGCCAGCGCCTGCCTGGTCTTGGCAGGCTCAATGACCTCGTCGATGACGCCGAGCTCCTGAGCCCGCAGTAGCCCGCCAGCCTCGCGCTCGTGCTCGGCGGCCAGCTCGGCCTCGAGCTCGTGCCGCTGGTCGGGCGGTGCCGCGGCGAGAGTCCTGCGGTGCAGGATTCGCACGGCGGCGACGGGACCCATCACCGCGACTTCGGCGCCCGGCCAGGCGAATACCCTGGTCGCGCCCAGCGCCCTGGAGTTCATCGCGATGTACGCGCCGCCGTAGGACTTCCTGGTGATCAGCGTCACCCTGGGCACCGCCGCTTCGGCGAAAGCGTGCAGCAGCTTCGCGCCGCGGCGGACGACGCCGTCCCATTCCTGGCCGACACCTGGCAGATAACCCGGAACGTCGACGAGGACCACCAGCGGCACGCCGAACGCGTCGCACATCCGCACGAACCTGGCAGCCTTCTCGGCCGACGTCGCGTCCAGGCAGCCGCCGAGCCGCAGCGGGTTGTTGGCGATCACGCCGACCGTGCGTCCCGTCAGCCGACCGAGGCCGGTGACGATGTTCGGTGCCCACTTGGCGTGCAACTCGACGAAGGTGGCCTCGTCGAGGAC
>DASUHI010000250.1:0-5726 GCA_036273575.1 Streptosporangiaceae bacterium | reverse complement strand
GGATGCGCGGCGGGACGCCGACGCGACAGGCCGCGAGCCGGCGCTCGGCGCGCCCACGCCCCCTGAGCCGGCCCCCGCCGAAGAGGAAGCGAGCGCGATCACGCGGTACAGCCGGCCGAAGCCGTCGAAGGGCGCCACCCCCATCGGCGAGTTGCCAGCGCGCGGCAAGGCCAGGGTCGAAGGCCGCGTGCACGCCTGCGAGATCAGGCCGGTGGAGCGCAACACGGTGCTGGCGTGCGAGGTCGTCGACTCGACAGGACAGCTCACGGCGCTGTTCTACGGCCGGTCGCATATCCCTGGGCTCGACCCTGGCGCGAAGGTCAGGCTCACAGGGCAGGTCGGCAGGCGCGGAACCGACGCCGTCATGATCAACCCTGCCTACGAACTGCTCGCACCGGGAGAGGACACGTCGCCGCCGTCATGACCGGTCAAGGCCACGACCGAGAACCCAGCTGCGAGCAGCTCGGCGGGGGTCAACGGCCCGAGCACACGACCGCGCGGGGCGGCGAACGACGCGGCCACGGCGGGCACGGGCACGCCCACGGCTCCAGGCTGACGCTGACCGGCGAGCACAGCAGGTCGCTGGTGATCGTCATGCTGATCACGCTCACGATCGCCGTCGCCGAGGCGATCGGCGCCTGGGTCAGCGGCGCGCTCGTCCTGCTGGCCGACGCCGCGCACATGGCGGCCGACGCCGCAGGTGTCGGCCTGTCCCTGCTCGCCGTGCTGTTCGCGACGCGCGCGCCCACGCCGCGGCGGACGTTCGGTTACGCCAGGGCCGAGATCCTGGCGGCGGTGGCGAACGCCGTCGTCCTGTTCGGCATGTCGGCTTTTATCATCGTCGAGGCCATCAGGCGGCTGATCGCGCCGCCGTCGATCGACTCGCCGCTGCTCGTGGTGTTCGGCGTGATCGCGCTGGCGGCTAACGCCGTGAGCTTGCTGGTGCTGCGCCGCGGGCAGGCGGAGAGCCTGAACATCAGGGGTGCGTTTCTCGAGGTCGCGTCCGACGCGCTGGGCGCCGTCGCCGTGATCGTGACCGGGGTCGTGATCGCCACCACCGGCTTCCACCGCGCCGACCCGATCGCCTCGCTGCTGGTCGGGGTCCTCATCCTGCCGCGCACGTGGCGGCTGCTGGCTGACGCGATCAACGTGCTGCTCGAAGCGAGTCCCCGCGGGATCGACCTGAGCGAGGTCAGGACGCACCTGACCGGCCTGACCGGCGTCCGGGACGTGCACGACCTGCATGCCTGGACGATCACGTCGGGACTGCCCGTGCTGTCGGTACATGTGGTGGTCGATCCCGACGTGCTCGCGGACGGCCGCAGCGGCGTCATGCTCGACGCGCTGCAGGACTGCCTGCGCGGGCACTTCGACGTGGGTCACTCGACGTTCCAGCTGGAGCTTGCGGGCCACGCTGATCATGAGCGGCCCATGCACCAGTAGCGCGGCCCGCGGCGGCGAGAGGGATCCGCCCTACCACAGCGCCGGCCCGTCGGCATCTGGCAGCGGAAAGTACCGGCAAGTAATATCGGGGTACCAATTCCCCGAGGGGCCGCCATGAGCACGTACGACCACTACGTCAGCACCGTCGAGCCCGGAACATGGGACGTCCCCGCCACCGGCGCGGCGCGGTTCAACTGGGAGTACGACAACGGCCGCGGCCGGCTGCTCGACCTCTACCAGCGCGGCAAGGACAAGCAGTGGGACGCCACCAAGCGGATTGAGTGGGACATCCCTGTCGACCCCACGAACGTGATGGAGCAGAGCGAGGAGCTGAGCCCCATCTACGGGTCGCGGCAGTGGGAGAAGCTGAACCAGGCCGAGCGCGACGAGCTCGGCACGCACCTGTCGTCGTGGCTGTTCAGCCAGTTCCTGCACGGCGAGCAGGGCGCGCTCACGGTCGCGGCCAGGATCGTCGAGTCGGTGCCCGACATGGATTCCAAGTTCTACGCGGCCACCCAGGTGATGGACGAGGCCAGGCACGTCGAGCTGTACCAGCGCTTCATCAAGGACAAGATCGGCATCTACTACCCGATCAACGACGACCTCGCCACGCTGCTCGCCGAGGCGCTCGCCGACGGCCGGTGGGACTACCCCTACCTCGGCATGCAGGTACTGATCGAGGGCCTCGCGCTCGCGGCGTTCGGCGTGCACAGGGACATGTCGAATAACAAGCTCGTCACCCAGCTGCTCGCGTACGTCATGCAGGACGAGGCCAGGCACGTCGCATTCGGCAGGCTCGCGCTGCGCGACTACTACGCCGAGCTGACGGAGGCCGAGCGGGCCGAGCGCGAGGAGTTCCTCATCGAGGGCTGCTACCTGATGAACAACAGGTTCCGCGCCCAGGAGGTGTGGGAGCGGCTCGACTTCGACGTCGAGGAGTGCATGGACTTCACCGACAAGTCGCCCGTGCAGCAGGCGTTCAGGTCGCTGCTGTTCACCAGGATCGTGCCGTGCGTCAGGGACATCGGCCTGTGGGGGCCGAAGGTGAGGCACGCGTTCGCCGACCTCGGGGTGCTCGGCGCGGCCGATAGCGACCTGGAGACGCTGATGAAGGCGGACGAGGACCTCGCCGAGAAGATCGACGAGGAGAAGTACGCGGCCGAGCTCGCCGCCAGGCAAGCCGAGGTCGACGACGCGATCAGCGAGGCCAGCGCGGCCAGCGCGGGCTAGAAGCGCCAGGCCGTGCCCGGTCGTTCACGGATTGTGATCGACCATCGCCCAGGTGTCGGTACCCTGAGGCGTCGCCGCCCGTGCACAATGATCCGTGGCGGGTCGCGCAGGAAGGCGGGCGAGTGAGCGACCTCAAGATCACGTTCGCTGGCCAGACGTTCACGTTCGGGCCCGGCCAGTCAGCCCGGATCGGTCGCAGCCCGGACAACGCGGTGATCGTGTCCGATCCGAGCGTCTCGCGCGAGCACGCGCGTGTCACGTGGCGCGCTGACGGCTGGGTCCTCGACGACCTGGGCAAGGGACGCACGTTCGTCGGCGGGCTGCCCATCGCGTCTGTCTCGGTGCGCCAGCCGCTTGACGTGCGCCTGGCCACGCCGCGCGGGCCCGAACTGCGCATCGAGCTGGCCGGCCAGGACGCCGCGGACACCGAACCGCGCTCGGCAGCCGCGGCTGAGCTATACGACGGCGAATCCGCGAGCTCGACGTCAAGCACGGGCACGACCAGGCATCCCAGCGCCGTGCACCGCGAGGAGCTGTGGCGCGGCGACATCTCCGGCAACCACCCGAGTCCCGCCTATCAGCACTTGCCGGCGCACCACGCGAGGCTCGACTCGCCTGGCGGCGACTTCGCGACCGCGGTGCACATCCTGGTACCTGTCCGCAGCTGGCTGAAGGATCCTGGGTGGAAGCAGGGATCCCGGTTGCTCGTGATCGCCTACGGCCTGCTGCCCTCGCTGTTCGTCGTGCTGTTCTCCACCACCAGCGACCTGAGCGCGCCTGGCTGGGCCTACAGTCTCGCGATCGCGCCGCTCTGGGCGGTCGCGTTCTGGCTGCTGATCAGGCCTGGGCACATCACCAGGCTGATCGGCTGGATGGCCGCCACGATCGTGGCCGCCGTCATGGCGCTGCTCCCCATCGTGACGCTGCCATGGGAAGACGCCCTCGACCAGACCGCCACCAGCCATAACTTGCTGCCCTGGATCTACGGTGTCGGGTTCGCCGAAGAGGTCACGAAGGCGCTGCCGATTCTCGTCGGCGCCCTGTTGCTCCGCTGGGTCTGGAAAACCACCCTCGACGTGCGCGTGTGGATGTTCCTCGGAACGATCGCCGGCCTCGCGTTCGGAGTCAGGGAGTCGGTCTTCTACACGGCCAGCTACCTGATGCAGGGCAACCACAAGGCAGGCCTCGACGTCCCGCTGATCCTCACGTTCGCCCAGCGGGTGTTCGTCGACGGCTTCCAGCACGCGGTCTGGGCCGGGATCGCGGCGTTCTTCATCGGTATGGGGGTCAACTACCGCAGGCGCCGGATCCCGCTGATCCTGTTCGGCATCACGCTGCCCGCGCTGCTGCACGGGCTCAACGACTGGACCACCCAGCTCGCGTCACACTGGCTGTGGATCGTCATGGAGGCGGTCTCGCTGCTGCTGTTCATCGGCTACACGATGTCGGCCGCTTCCATCGAACGGCAGGTCAGGGACACGCCGCTGTTCAGGGGCGACTCGATGATCATGGGCGCGGTGCCCGCGGCCGCCGCGAGCCCAGAGCACGTGGAGCACGCCGAGCGCAGGTAGCGGCAGGGCGAGCGCGCTCGCGGCCAGCCCGATCGTGACCAGCACCGCCGGTTACAATCGGCCGGTGACGCAGACCCCCGCGCCAGCTCAGCCGGCCCTTCCGATGCCCGCGTTCCCTCCCGGATTCGCCTGGGGCGTCGCCACCGCCGCCTACCAGATCGAGGGCGCCGTCGCAGAAGACGGCCGCGGCGACTCGATCTGGGACACGTTCTGCCGCCGGCCAGGCGTGATCAGGGACGGCCACACCGGGGACGTGGCGTGCGATCACTACCACCGGTGGGAACAGGACGTCGCGCTGATGGCAGACCTCGGCGTCACCGCGTACCGGTTCTCGATCGCGTGGCCGCGGGTGCAGCCAGGCGGCAAGGGACCGGCCAATGAGGCGGGCCTGGACTTCTACGAGCGGCTGACCGACGGGCTGCTCGCCGCCGGCATCACCCCGGTTCCCACGCTGTACCACTGGGACCTGCCGCAGCCGCTCGAGGACGAGGGCGGATGGCTGAGCCGCGACACTGCCTCCCGGTTCGCCGACTACGCGTCGCTGGCCGCCGGACGGCTCGCCGACCGGATCGGGCTTTGGATCACGCTTAACGAACCGTTCGTGGTGACTGCCTTCGGATATGCGCTCGGCATCCACGCGCCTGGCAAGGCGCTGATGACCGGCGCCTTGCCGACCGCGCACTATCAGCTGCTCGGCCACGGCCTGGCCACCGCCGCGCTGCGGGCGGCGGGGGCTCGGCAGGTGATGATCACCAACAGCTACTCGCCAGCGTGGGCCGCCAGCGACAGCGCCGCCGACGTGGCGGCCGCGGAAGCGTACGACGTCCTGCAGAACCGGCTGTTCACCGACCCTGTGCTGCTCGGCCGCTACCCCGACCTCGGGGCGTTCGGCGTGGGGCTTGGCGGCATGGACTGCGTGGCCGACGGGGACCTGGCGGTGATCTCCGCGCCCGTCGACGGCCTCGGCGTGAACTACTACAACCCGACCAGGCTATCTGCCCTGCCGGACTCGCCGCTGCCGTTCCAGATGGAGCCGATCGGTGGCTACCCGCTGACCGCGTTCGGCTGGCCGATCATCCCCGCCGGGCTGACCGAGCTGCTGACTACGCTGCGGGACAGGTACGCAGCGGCGCTGCCGCCTGTCTACATCACCGAGAATGGCTGCTCGGTGGCCGATGAGGTCGCCAGTGACGGCACCGTCGACGACCAGCCAAGGATCAGCTACCTGGACGGGCATGTAAGGGCCGTGCACGACGCCATCGAGGCCGGCGTCGACGTGCGCGGCTACTTCGAGTGGACGTTCACCGACAACTTCGAGTGGTCAGAGGGGTACCACCAGCGGTTCGGCCTGGTGTTCACCGATTTCGAGACCCAGCGGCGGATCCCCAAGGCGTCCTTCGCCTGGTACCGCGACGTGATCGCGGCACAGGTCAGCCGCCCCTGAGATCGGCCAGTGCGGCGCGGGCGGCGCCCGCGCCGCAC
>DASUHI010000249.1:0-6114 GCA_036273575.1 Streptosporangiaceae bacterium | reverse complement strand
CCCCCCCGGGCCGGTGCCCAAGCCGGCGGACGGCAACCTGATGCCGCCGGGCTTCGCGCTCGCGGTGATCGCCGGGCTCGCGGACGATGTCCAGATCAGCGAGACCGAGACTGGCACGAGTGTGAAGATGAGCTGGCCGCTGTCCGGCTCGCTGGCCGCCGGGTCGCCTGCCTGACTCGGCCGGCATGCCGGCAGAAGGCACGGGTATGCGAGACTCTCGTCAGTTACCGTTTGATCACGAACTGGTCGCAGCGTCGTGACTTCCGGACCCGGCGCCCCGCGCGGGCGCCCGGATGCGTAGACTCCCGGCACGCGTGTCCACGTGGTGAAACGTGCGGACGTCGCACCATGTGCGACCTGATGACATTGCGGAGTGTTTGCGTGACGTACCTGGCCGGTTGATGTGCTGCTGCGCGCATGCCGCCCGGCCTGGTGTTGGGTTCCCCTGCTTAGGAGGATGAATGACAAGGCTCGGTTCCGCTCTGGCTGACGGAGCGGCCACCGTGACTGGCTCCAACGTGACCTGGGTTGCGATCGTGGCCGTCATCGCGGTGCTCGCGCTGGCCATGGCGGGCTGGCTGGTCAGGCAGGTTCTGGCGGCCGGCCAGGGCACGGCCAAGATGCAGGAGATCGCAACCGCGGTCCAGGAGGGCGCGGCAGCCTACTTGCGCAGGCAGTTCCGCACCCTTGGCGTCTTCGTGGTCGTGATCTTCTTCGTCCTGCTGTTGCTGCCGGCGGACACCACAGGGGTCAGGTGGGGCAGGTCAATCTTCTTCCTGGCTGGCGCGCTGTTCTCGGCGCTGACCGGGTTCACCGGCATGTCGCTCGCGGTGCGCGGCAACGTGCGGGTCGCGGCCGCAGCGCGGGAGACAGGAGAGCGGAACGCGATGCGGATCGCGTTCCGTACCGGCGGCGTCGCCGGCATGTTCACGGTCGGCCTCGGCCTGCTCGGCGCAGCCGGGGTCGTGCTGATCTACAAGTCGAACGCGGCGAGCGTGCTCGAGGGCTTCGGCTTCGGCGCCGCGCTGCTCGCCATGTTCATGCGAGTAGGCGGCGGCATCTTCACCAAGGCCGCCGACGTGGGCGCTGACCTGGTCGGCAAGGTCGAGAAAGGCATCCCTGAGGACGACCCGCGCAACGCGGCCACCATCGCGGACAACGTGGGCGACAACGTCGGTGACTGCGCGGGCATGGCAGCCGACCTGTTCGAGTCCTACTCGGTGACGCTGGTCGCGGCGCTGATCCTTGGCAAGGCCGCGTTCGGCTCCCAGGGACTCGTCTTCCCGCTGATCGTCCCGGCGATCGGCGTGCTCACGGCCATGGCAGGCGTCTTCTTCGTCGCCCCGCGGAAGGGTGACAGGAGCGGGATGACGGCCATCAACCGCGGCTTCTTCCTCTCCGCGATCTTCTCCCTCGCCCTGGTCATCGTCGCCGCGTTCGTGTACCTGCCGTCGAAGTACAGCGACCTGACGGGCGTCACCAGCCAGGCGATCCTGCACCACTCAGGCAACCCGCGGTTGCTGGCCATCGGCGCGGTGCTGATCGGCCTGGTGCTGGCGAGCGCCATCCAGCTGCTCACCGGCTACTTCACTGAGACGACCCGGCGCCCGGTCAAGGACATCGCGGACGCCTCGCGCACCGGGCCAGCCACCGTCATCCTGTCCGGCATCTCGGTCGGCCTCGAGTCGGCCGTCTACTCCGCGCTGCTGATCGGCGCCGCGGTGTACGGCGCGTTCCTGCTCGGCACCGGCAACGCCACGCTCGCCCTGTTCGCCGTCGCGCTGGCCGGCACCGGCCTGCTGACCACGGTCGGCGTGATCGTCTCGATGGACACGTTCGGCCCGGTCTCTGACAACGCACAGGGCATCGCCGAGATGAGCGGTGACGTCGAGGGCGAGGCCGCGCAGGTGCTGACCAGGCTCGACGCCGTCGGCAACACGACCAAGGCGATCACAAAGGGCATAGCGATCGCGACCGCCGTGCTGGCGGCCACCGCGCTCTTCGGCGCCTTCCGCACCACCGTGGAGGACGCGCTCGGGAGTGCCGCGAACACCTTCAGCCTGTCCATCGACAAGCCGAACGCGCTGGTCGGCCTCATCGTCGGGGCGTCCGTCGTGTTCTTCTTCTCCGGACTGGCGATCATGGCGGTCGGCCGTGCGGCTGGCCGGGTGGTCTTCGAGGTGCGCGAGCAGTTCAGGACCCACCCGGGGATCATGGACTTCACAGAGAAGCCGGAGTACGGGCGCGTCGTGGACATCTGCACGAAGGACTCGCTGCGCGAACTGGCCACGCCGGGCCTGCTCGCCGTGCTGACGCCGATCGCGATCGGCTTCGGGTTCGGCTACGTGCCGCTCGGCTCCTTCCTCGCCGGCGCCATCGCCGCCGGCGTGCTGATGGCCGTCTTCCTCGCGAACTCGGGCGGCGCCTGGGACAACGCGAAGAAGCTGGTCGAGGACGGCATCTACGGCGGCAAGGGGTCTGAGGCACACGCGGCCACGGTGATCGGCGACACGGTCGGCGACCCGTTCAAGGACACCGCAGGGCCGGCGATCAACCCGCTGATCAAGGTCATGAACCTGGTCTCGCTGCTGATCGCGACCAGCGTTGTCAAGTACGCCGACAACACCGGCCTGCGCGTGGGCGTCGCGCTTGGCGCGCTGGCGATCGTGGTCGCCTCGGTCGTGATCGCCAAGCGGCGCCAGACCGGCATCGCGCCGTCGGACGCCGAGGGGGCCGGCGGTCCGGCGGCGCCCGCCGACGACGAGCAGCCCGCAGAGAAGGCGACAGCCTGACGGCACGCAACCACGGCGGTCCGGCGCGCGGCTACCGCGCGCCGGACTTTGCCCACCGCCAGGCTGGCCTGGGAGCATGGACGCCATGACAGCGCACCGGCAGCTCATCGTCATGCGGCACGCCAAGGCGGGAGAGCTGCCAGGCGGTCCTGACGTGGAGCGGGCGCTGCGCCCGCGCGGTCGCAGGAACTCGACGGCGGCCGGGCAGTGGCTGGCGGCCCGCGACCTGGTGCCCGACCTTGTGCTCTGCTCGCACGCGAGACGCGCCAGGCAGACCTGGCAGTACGTCAGCGAGGAACTGGCCGGCGAGCCAGAGGTCGTCAACGACCCGCGGCTGTACCAGGCCGACGCCGGGGACCTCCTCGCGATCTTCGCCGAAACAAGGCCCGGCGTGCGCAGCCTCATGTACGTCGGGCACAACCCGGCGGCCGCCGACGTGACTGAGATCCTGACCGGAAGCCCGGTCGACTTCCCCACCGCGGCGATCGCGATCATCGGCCTGGACGCCGACTGGATGAGCCTGTCAGGCGACCCGTCGGGTGCCGGCCAGCTCGTCGATTCCTGGCACCCTGAGCGGCGGGAGGAGGCAGATGCCGGCTGACGTGCTGTACCTGCGCGGCGTCGGCGTCTGCCGCGATCGGTCGATGCTCATCAGGGACGTCGACTGGACTGTCAGGGACGACGAGAGCTGGGTCATCGTCGGGCCCAACGGCGCGGGTAAGACCACGTTGCTCCAGGTCGCGGCCGGCTTGGTGCCTCCGACCGAGGGCCTCGCCGAGGTGCTCGGCGAGCCCGTGCAAGACGCCGACCCGCAGGACCTGCGCAGCCGGGTAGGGATCTCCAGCGCCGCTGTCGCCGAGCAGGTGCCGCGCGGTGAGAAGGTGATCGACCTGGTGATGACCGCCGGCTACGGCCTGCTCGGCCGCGGCGGCGAGGAATACGACTCGTTCGACGTGGCCCGCGCGGTGGACCTGCTTGACGCCGTCGGTTGCGCGCACCTGATCAGGCGGCGGTTCGGCACGCTGTCGGAGGGAGAGCGCAAGCGAGTTCAGATCGCGCGCTCTCTCATGGCCGACCCGGAACTGCTGCTCCTCGACGAGCCAGCGGCCGGCCTCGATCTCGGCGGCCGGGAGGAAGTGCTTCGGCGGATCGCGGGCCTGGTCGCCATGCCAGGCTCGCCGGTCATGGTGCTGGTCACCCACCACGTCGAGGAAGTTCCGCCGGGCTTCACCCACGCGATGCTCATGCGCAGGGGCACCGTGCTCGCGGCCGGCCCGGTGGAGCAGGTGCTCACCGCCCGGAACCTGTCGCGGTGTTTCGGCGTCCCGCTCGTCGTCGAGCGCCGGGCGTCTCGCTGGATGGCCCATGCAGCTGTGTCAACTCGGGGGGGCGACCCCCCGGTTCCCCCCGCAGAATCGGCTCGGGGGGGCGACCCCCCGGTTCCCCCCGCAGAATCGGCCGGGCGGGACGACCCGCCGCCCGCGCGTGCTCGCTGACGCACGTGGGTGGCTGGGAGATCGCGGCGATCCTCGCCGCGGCGATCGCGGCGGGCGCGATCAACGCGGTGGTCGGTTCGGGTTCACTGATCACGTTTCCCACGTTGCTGGCGTTCGGCTTCCCGCCGGTGGTCGCGAACGTCTCGAACAACGTGGGTCTCGTCCCGGGCAACGTGAGCGGCTCGTTCGGCTATCGCGAGGAGCTCTCCGGCCAGCGGGGCCGGCTGATCAGGCTCGGCGTCGCGTCTTGCGCGGGATCCGTGGCCGGCGCGTGCGCGCTGCTGGCGCTGCCGGCGGGGGTCTTCGAGGTCGTGGTTCCCGCCCTGATCATCGTGGCCTGCGTTCTCGTGGTCGTACAGCCCAGGCTGTCGGCGTGGGTGGCTGCCCGCGGCAAGGAGCCCGCCGATCACGGCGGCCCCGCGCTCATCGCCGGGGTCTTCCTGGCGGGGGTCTACGGCGGCTACTTCGGGGCAGCCCAGGGCGTGCTGGTGATCGGGCTGCTCGGCATCTTCCTCACCGAGACCCTGCAGCGGATCAACGCTGCCAAGAATGTGCTCGTCACCATCGTCAACGGTTCGGCCGCGGTGGTCTTCGTCATCTTCGCCCACGTGGATTGGCTTGTGGTGCTGCTGGTCGCCACGGGCTCCTCGGCCGGCGGACTGGCCGGGGCGAAGGTCGGCCGGCGCCTGCCGCCGCTAGCGCTGCGGATCATCATTGTCGTCATCGGCGTGATCGCCGCGGTCAAGCTGATCTTTTTCCCTTGATGGTCAGCCAGTGACAGGCGGCGGCAGTATCCCCGCCGTGACCGCCTGGCTAACAAGATCCCTTGCGACCGCGCCGAGTTCCGGTGAACCGTCGTCGATGAGCGTGATCACCGCCAGCACCTGGTCAGCGGTGATGCCGTGCAGCTGCCAGGTGCCGCCGCCCTCCGTGAGGTTCTCGAGCATGGGCTGGAGACGGTCGAGCGCGCGGGCGAACTTCGCTTCCATGGTCTGCCGTGCGTTGAACTCGTCCCAGATCTGCCGCAGCTCCGCCGCCTGATCGTCGGGCAGGATCGCGAAGATCCGGTCGGCCGCCGCGGCCTCGGCGACCTCTTGGCGTGCCTGCGCCTCGGCGTCTGCGTACAGGAACAGGTCACCCGCGTCGATCTCGACCAGATCGTGCACCAGCAGCATGGCGCTGACCTTGGCCAGGTCGGTGCCGGGCGGTGCGTGCCCGCCAAGCACCAGCGCCATCGCCGCCAGGTGCCAGGAGTGTTCGGCCGAGTTCTCCCGCCGGTTCAGCCCGTCCCCGGCCAGGACGGTCTGCCTGAGCACGCCCTTGAGCCTGCCGATCTCCGCCACGAACCGCATCTGCTCGCCAAGTCGCGGCGTGTGCGAGTCATCCGGGAGAACGTCCACTAGTGCGGGCCGAGCCCGAGCACATGCATGAGGAGCAGCAGGGCGACGAACCCGACGAGGATGCCCGCGGCCTTCGCGAGCGAGACCAGCCGCCTGCGCCTGTCACCGGGAGCCGGGCGCCGCGTCGGCTCAGGCCTGCTGGCGGGCCGCCGCAGCCTGCGCCACGACCTGCCCCGTGCCACTGGGCGCCCGGACTGGCCGGAGGTCGCGAGCCTGCGCAGCTTTCTCGCCTGGCCGGCCCTCCGCAAACTCAGCGACGCCCGCCGGCGGCTGGCCGCGCTCTTCGCGCGCTCGGCGGCCGACGGCTCGCGGAACTTCGCCTCTCCCGCCGTGCCCGAGTAGAGCTCGCGGAGCTTCCGGTCGAATTCGTCCGGTACCCCGGTGGCGTCGCTGTGCTCGGTGGCCATGCCCGCAAGTATGCCTGGC
>DASUHI010000248.1:0-19644 GCA_036273575.1 Streptosporangiaceae bacterium | reverse complement strand
GGCGGTGTACGGGTCGGCAGGGGCTGAGAGCACCTGGCTGGCCGGGCCCTGCTCGACGATCAGGCCCTCGCGCATCACCGCGACCCGGTCGCACAGCTCTGCGACGACGGCCAGGTCGTGGCTGACGAACAGGATCGACATGCCGATTGACTCGCGCAGATCGCGGAGCAAGTCCAGCACCTCCGCCTGGACCGTGACGTCGAGCGCGCTGGTCGGCTCGTCGGCCAGCAGGATCTCGGCGCGCAGGGCTAGCGCGAGCGCGATCGCCACCCGCTGCAGCTGACCGCCTGATAGCTGGGACGGGTAGCGGCGCATGAGGTCAGGGGACAGCAACACCTGCCGCAGCGCGCCGGCTGCCCGGTCGGGCGCCTCTGATCTGGTCGCGCCGTGCAGCCGCAGCGCTTTGGTGAGAATGGTTCCCACCCGGTACACCGGGTTGAACGCGGTCGACGGGCTCTGGAAGATCGCCGCGATCCGCCGGCCGCGGATCTCGCGCAGGCGCTCCTGCGGCAGCCCCGTGAGCTCTTGGCCGTCGAGCGTGATGCTTCCGCTGACGCTCGCCCCGACCGTATGCGCGAGGCCGAGGATCGCCAGCGTGGTCATGGACTTGCCTGATCCGCTCTCCCCCGCGAGACCGAGTATCTCCGCGTGGCCGAGCCGCAGTTCATCGATCGAGACGACCTGCCGGCTGCCGAAACAGATCCGCAGGTCGGAGACGCCCAGCCGCCCGATCTCCGTCATGGCAGGAAGCTCCGCCTCGGGTCGAGCAGGTCGCGCAGGCCGTCGCCGAGCAGGTTGAACGCGAACGCGGTCAGCAAGATGGCCAGGCCAGGGAACGTCACCAGCCACCAGTCAGGCGTGAAGTAGCCCTCGCCCTGGGCGACCATGAGCCCCCAGTCAGGGACAGGATCCTGGGCGCCGAGGCCGAGGAAGGACAGCGCCGACGCGGTGAGAATCACGCCGCCGACGTCCAGCGACACCTGGACGAGCACGGGCGTGACCGAGTTCGGCAGGACGTGCCGGAAGATAATGCGCGCCCGGGAGATGCCGAGTGCGCGGCACGCCTCGACGTACGGGCGGCCGGCCACCGAGGCGGCCTGGCCGCGGATCAGCCGCACGTACCAGGGCCACCACACGGCCGCGATCGCGATCGTCAGGCTGGTCAGGTTCGCGGGCAGCACGGCGGCCAGCGCGAGCGCGAGCAGCAACGGCGGGAACGCGAGGAATACGTCGGTGACCCGCATGATGACCTCGTCGACCCAGCCGCCCAGAAAGCCGGCCGCGAGCCCCAGCGGAACGCCGATCAGGCAAGCGATCACCAGCACGATGATCGCGATAACCGGCGACACCCTGGCGCCGAACAGGACCCTGGAGAGGATGTCGCGGCCGACCTGATCGGTCCCGAACCAGTGCGCCGCCGATGGCGCCTTGAGCACGGCGAAAGGATTGGTTGCCGTTCCCGCGTCACCGGGGAACGGCGCGATCAGCGGGGCGAAGATGGCGACGAGCACGATTAGCAGGACCACCGCGCCGCCCACCGTCAGCAGCGGATTGGAGCCGAGGATCCCCCGCAGCGCCCTGCCGCCGGCGACCCCCGCCCGCCGTGCAGCCCCAGGGGGACGACCCCCCGTAACCCCCCGCGACGGCCTGACTGTCGGGGACTCGATCATCGGCTGACCCTCGGTCATCGGAACCTGATCCGCGGGTCGATGGCGGCCTGGACGACGTCCACGACCAGGTTCGCGACGACATAGGCGACGGCGACGAACAAGGTCACGCCCAGGATGGCGGGCGTGTCCAGGGTCGCGATCGACGCTGCCGCGTAGCTGCCGAGCCCCGGCCAGTCGAAGATCGACTCCACCAGGAACGTGTTCACCAGCGAGTAGCCGAACACGAGCGCGATGGCCGCCGTGACCGGGGTCCACGCCAGCTTCATCGCGAACCGGCCGAAGATCTGCCGTTCGCCGAACCCCAGCGCCCGCGCGTTGAGCACGTGCGTGTCGCCGATCACGTCGAGCACCTGGGCGCGCACCATGCGCGCGATCAGGCCGGCGGGGTAGGCGGCCACGACGACCGCGGGCAGGATCAGGTGGGTGAGCGTGCTGCCGAGCATCGGCATGTTGCCGCCAAGCACGGAGTCGAGGACGGGAAAGCCGGTCCGCTTGGCCAGCGGATGGCTGAACAGCAGGCCGGGTGAGTACTCACCGGCGGCAGGCAGCCAGTGCAGCCGCTGGCTGAAGATCAGCTGCAGGATCAGCGCCATCCAGAAGATCGGCATGGAGATGCCGAGAATCGATCCAGCCCTGACGGCGTGGTCGACGGGCCGTCCCGGCCGCCTCGCCGACAGCAGGCCGAGCGGAATGCCAGCCACGATGGCGAGCAGCAGCGCGGTGATGACCAGTTCAAGCGACGCGGGCGCGACCGTCATCAAGTCAGACAACACGGGCCTGTGCGTGTGGATGGACACGCCCCAGTTCCCTCCCGCGATCCCGGCGAGGTAGGAGCCGAGTTGCACCACCAACGGCCGGTTCAGCCCGAGGAACGCGCGCGCCCGCGCGATCGCGGCGGCCGACGCGTGCGGCCCGGCCCAGGTCGCGGCCGGATCGCCGGGTACGACGTGCGCGACCACGAACGTCACCACGGTGACGCCCGCGACCACGACGACTGCCAGCGCGATCCGGCGCGCGACGAAGACCAGCATCGACTAGACGCCCTCCCCTTACGCGGCTGGCTTGAGGTTGTAGGTGAAGATGACGTTCGGGTACGCCGGATTCACCTGGAAGCCGGAGAACGTCTTCGTCATCGCGTACTGGTAGTTGGCGTTGTACAAGAACACGATCGGCGCCTGCTTCAAGATCTCGACCTGCATGGTCTTGTACAGCGCGCTGCCCTTCGACGGGTCGGTCGCGACGAGCGACTCCACCCTGTTGATCTGCTTGTCCAGCGCCGGGTTCGAGTAGTACGACAGGTTGAAGAACGGCTGCTTCTCGGTAAGCAGCAGGTTCACGAACCACGAGTAAGGGTCGGCGTAGTCCGGCCACCAGTACTCCATGAAGATGTCCTGCCGGTTCTTGGCCGATTGAGACTTGCCCTTCCCCCACTGGGTCGCCCAGGCCAGCGGCTGCACGGTGAGGTTGACGTTCAGCTTGGCCAGGCTGGACTTCAGCAGCGTGGCGACGACTTGCTCGTTGGAGTCGCCGGCCGTGTAGGTGAGGCTGAGGTTCAGCTTCTTCTTGCCGGGCCCGTACCCGGCCGAGTTCAGCAGTTTCGCTGCTTTGGCCGGGTCGTAGCGGTAGCTGGGCAGGTCGCTGAAGTGGCCGAAAAGGCCGGCGGGAACGATGCCGCTGGACGGGACGGCCGCACCGCTCAGGGCCGCGACAATGCCCGGGTAGTTGGTCGCGTATGAGATGGCCTGGCGGATCGGCTCACTCAGGGCCGGCGCGTTGAGCTGGGCCAGCAGGTTCTGCCAGGACGGCGCGCTCGCCAGCTTGACGCCAGGCGCGCCCTTCAGCGACTTCCACTGGGTCGGGCTCATCTGCTCGACGAAGTTGACCTGCCCGGACCGCAGCAGCTGTGCCGCGGTGGTGTCTTGCGGGACCACGCGGAACACGACCTTCTTGAAGTGCTCACCCTTCCAGCCGTCCCAGTAGCCGGGAAATGCCTTGAGGATGACCTCGAACTCCTGGCCGCTGTTGTAGGTCTGCAGCGTGTACGGCCCGGTTCCCGCGTCGTGTGGGGAGTTCAGCCACTTCGTCAGGCTGCCGCTGCGGGCCGCCTGGGTGTCGTAGATATACGCCGAGTAGTCCGCCGAGGCCTCGAGGGCGAGCGGCGACGGATAAGACAGGTGGAAGATCATCGTGTACTGGCGCGGGGTGTCGATGCTCTTCACCGCGCCCCAGATATAGGCCGCGCCGCCATTCAGCTTCTTGGTGCGCAAGATGGCGTCCCGCGCGGCCTGCGCGGTCATCAGCCGGCCGGTGTGGAAATGCACGCCGTGGCGGAGCTGGAACGTCCAGGTGAGGCCGTTCGCGGAGTGCGACCAGCTGGTTGCGAGCAGCGGATCGACGGTCTTCGTAACCGGGTTGTAGCGCGTAAGCGTCTCGTACATGTTGCTCATGGCGATGATGCCGTTGGAGTACTCGGTCGCCGGGTCCCAGCCGTCGACGATTACCTGCGTGTAGGTGTCATACGTGAACACCGCCGACGACGCGGGCTTCTTGCTAGGTCCCTTGTTGCCGCTGTACGTGCTGCCGCTGCACGCCGCCGCGAGGAGCGCGATGGCGATTCCGCCGGCGGTAGCCGCTGCCCAGACTCTCTGCTTCTTCATGACACCACCTCTAGTGCTGACTTGGTGAGTATGCGTATAGGCCGCCGAGGGCCCCCGCCGCCTTGGCTCTGATCCGGACGGCGGGTGAGGTGAGGTAGGCGAGCGGGATCTCCTCCAGCTCGACGATCTGGACCGTGCCGGGGTCGGCGCCGGCGGCGACCGCGTGGTCCCTGGCTTCCTGGCTGGCCTCGTCCAGAGCGGCCTTCCTGCCGCCCGGCCCGAAGTGGAAGATCCTGTCAACCTGCCCGCTGACCGAGGCGATCGCGGCGCCGATCGCGTTTGCAGCGTCGAAGTGGTCGGGGCGGATGACCTCGCTGACCCCCGGCAGCTCGGCCGGGATCAGGATGCTCCCGCCGCCGACCGCGATGAGCGTGAGGTCACCCTTGGCGGTCTTCACCCGGTCGATCGCGTCCGCGAGTTCGATATCGGACGCCAACGACGCCGCCTCAAGCAACGGGCGGGCGGACTCAACCAGGGACGGGTCGCCGAGCAGCGCCCGCCCGGTAGCGACCGCGCTATCGGTCAGCGTCGGCGTCGAGCCGCCGAAGATAAGCGCCTCGTCCATGAGCCGGTACCCGACGCTCTCCGGCCCGAGCCGAGCCGCCCCGTCGTCATCAAAGAGAACCGTCCCCCCGCCGAGCGCGATCGTCACAAGGTCGGGCATCCGGAAGTTGGTCCTGATCCCGCCGATCTCCACGCCCTGCGAGGACTCCCGCGGGAAGCCGTTCACCAGCACCCCCACATCGGTCGACGTGCCGCCGACGTCGGCGACGAGCGCGTCGGTCCGTCCGGTCAGGAACGCAGCCCCGCGGATGCTGTTGGCCGGCCCGCTGCCGATCGTCAGCACCGGATACCGCAGGGCGTGGTCGAGCGCCATCAGCGTGCCGTCGTTCTGCGCGAAGAACGTCACGGGCGACAGGTCGTGCGCCGCCAGCGCTTCGCCGAGCGCGCGGGCGACGTCGCCAGCGACGCCCGCGAGGGCAGCGTTGAGGATCGTGGCGTTCTCCCGCTCGAGCAGGCCGACCGAGCCGATCTCGTGGCTCAGCGACACCGGTACCTCGCCGAGCTCGCGCTTCACGATCTCCGCGGCCAGCAGCTCATGCCGCGGCGAGACGGGCGCGAACACGCTGGTGATCGCCACGCCGTCGCAGCGGCCGGCCACCGAGCCCAGAAACGCCGCGACCGCGTCGTCGTCGAACGGCGACAGGTCCTTGCCGTCGAACTCGATCCCGCCGGCCACGATCGTCGCGCCCGCGGAAACGACCGCGGTGAGGTCGGCCGGCCAGCCGAACATCGGCCGGACGCCGAGCGTGGCGGGGGCGCCGATCCTGATCACCGCGACGCGGTGCAGCTTGCGGCGCTCGAGCACCGCGTTGGTCGCGTGCGTGGTGCCCAGCATCGCGTGCGTGATCCGGGACTTGTCCACCTCGGAGCCGCCAATCACCGCGTCGAGCGCGGCGACGATCCCGCCGGTAACGTCCCTCGTCGTCGGCACCTTCGCCTTGGCGAGCACCTGGTCGGCGCGGTCCAGAATCACCGCGTCGGTGTTGGTACCGCCGACGTCGATCCCTAGCCGGTAGTCAAGCGCGGACACTCGCGAGCTCCTCTACGGGCACATAGTCGAAGTCGTAGCCGAACGCGCGCGGCCCGGCCATCTCCAGCCCGAAAGGGCTCCGCCAGACCGGCGCGCACGCCATCGCGATCACGGTCACGCGGTGGCCGTACCGCACCCGCTCGGTGGGGATCGCGTCGGCGGTCTCGCTGTCCAGGACGGTGATCAGATCAGGCACGGAGGCGAGCACCCTGCCCTGCTCGAGCGCGACGAGGTTCTCGTTCTGAATCTCAAGCCTGAGCAGCCGCCCCGCGTCATCGCCCAGGCCCTCGACGACGACCGAGCCGCGGACGAATCCCTTGGTCGTGCGCCGCTCGACGTCGGTCACCTTGCCTGTCATCAGCGGAAAGCCGCCGGTCACCGACACCAGCGCCGCGATCGGGTCGCCGACCGCGCCGGTCAGCGCGTCACCGATGTCGATGGCCAGCGTGAACGTGCCGCGCACCGCCGCGCCGTCGCGCGCCTGCCCGACCGTCATGATGTACTCGGTGGCCGCGCCAGCGCCGCCGAACTCCACGGCCGCCGCGCGCTCGAGCCGCTCCATCCACTCGCCGGACACGGCGCTGAACACCAGCACGTTGCCGCGCTCGTCCGTCATCACGCCGGGATTCGGGTCGATGCCGGCGAGGTGCATGGTGACCTGCGGGATCAGCGGGAACGCCCGGCCCATGCCGTCGGCGTCGACGACGGGCAGGCCCATCCGCCCCGCCCACGTGAGCGGCAGCAGGCCATTGGAGCCGCCGATCTCCGCTGGCATCAGCGCCGCGACGGTGCGGCCGGTGAGCCGTTCGAGGTGGTCGCGCAGGACAGCGCCCTCGTCGCCGTTCTCGATCTTCTCGATGTGCACGGTCGGCGCGCCGACCATCCCGCACGGCATGATCAGCGCGTCAGCCGGGAGGTCGTCGAGGTCGACAAGCTCGGTCGGCCCGACCTCCGCGAGCGCCTGCAGCGCGAGCAGGAGCCCGATGTGCGGATCGCCGCCGCCCCCGGTGCCGAGCACAGCGCAGCCGCGGGCGAGCGACCGCAGCGCAGGCTCGTCAAGCAGGCGCTTCATGGTGAAACGCTACCTACGAGACATTGTCTGTGCCTATACGCACAGTGCATCATTCGGCTCCGCTTCTTATGGGATTAACAGGACGCGCCCGGTGACTCGTGGCCGTAATACTCGGCCGCTTCGGCCGCGGTGATGAGGCCGTCGCGCACGTCAGCGGTGACGAGGCCTGGCTCACGCTCACGGGGGTCGCCGTAGCCACCGCCCGAGCCCGTCACGAGCCTGACCAGGTCGCCGCGACGCAGCGGCATCCGCGACACCTTGCCGAACCTCGGTCCGAGCGGCTCGCCGTCGCGCAGCACTTCGACGTAGTTGGGTGAACCGTCCATGCCGCCGGCGGCACCCCACGGCGGGTACAGGTGACGGCCCCACGCCACCGTCAGCAGCGCCTCGTCGCAGCAGATCCGGTACTCGCGGACCAGCCCGCGGCCGCCGCGGCGGCGCCCGGCGCCCGCGCCTTCGACGATGTCGAAGCCGAACCTCTCGACCAGCACGCCGTAACGCTGCTCGGCGACCTCGACGGGGATCGTGTACGTCTCGCCGTCGCCGACCGAGACCAGCCCGTGCTGGCCGTCCGCGTCGCTGGTCGCTCCCCACCCGCCCGGCTGCGGCTCGACCAGCAGGGTCTGCTCGCCGGTGTCCGGGTGGGTCAGCGCGAGGGACGTCGAGCACACGGAGACGAACGTGCCGGCGGGCAGCCTGTCGGGGAACGCCGGGGCGAGCGCGTGCCAGACCAGGTCAGAGGCCATCTCCGTGGCCTCGAAGTAGGCCGCGACCGGAGCCGGCCGGGTGGCGTTGAAGATGCTGCCTGGCGGGCAGATGATGGTCAGCGGGCGGAACCAGCCCTCGGTCGCGGGTTCCGCGGGGTCGGTGATCGCCTTGAAGACGGTGCGCACGCCGGAGACCAGTCCAGACCAGGTGCAGTTGATCGGGCCTGGCACCTGGGCGTGGCTGCCCGTGAAGTCGCACGTCACGCCCTCGCCGGTCACCTCGACGCGGACCTGCACAGCGAACGGGCCGTTGCCGAGGCCGTCGGTGTCGGTGAAGTCCTCTGCCGTGAAGACGCCGTGCGGTATCCGCGCGAGCGCGTCCCTGCACAGCCGCTCGCTGCGCTCGAGCACGGCATTCATGGCCGTCTTGACGGTGCCCACGCCGTAGCGGTCGCACATCTCGAGCAGCCGGCGTTCCGCGACCTCGAGACACGCGGCCTGGGCAGTCAGGTCGCCGAGGACCATCTCGGGCAGCCTGCTGTTGGCGGCGAGAATGGCGCGGATGTCCTGCACGGCTTCGCCGCCCCGGTAGGCGTGCACGAACGGCAGTTGCAGGCCCTCGGCGTAGACGTCCTGCGAGTCCGCGGTCCACGATCCGGGGTCCTTGCCTCCCACCTCGGTCCAGTGACCCTTGGCCGCGGCGAACCCCACCAACTCATCAGCACAGAACACTGGCCGGACGAGGGCCACGTCGGACAGGTGCGTGCCGCCGCCCGCGTACGGGTCGTTGGCGATGATCACGTCGCCTGGCCGCAGGCCTGGATGCCTGGCGATGGTTTCCTTGATCGCGTCGCCGAGCGGGCCGAGGAAACCCGCGATGCCATTGCCTTGCGACACGAGTTCGCCGTCGGCATCGGAGATGCCGACGGCGAAGTCGAGTACCTCGTAGATGATCGGGCTCTGCGAGGTGCGCTGCAGCGACACGAACATCTCGTCGCTGATAGCCGCGAAGCCCTCGCGCAGCACGTCTATGGTGAACCGGTCGGTCATGACTCTTCCAGGATCAGGTTGCCGTCGGCGTCCTGGCGCGCGCGCTGTCCCGGCAGCACGAGCGTCGTCGCGGCTGGCTCCTCGATGACACACGGCCCGGCGACCCGGGACGCCAGCTCGGCACGGACCAGGACGGGGACGTCTTGCGCAGGTCCGTACGGATCAAGGTCGACGACGCGGTTCCTGGCCGCGGGCCGGGAACCGGTATCGGTGTGGTCGGACCAGCTGATCGGCGCGGCCGGCTCGGTCGCGCTGGCCCGGAGCGCGACGACCTCGAGCGGCGCGTCGAGCCGGAACGAGTAGCTGTCCAGGCAGCGCCGCTCGAACGCGGCTCGGATGTCGTCGAGCGCTGATGAGCTAAGCACGGGCGGGTCGGGAACGGGGACCTCGAGCGTGTGCTCCTGCCCGGCGTACCTGAGCTCGGCATACCTGGCCACCTTCGCGGCCCGCCCGCCGAGTTCGGCGAGCGCCGCGGCCTCGACCCCGGCGAACGCGGCCGTCAGGTCGATGTGCTCCAGCGGCCCGACCACGGTACGGACCGCCTCGCCGCGCAGCGGGCTGGCCAGCATGCCGAAGGCGGAGAAGTGGCCCGGTCCAGGCGGGATCACGGTGCGGGAGATGCCGAGCTCGCGCGCCAGCAGCGCGGCGTGCAGCGGGCCTGCCCCGCCATAGGCCACGAAGCCGAAGTCCCGCGGGTCGTGGCCGCGCCGGAGCGTCACCAGCCGCAGCGCGTGGCTCATCTGGGCGACCGCGTACCGCAGTGCGCCGCGGGCGGCCGCCCGGGCGTCGGTTCCGATGCTGCCGCCCAGCGCGGCCAGTGCCTTCTCGGCCGCGCCGGCATCCAGGGTCCTCGTGCCGCCGAGGAAGTAGTCCGGGTCCAGGCGGCCGAGCAGCAGGTTCGCGTCGGTGAGCGTCGGCTCGGCGCCGCCGCGCCCGTAGCAGGCAGGGCCAGGGTCGGCGCCCGCACTGCGCGGGCCGACGTGCAGGCCGCCCGCCTGGTCCGACCACACGACGGACCCGCCGCCCGCACCGATCTCGATGATCTCCACGGTCGGGACCTGGACCGGGTAGCCGGCCGAGGTCGGCGTCTTGCCGATGTGGTGCAGCGTGTCGATCCGCACCTCGCCGTCGCGGACCGCCGACGTCTTGGCGGTGGTCCCGCCGATGTCCAGCGTCAGCACGCTGGCGTTTCCGAGTCGTCGCCCGAGCTCAGCGGCAGCCATCACACCGGCCACAGGACCCGACTCGAGCAGCGCGATCGGTGCCTGCGCAGCCCTGGCAAACGAGCTGACGCCGCCGCTCGACCGCATGGCGCGCAGCGGAGCCGCGACGCCCTGACCACGGAGCGCGGCCTCAAGCGACGCGAGATAGCCGGCGACGACGGGCTGAACGTATGCGGACAGGACGGCGGTACTGGTCCGCTCGTACTCGCGCCACTGGCCACTGATCTCGTGCGAGGCGACGACGGCGACGCTGGGCAGCCGCACGCGCAGGGCCGCGGCCAGGTGCTGCTCGTGCCGCGGGTTCGCCCAGGAGTGCAGCAGGCAGACAGCGACCGCGCGCACGTCGCAGGCGGCAATCCGGGCGGCGAGCGCCCCGACATCATCGTCGCTGAGCGGCTGCGCGACGGCGCCGAGATGCGTCATCCGCTCGGCGATCTCGAAGCGCAGGCGTCGCGGGACGTACGGCGGCGGCTTGGCGTAGGCCAGGTTGTACAGGTCGGGCCGGTTGGCGCGGCCGATCTCGAGCACGTCGCGGAACCCGCGCGTGGTGACGAGGGCGGTCGGCGCGCCGCGCCGCTCGGTCACCGCGTTGATCACGACGGTGGTCCCGTGGATGAACGCGCCGATCGACGCCCCTGGGACGCTGGACCTCTCGAGCGCGGTGAGCACGCCGTCGGTCAGGTTCGGCGTCGTGTCCGCCTTGGCCCGCACGACGTCGCCGGTCGCGGCGTCAACGGCGACGAGGTCGGTGAACGTGCCGCCAATGTCCACGGCGAGCCTGACCTGCGCGCCGGCGCCTGCTGCTGACGATGCTACGGAGGGCGCCACCCGCCGATGGTCTCAGCCACGGCACCAGGCAAGAAATGGCGCTGATGCCCAATGATCGAACAAAAGCTATGCAGACTGCCTAGTATCACGATGCATGACTTGCATTGACGCGATCCTGTCCGCGCCCTCGCTGGCCGGCCTCGTCCGCGTCAATGACGTCGGCGGTGACCGCGCAGTCGCGGGCGTCTGGCTGGCCGAGCGGTTCTCCGACCTCGAGGGCGCGCCTCCGGGCAGCCTGGTCATCCTCGGCCGGGTCGCCTCGGAGTCTGCGACGGACTACCGCTTCGACATGGCGCTGCGCTGGGCGGCGCTCGGCGGGGTCGGTGCGGTGGCCGCGTTCGCCGGCGAGCGATGGCGCCCGCCGCTGACGGCCGTCGACATCGCGGCCCGCGCCGGCGTCGCGCTGATCTGGGTCCCTACGACGATCGAGCTCACCGGGCTCCTGCTGGCCGTGCTCACCGAGGTGGGCGGCGGACCGGCGCTGGCGCTGGCCAGGGCGGCGGCCGGCATCGACGCGGTCGAGCGGGCCGAGCAGGCCGGTGCCGACCCGGACACGATGCGCGCGATGGTCGCCGACAGCCTGGGCTGCCCGGTCGAGCGGTCACCAGAACCCGGCATCCGCGAGCTCGTGGCCCCGCAGGCGCATGGCGATCTGGCGATCGCCGCCAGGCTGGTCCTCCGCGCGGCCGCTGATGCGGCCGCGCGGCTCGCCGACGCCGATGCAAAGGCGCGCGAGCTGCCGATCAGGTCGCGCTCCGAGCTCCTCGCCGAACTGCTGATCTCAGAATCGTCGCTGAACGAGGACATGCTCGAGCGGGCCAGGCAGCTCGGCGTACCGCTCGCGGGATGGCACGTCGCGGTGCGGATCGAGGCCGACAACCTGACCGGCGTCGCCCCGGACGAGATCAGCCGGTTCGAGCTGCTCGAGGCGGCCGGGCAGGCCGCGCTCGGCGCGGCCGCCGCCGCGGGCGGAACCTGGTACCTGTCCAGGATCGCGCGTGCCATCGTTCTCATCTGGATGACGAAGTCTGACCCTGGTGCCCAGGCGTCACCCCGAGCGTCCCGTTCCGCCTCCCGTGCTCTTGAGGCGATCACGGCTCGGTTCTCCGCGCTGCGGCTGCGGGCCGGCGTGAGCACGCCACACGAAGGCCCGCTCGGCCTGCGCGCCGCCGCGGCCGAGGCCCGCAGCGCCATCATCGCAGCCAGGGCCGCGGGAAAGCCGCCCGGCGTCGGCGCGCACGACGCGGCGGGCGTACAGCGGATGCTGATGGAGTGGTACGCGTCCGACATGGCGAGGGCGTCGGTCCGCACGCAGCTCGCGCCGCTCGAGCGCCTGGGCCCGGCCCGCTGCGAGACGGCAGTGAGGACGCTCGCGGCGTTCCTCGACGAGCAGGGCTCGGTCAACCGGACGGCCCAGCGGCTGCACCTGCACCGCAACGCGGTCGCCTACCGCATGCGCCGCATCACGGCCCTGCTCGGCGTCGACCTCGACGACGCCGACCAGCGCCTGGCGCTCCAGCTAGCCTGCCGCGCCCGCCTGCTCCAGTGACGCGCCCGCGCAACTGGCTACACATAGGGTGTCGCTTGTGACCGAGCCCGGGCCGTTCCAGATCGCGATTCCCGACGACGTCCTGGATGATCTGGCCCGGCGCCTCGCCGCTGCCCGGCTGCCGCCGCGGCAGAGCGTGCCGGACAGCGAGCCAGGCGACCCGGCCGGCGAGGACGACGACATGATCGAGCGCATCGCCGGGCTAGTGGCCTACTGGCGGGACGGCTACGACTGGCGGGCCCATGAGCGCCGGATGAATGCGGTACCGCAGTTCCGGGCCGCGGTAGACGGCGTTGGCCTGCACTTCCTGCACGTTCCTGGGGCCGGCCCCGGCCCGATGCCGCTGCTGCTCTGCAACGGCTGGCCCAGCTCCATGGCGGAGTACCTCGGCGTCTTGTCCCTGCTGACCGATCCGGCCGCGCACGGTGACGACCCCGCGGACAGCTTCACCGTGGTCGCGCCCGCGCTGCCTGGCTACGGGTTCTCCGACCGGTGCCTGGACCGGCGGCCGACCCGGCGATGGATAGCCGACCTGTTCCACCTGCTCATGGCCGAGCACCTGCGATACGAGCACTACGTCGCGCACGGCGACGACATCGGCGGCAAGGTGGTCAGCTGGCTCGGGGTGCGCAACCCGCCCGAGCTGCTGGCCGTGCAGACCGCCAGCCCCATGTCGCCGCACGTCGCTCCCGCCGACGCGCTCACCGCGGATGAGCAGTCCTTCGTAGCCGCCTCGAGCCAGTGGGACCGCGATGTCGGCGCGTACGACCATGTGCAGGCGACCCGGCCACGGACGCTGTCCCTCGCGCTCAACGACTCCCCGGTCGGGCTGGCGGCATGGATCCTTGAGAAGTGGCTGACCTGGAGCGACCCGGCGACGCGCGGCCGGCTTAGCCCGGACGAGCTGCTCACGAACGTGATGATCTACTGGCTGACCGAGACCATCGGCAGTTCCATGCGGTGGTACGTGCCAGCGGCCGAACCCCCGCTGGGCCCGGGCGAGGCGGTCACAGCGCCCGCTTCGGTGCTCAGCCCGCATGAGCCGCACCTGCCGGTGCCACCGGAGAGCTGGCTACGCCGCGCCTACCCGGGCATGGAACGCTACGTCGTGCTGGATCGCGGTGGCCACTTCCTTGCCGCGGAGAACCCGCGTCGGTTCGTCGCCGAGATCCGCGAGGCATTCCGCCCATACCGCAGAAGGTAGGCACCTCGCGGCTCGCGCGCGGCTGGTAAATGGTTCATCGATGTCATTCGCACGCAATCCGGGACGTCTGGCGGGACGTTGTCCTCTGTTCGCCACTGAGCGTGATGCGAACGATGAAGGCAGGCCGCGTGCGGCGGCCGTTCCTCGCGGTGGAGGAGGACGTCGTGAACACGATGATGTCGCGCGCGAATCCCAGCGCTGCACGGCGACGCGGTCGCACCGTGGTCGCGGTCGCCGTGCCGGTCGCCGTCGTGATCGCCGTCGTGTCAGCGGCGCTGGTGGTCGGGGTTCTGCTCATGCACGGCGGCATGCGCGAACCGCAGTTCGCGTCGCTCGCGACGCATCCTGACAGCTCTCTGCACGGCACCGTTGCCTATTTCGACGACAGGACGAGTTGCGTCCGCGTCGTCGCGGCCGCCGGGAGACCCTCGAAGACCGTGCTGTGCATCCCTGGCCAGGATGTCGCGAAGGCTAAGAAGCTGGGCAAGGAGATCGGACCACAGCTCGTCTGGCTCCCAGGCGACCGCCTCGAGGTGACCATGTTCCGAATGACGCCTCCGGCCAGGCCAGGCGCGATCCCGGCGCTTCACAAGGGGTGGCAGAAGGTCGTCGACGTGCGCACTGGGCAGGTGACGGCCGTTCCCGCGACGGCAGTTCCGGACCGGCCGAACCTGAGCACTCACCCGTCTGTGAGCGCGGCAGGACAGCGGATCACCTGGACGTCCTCGGATGGGCGGGTCAAGATCACGCTCCGCGATCGTTCGAAGCAGCGCACCCTGCTGTCCGTCACGGGTCCGCCCGAGGTGTACCGGATGGGCGCGGTCTTCTGGGCGCCGAACGGGCAGTGGATCGCCGCCGATGACGGCAGGATCTTGATCATCACCCCGGGCCGGCACCCCGTGACACGGGTACTCACGGCGGCCAGCAGCCGCATCGTCTTCGAGTCGCGCTACGCGCGGTTCGCGGTGACCGGCACCGACCTGCTGAACACTCCAGGCTGAACGCCTCCGGCTGCCCTTAGTCAGTGCCGAGCAGGCCAGCTTCCGCCGGGGAGTCCGCGTCGCCGATGATGGCGGCGGCCTCAGCGAGGCGATCCGGCTTGAACGCGACCAGCCAGGCCACGACCAGCAGGCCGAGGGCCGCCCAGCCGACCGCGATCCAGATCGCCAGGTTGGACGGGTACGGCGGCTGCGGCGAGATGTTCTTGATGAACAGGTACACGATCGCGGCGACCGCGAGCACCGGGACCAGCCCGTGCCAGAACGGGTTGAACGCTCCGAGACGCAGGAAGTAGCGGACAAGGGCAACCTGCACGATCGCGTAGACGCCCAGAGCGCAGAGCGTGACGACGAGGCTCAGCAACGAGAACGCAGGCAGCGGCTGGAACCCGAAGCCGAACCCGAACCCCATCGCGATCGACGCGCCGAGCAGCAGCGTCAGCGCGGCCGCGGGCGTGCCGAAGCTTGGCAGCGTACGGCCGAGCGGCCGCGGCAGCAGTCCGTCCCTGCCGAGCGCGAACACCATACGCGCCGCGCCGTTCTGGCACGCCAGCGCGCCGGCGACCAGGGCGACGACCGACGCGATGTCGACGAGGATGGTGGCGCCCGAGCCCCAGTAGTGCTGGCCGAGCGTGTCCCACGGGGCCGGGTCGCCCGGCAGCTTGCCGATGTTCGCCAGCCCGTACCCCACGGTCGTCACGTAGAAGAAGAAAACGAAGACGACGCCGATCCCGGCCGTCGTGAGCAGGATGGCCCGCGGCACGGTGCGCCGCGGGTTCTCGGCTTCCTCGCCCAGGTAGGCGGGCGCCTCGAAGCCGGTGAACGCCAGCACGCCGAACACCGCGCCCACGACGACACCGCTGAACCCGGCCGGGCTCGCGCTCGGGCTGAACACGTGCGCGTGCCAGTCGCCGCCTGGCGCGCCCTTGGCCAGGATCGTGATCGCGAGCGCCAGCAGGACGGCGAGCTCGAAGGCGAGCAGCACCAGGTCCGAGCGCACCGACAGCCTGATGCCGAGTACGGCCACGCCCCAGACCAGGACCAGGCCGATCAGCATCAGCAGCCACCATGCGATGTCGGGGCCGCCGTGCGCGACGATGATCCCGTTCAGCGTGGCGCCGAACAGGATCAGGTCGAGGGCCACGAACACGGGGTAGAAGGCCAGGAACAGCCACCCGGTCAAGAACCCGGCCCGGATGCCGAGCGCGTCCCTGACGAACGCGAAGAACGACCCCGCGTGCGAGATCCGCCGCGAGAACCTGTACACCGCGTTCATGATCACAAACACGACGGCAAAGCCGATGATGATCGACAGCGGCATCGCCGCGCCCGCGTTGGCCGCGATGGGGATCGGCAGGAACAGGATCGCCGCCGCGGGCGTGATGACGGCGAGCGATGTGATCACCGCGTGCCGGACCTTCAGAACACCTGGGCGGAGCCCCGGCTGGGACCCTTCTGCTGTTGTCATGACGTCTCCACGCGCTATTGCCGGACCGTCAACGTATCGCTTACCATATCCGGGCGTTAATGGGCAAGAGTCCATTTTGTCCGGAGCACGTAACTCCATTGAGCGCGACGGGTGGCGACGCAGGTGAGCGGACAATCAGGCGAGCCGGTAGCGCCCTATATGGCGGTCGGGCTGTCGACGGTCGTGCACGGGATCGGCAGCCGCAAGGACATCGACAGGAACCTGCGGATCGTGGAGGACGCGATCCACGCGGCCGTTTCGATCATCGGCATCAACATGCCCGTCCGGCTGATCGCGCTCGCGGAGGGCGCGCTGACCGGGTTCACCGACGAGATCTTCGACATCCCGCACGTGACCGCGGCGCGGGACCTGTTCATCGACATCCCGGGGCCCGAGACTGACCGGCTGGCCGCCCTCGCCAGGCACTACGACACCTACATCGTCGTGCAGTGCAAGGCGCGCTGGCCCGAGGTCATCGACGACCGGTTCTTCAATTCCCTGCTCGTCATCTCGCCGCAAGGCGAGGTGGTGCACAAGGCGGCCAAGAACCACCTCTGGTGCCGCGAGCGCTCGTGCGTGCCGCACGACATCTACGACCGCTGGACCGAATTGTTCGGCGACGGGATCGACGCCTTCTACCCGGTGCTGCGCACCAGCGACATCGGCAACATCGGCACGATCTGCTGCTCGGACGGCGAATACCCGGAGGCGGTGCGCGCGCTCGCGTTCAACGGCGCGGAGGTCGTGTACCGGCCGAGCGAGGCGGTGCCGATGACGCAGGTGGGCATGGAACCGGGGGGGACCTGGCTCTTGCAGAACAGGGCGCACGCGCACTTCAACAACGTCTACATGATCTGTCCGAACGTGGGACCCGTGTACGTGCACCCGCAGATGGAGCACCCTTATGACATCGCGGGCGGGAACTCGCACATCGTCGACTATCAGGGCAACGTGCTCGGCCACACGAGCTCGGGCGCGAACACGTTCGTCGCAGGGATCATCGACATCGAGGCGCTGCGCCAGTTCAGGACCATGAACCTCAACTCCAACTGGATGAAGGACCTGCGGACCGAGATCTTCCTGCGCATGTATGACGAGCCAATCCACCCGAAGAACCTCTGGCTCAAGGAGGACCCGCTCAGGCACGCGGAGGTCGACGAGGTCTACCGCGCCAACATCCAGCGGCTGGTCGAGCGCGGCAGCTTCACGCCGCCGTCCCGCTCCTTCCCGGGCGCCAGGTACATCCCGGCAGGCGAGTCCCCCGACGAGGAGGAGTGGGAGAATCTCCGCGCGCTGTGGGCCGACCCAGCCGACGGCGCTTGACCCAGCCAATTGGTGGCGGCACACTCGCACCAATTGGCCGTGTCAGGGGAGGGCATATGGATCGGCTACCGATTATCTACGTACGCGGCTATGCCGGTCCGACGTCAGGAATTGACACCCAGGTAGACGATCCGTTCTACGGCTTCAACAAGGGCGCGACGCACGTGCGGGTCGGCGGCGATGGCAACCCGATGTTCTACCAGTTCGAAGGCCCGATGCTGCGGCTGATGACCGACGAGGGCTACCAGTTGCTCGTGCACGGCGACCAGCACGCCCTTCTGTCGAACGCGGCGGCCGGCTCACTTCCGGCGGCCGCGATCTGGGTGTACCGTTTCTACGACCAGGCAGCGACGACGTTCGTCCCGCAGTCGCACCCAGGGGTCCTCAGCTGGCTGCACAGGCATGTCACGGCGGACGGTTTCGACATCGAAACGGCAGCGGCCGGGCTGTACGACCTCATCGAGCTCGTGCTCGCCAAGACCAAGGACGCGGACCGGGTCATCGTCGTCGCTCACTCCATGGGCGGCCTGGTGACCAGGTGCATGATGCAGAAGGTCTGCGCGCAGCCAGACCGCAAGCGCGCCAGCGACCTGATCAGCAAGTTCTTCACGTACGGCACGCCGCACGGCGGCATCTCGTTTGACCTCGCGGCGCTGAACTGGGCCGAGGACGCCTTCGGGCCCGCCGGGTCGCAGATCTTCTCGCCACCGAAGATGTACGGCTACCTGACGCCTGGCGCGCACTTCGGCGACGAGCCCGCCGCGGGGGCGAACTGGGACCCGCAGGTGATTCCCGATGACGTCTTCGACGTCGACGACGTGTTCTGCGTGATCGGCACCGATCCCTCAGACTACGGCCTTTCCAAGGTGGTCGTCGGGCCGAAGAGCGACGGCCTGGTCAGGGTCGAGCACGCCTACGTCAAGGGCGCCAATCGCGCCTACGTCTACAAGTCCCATTCCGGCAGCTACGGCGAGGTCAACTCAGAAGAGGGCTACCAGAACCTGCGGCGGTTCCTGTTCGGCCGGTTCAAGGTGCAGGTGACGCTCGACGGGCTCGCTGCTGGCTGCCAGTCGCCGGTCTGGCAGGCGGACATGCGGCTGGCCGTACGCGGCCTGCCGGTCATCATGAGCGAGCAGCTCGCCGCGCACTGGTGCCCGATCCAGCTGACCGACGAGGCGCAGCAGGCCGCGGCGAGTCCGGACCACGCCGTCCCTCTGGTCACGACGTTCGTGCGCGACGCGGCAGAGGACAGCCCGGCCCCGGGCGCCGCGGCGCCGCACGGCGGCCGGTCGCGCTACTCGCTGACGCTTCGCGTCTACCAGCTCGATCAGCAGGCTGGCAGCTTCAACTTCGGCGACCACCTGGAGCAGGTCCCCGACTGGGCCGACACCCTGGTCGCCGACGTCGGGCCCAATGCCGCGGGCACCGGGCTGCAGACGTGGCTGGCCTGGAACTCCGAAGTCCCTGGCCCGATCGCGAACTTCGATCCCATCACCGCCGAGCCCGTCCAGCTGGCGAGGGTCACCGACCATCAGTGGCAGGCCAGGCTCGCCATGCCTACCCAGGCGCGGCAGCTGCCGATCCTCGGCCAGAACGCGACCCTCACGATCACCATCACCGACAGGCAAGCTGCGGCACCCGCAGGTGACTGACGACGCGTGAGGCCCTGGTTAGCTCGCCTTCTTCAGACCAGATCGCTTCCCGAGCACGGGCTGACCGCCCCTGCCGCCGCGGAACCCGATCTAACAGCGCAACGGCCTCGCCTCGGCACCCCCTGTATCGATGTGACACCGACAACCACCAGCCGCAATGGGTGTCCCGCCGATACATGGCCCAGCCGCCCTGGACCTGCCGCGCGCCCTGCGCATCCGCCACCCGTAGACCTGTCGGCTCCCAGATCCGGGTGCCGTTGCCGCGATCAAGCCGCTACGAGAGGTAGCGCCTGTCGATCGAGGCAAGCACTGAATAGAACGGGTCGATCATGTTGCCGACCTGAAGCCGGCCCACCTGGCCGAGCAGCATGTAGGCGTCGCGCTGCGGCAGGTCGTAGTGCCTGGTCAGCCGCAGCATCAGGTCGCTGTAGGCGGCCCTGGCGCAGTCGGTGAGGTCGTTGACCTGCAACCCGGCGATGGAGCCGATCGCGTCAGCGGTGTTCAGCTGCGGCAGCCCGGTGAACCCGGCCTCGTCGGCGTCCCGCGGCACGCACCGCACCTCGGCCTCGGCCTCGATCTCGATCGCCGCGCCGGTGATCGCGCCGTCGCCCTGAGCGGCGTGCGCGTCCCCGAGCGCGAGCAGCGCGCC
>DASUHI010000247.1:0-2474 GCA_036273575.1 Streptosporangiaceae bacterium | reverse complement strand
GGTGCATCGAGTGCGCCACCCGGCCTCAGCCGACAGCGCTCGCCGGCTCGACCGCGGCCGCGGGCACCGGCAGCGGCCCGGCGGGCACCAGTTCTACGGGCGCCGGCCGGATGTCGCGGGCGCGCATGGACCTGACGTCGCGCGCGATCAGTGTGAGCAACGACGCCAGCAGCGTGATCGCGGCGGCGCCGTACTGCGTCATTGAGACTCCGATCCTGGCGGCCAGCGGGCCGGCGACCAGGGCGCCCACTGGCATGCCCATCGTCGTGCCGAGCCCGTCGTAGGCCGAGACTCTCGCGAGCTTGTCCGTCGGGATCCTGGTGGCCATCGTGACCGTCCAGACCACCGACATCCACTCGATGGCCACGCCGAGCACGAACGAGATCGCGCAGATCAGCCACAACGGCAGCAGCATGGCCAGCGACAGCGGCGAGAGCGCTACCGCGGCACCGCACGCGACGATGAACAGCATCGGCCGCTGCGGCGTGAACCGCAGCGCGACGAGCCCGCCGGCGATCAGCCCGGTCGCCTCGGCGGCCGAGATCAGCCCCCAGGCCGCGGCGCCGCCGAGGTGCGCGTTGGCGACCGCGGGGCCCAGAACCTGGAACCCGCCGCACCAGGCGGCCAGCACGACCGTGAACTGGAGCACCGTCGCCCACAGCCAGGTGTGCGACCGGAATTCCGACCAGCCCTCGCGCAGATCGCGGAGCATGCTGGGGACGTGCTCGGATCCGGCGTCCAGGCCTGCCCGCTCCAGCGGCGCCACCTTGATGGCCAGCAGCAGCGGAACCGTGGCGAACATGCCGACGCCGCAGACCGCCAGCGCCCAGCCGGCGCCGAACAGCGCCACGCACTCGCCGGCCAGCGCCGCGCCGGCCATCATCGCGGCGTTCATGATCAGCCTGCTGATCGCGCTCGCTTCCTGCATCTGGGCGGGCGGGACAAGCCTGGGCAGCAGCGCCATCGACGCCGGGTAGAACAAGGCGACGCCGGTGCCGGTGACCAGTTCGAGCACCACCATCACCCAGATCGACGGGTGGGCGGTCAGCACCAGGATTCCGAACAGGCCCTCGCCGGCCGCGACCATGACGTTCGCGGCCACGATCACGAGTTGCGGGGCGATCCGGTCGGCGATCACGCCGCCGACGAGCAGGAAGACCAGCGACGGCGCGGCCTGCGCGGCGATCACGTAAGACAGGTCCGCGGTCGACCCGGTGGCCGCGAGGACCGCGAAAGAGACGCCGACCAGCGAGAACGCTGCCGCCATGGGTGCCAGAAGGCGGTCGGCCAGCAGCAGCCTGAAGCTGCGGTTGGCCAGGGTCGGGAAGCGGCGCGTGAGCGCGCGCGTGAACATTTCAACATCCAATCTGATCAGGTGGGCGGCCGGCGCTCGATCCTATCTGGGCCGGTCAGGGCCACCGCAACGGCTTTTCAGCCGGACTCTTCGCGCGCGGCCCGCGCCGCCGCGCCGGGTCTCCGGCCTGCCGATGCGCGCCCGACGACACGCGCGATACTCCCGATACGGCATCTGCGGCACCGATCGTCCAATATGACGTAACGCCAGGTATGCCCGGCGTCATGCAGTTCAACAGTCCGCCTCAGCGCGACATTCCCGCACGAGCCCGCACGAGCCTGATTCGCCGGACTTGCAGCTCACTGACCTGAGCTGACCGGGATCCGCCCACGGCGTCCCTAGTCCCGAAATGTAGAGTCTGCATGCGGGAAAAGCGCAGCGAGCGAGGAGGCTAACCGCCGATGAGCATCCTTGGCACCAGGGTCCTGCGAACCGAGGACCCGAGGTTCCTGACGACTGGCGGTGTCTACACCGAGGATCTGACCGACGAGCGCCTGGCCGGCGCCTGTCACGTGTTCTTCGTCCGCTCCCCAGTCGCGCACGCCAGGATCGGCAGGATCGACGCGAGCGCCGCGCTTGCGATGCCGGGCGTTCTTGCCGTCTACACCGCCGAGGATCTCGCCGGGCTGCCGGCCATCGACCCGATCATGGCCGGCCTGGTGAACGCCACGATGACCAGGCCGCTGCTCGCCACCGGCAAGGTCCGCTTCGTCGGCGAGGCGGTCGCCGCGGTGGTCACCGAGGACCCGTACCAGGGCGAGGACGCCATCGAGCTGGTCGACGTCGACTATGACCTGCTGCCTGCGGTCATTGACTTCGACGACGCGTTCGCCGACCAGGTGCTTGTCTTCGAGGACGCGGGCACGAACGTGGCAGCCAGCTTCGGCGACGCGGGCAGTCTTAGGCAGGACCTTTTCGACGGCTGCGAGGTCGTGGTCAGCCACACGTTCACCAACCAGCGGGTCGCGCCGGCCCCGATGGAGTCGCGCGCCGCCGCCGCTGCGTGGGGCGGTGACGGCAGGCTGGTCAGCTGGATCCCGAACCAGGGCGCCCAGGGCACGCGCGATGACATGGTCAAATACCTCGGCCTGCACGATGGCGAGGTCAGGGTCATCACCCC
>DASUHI010000246.1:0-2127 GCA_036273575.1 Streptosporangiaceae bacterium | reverse complement strand
GTCGCGGTAGAACTTCACCGGGGCCAGGAAGTCGATCTGCTCGACGTCCGCCACCCGCAGGTCGGGGACCGCGAGGCCGGCCAGCGCCGCGAACGCCTCGATCCCCATCACTCCGGGAAGTACCGGGACCGAGTCGATCCGGTGGTCGTTGAGGAAGGGCCTCGTCGCGGGGTCGAGCGTGGTCTCGGCGGTCAGCCCGGAGAAGACGCCCATGCCCGTGATGGCTCCGACCATCGGGCCGCTCGACGCGGTGTCGACGGCACTGACATCCAGCCCGCCGGCGGGGTCGGGTTCCGCGGTGAGCAGGCCGAGCTCGCCGCCGACAACCACCTCGCCGCTGAACGGCCCGGCGGTGAGCTCCCGCCTGACCCACGCGATGCCGGCCTGAGGCTCGAGCATCTCGATCCCGGCCATGGCCATGACCTTCGGGATGGACCCCCGCGTGGCCATGCCGAGGCCGCCCCACGCGGTCCAGTCGATCGCGATGCCCCTGGTGCCGGGCCTGGTGGCGCGGAAGCTCGACATGATCTTGCAGAGCAGGTCGTTGGCCGCGCTGTAGTCGGTCTGGCCGGCGTTGCCGAACCGCCCGGCGACCGAGCTGAACGCCACGACTGCGCCGATCGGCAGGTCGCCAGCCGCGTGCAGCAGATTGAACATGCCGTCGCTCTTGACGTCGAAGACCAGGTCGTATTCCCACTGGTCCTTGTCGCCTATCGCGTGGCTGATGTCGAGGCCCGCCGCGTGCAGCAGCACGTCGATGCGGCCGTGCTGATCGCGGATCTTGTCGACCACCGCCGCCACGGCACCAGGGTCGGTGAGGTCGAGCTGGTGATAGCAGGCCTCGCCGCCCGCGGCGCGCACCGCCTCGATCGCGATCAGCGCCGAGTGCAGCCGCTCGCACCTCGCCAGCTCCCGCTCGATGAGCACGGGAGTGGGCCTGGTGCCGCTCGCAGCCAGGCGCTCGGCGATCACCTTCTTGAAGCCGTCGCGGTCGGTGGCGTAGCTGATCAGGTCCTCGTCGCTGGGATCGGGCTCTGGCGCCACGTCCAGCAGGTGGAACGTTCCCCCGCTGGCCTTGGCGAGGTCGGCGACGATCGCCGACACGATCGCTCCTGCCGCCCCGGTGACGGCGAACACGGTGTCGCGGCCGAGCGGAATCCCGCCACTGCCGTCGCCGAACGGGACCACGCGGATCCCAACCGACCAGCGCCTTCCTTCCATCCGCCCGACCTCGACGGCTCCCGCGTCGCGCGCCGTCTCCTCGATCAGCGCGTCCGCGAGCGTCGCGGTCTTCCTGGAGGCAGGGAAGTCGACGACCTTGGCCAGGACGTCCGAGCGCTCGCGGCCATAGGCCTTGACGAACCCGGTCACGGCGCCACCGAGCGGCGCGACTGCGCCCGCGGCGTCGTACCCGTGGTAGCCGCCCAGCCGTGTCGCCGCGACCAGGAAGGTACCGGGGCGTCCGAGCTGCCCGGCGGCGTCAAGCCGCCTGACGGCCGCGTACAGGTTCTTCACCCGCCGGCGCAGCGCCTCGTGCCAGCCGGCCTGGTCGAGGTCGCGGAGCGGGGCCTCGGTGTCCAGGGCAGCGAGCCAGTACACGCCCTGCACAGGTCCATCTGCCAGCCAGGTGTCCAGGCGGTCGGCCAGATCCGCGGTGCCAGGCTCGAGCATGAGCACGGTAACGCCGAGCGATGCCAGCCGGCGCTCCAGCGCCTGCGCGACGCCGCCTTCGTCGGCCATGACGACGACCCGGCTCGTCCCGTCGAGGACCACGCCCGTGGGCTTGCACCAGCTGGCCGGCGGCCGCAGGACAGGCACGGGAAGGCGCCGCGGCAGCCGCTCGGCGGCAGCCATGTCGGCGGTGAACGCGGGGGCCAGGTCAAGCGCCGCCGCCGGGGCCCGGCTGGCCTCGTCGGCTTGCTCCGTGCCCTCGGGCGCCGGTCCGGCCGGCGCCGAGGCGGCCGCCGCGCCTGCGGCACGCTCGCGGGCGAACCCGATCACGTGGCCGAGGGTCGGGAAGTCGCGTAGCCGCAGGTTCTCGTCCCTGGCGATGCCGAAGGCCTCGCGGACCGCGGCGAAGACCTCGGCCTGCTTGACCGTGTCGATGCCGAGGTCGGCCTCCAGGTC
>DASUHI010000245.1:0-11601 GCA_036273575.1 Streptosporangiaceae bacterium | reverse complement strand
CATTCCTGGCCGACACCCGGCAGGTATCCGGGCACGTCGACCACGACGAGCAGCGGCACCCCGAACGCGTCGCACATCCGCACGAAGCGCGCGGCCTTCTCGGCCGACGGCGAGTCGAGGCAGCCGCCCAGGCGCAGCGGGTTGTTGGCGATGACGCCGACGGTGCGCCCGGTCAGCCGGCCCAGCCCGGTGACGATGTTCGGCGCCCACTTGGCGTGCAGCTCCAGGAACGTGTCGTCGTCGAGGATGCCGTTGATCAGCGGGTGCACGTCGTACGCGCGCTTCGCTGAGTCGGGCAGCAGCGCGCCGAGGTCCTCGTCGGCGAGCGAGGGGTGGTTCACGTTCTCGTCGTCGCCGTGCTGATCGCCGAGCAGCCTGACAAGCTCGCGAGCCATACTCAGCGCGTCGGCGTCGGTCGGGGTCACGAGGTGCACCACCCCTGAACGCCTGCTGTGCGGCTCGGGCCCGCCGAGCCGCTCCATGTCGACGTCCTCACCCGTGACGCTGCGGACCACGTCAGGGCCGGTGACGAAGATCCGGCCCTGATCGGAGAGGATCACCAGGTCGGTCAGCGCCGGGCCGTAGGCCGCGCCGCCTGCGGCGGGACCGAGCACCACCGAAATCTGCGGGACCTTGCCGGAGGCCCTGGTCATGGCCGCGAAGACGGTGCCGACCGCGTGCAGGCTCTCGACACCCTCGCGCAGTCTGGCGCCGCCCGAGTGCCACAGCCCGAGGATGGGCGCGCCGATGTTCAGGGCCCGGTCGTAGGCGGTGACGATCGCCGCGCATCCCTCGCTGCCCATCGCACCGCCCTGCACCCGCGCGTCGCTCGCGAACGCGACCGCTGGGACGCCGTCGACCGTCCCCTCGCCCGCGAGCACGCCGCTGGTGTCGGCGGGCAGCAGCAGCCGCACCGATCCGGCGTCGAACAGCGCCTCGAGCCTGGCCATCGGATCACGTGCGAGCTCCCCGGCCGGTCCGTGGTGGTTCTGGGCTGGCGGGCCCTGCCGGCCCGGCCCGGGCGCGCTGGCCGACGGCTTGCCGGAGTCCGGCCGCCCGGGCTCCTGGCGCCGCGCGGCGCCCTGATCCAGGTCGGGGAGTCGGCTGTCCAGAACGGTCACGTCAGGCTCCTTGCTTCCGGGCGGAACGGGCTCATGGGGCGGTGAAGACGACCGCGACATTGTGTCCGCCGAATCCGAACGAGTTGTTGATCACGGCCATCGGCTCGGTGCCGCGGGCGTGCAAGTCTGTGGGCTTGACGGCTATCTCGACGCCGAGGTCGTCCTCGAGGTCGTCGATGTTGATCGTCGGCGGCGCCGTCTTGTCGTGCAGGGCCATGATCGCCGCGACCGACTCCACTGCCCCGGCGCCGCCGAGCAGATGGCCGGTCATGGACTTGGTGGCCGAGACGACCACGCTGGCGGCGACGTCGCCGAGTGCCTCGGCGATCGCGTGCGCCTCGACCACGTCTCCCGCCGGCGTCGACGTGGCGTGCGCGTTGACATGTGTGACCTGTGCGGCGGTGACGCGCGCGTTCTCGAGAGCACGGCGGATGGCCAGCACGGCGCCCGCGCCATCAGGATCGGGCTGGGCGATGTGGTGCGCGTCCCCCGAGTAGCCGGCCCCGGCCGCGACCGCGTACACGCGGGCGCCACGTCTCGCGGCGTGTTCCTCGGACTCGAGTACCACGATGCCGGCACCTTCGCCGAGCACGAAGCCGTCCCTGCCCTTGTCGAAGGGGCGCGACGCTCGCTCGGGCTCGTCGTTGCGCAGCGAAAGGGCCCGCATGGCGGCGAACGCGCCGACGTTGAGTTCCATGATCGCGGCTTCGGTGCCGCCAGCCAGCACGATGTCGGCGCGGCCTGACTTGATCATGTCGATGCCGTAGCCAATCGCCTCGGCTCCTGACGCGCACGCACTCACGGGGGTGTGCACCCCGGCCCTGGCGCCAAACTCCAGGCCGATCCAGCCCGCCGAGCCGTTCGGCATCAGCTGCGGAACGGTGAACGGCGACAGGCGCTGCCAGCCCTTCTCCTTGAGCGTGTCGTAAGCGGCCAGCACGGAACCGATCCCGCCGATGCCGCTCGCTACCACGACGCCCATCCGCAGCGCGTCGACCTCTGGCGAGCCGGCGTCAGCCCAGGCCTCCCTGGCCGCGGCGATGGCGAACATCTCGCACCGGTCCAGCTTCCTCGCTTGGACGCGGTCGACCACGTCGGTCGGCTCCACCGCGGCCTTGGCGGCGATCTGGCAGGGCAGCCGCATCGCCCAGTCTTCGGTCAGCGCCTGCACGCCGCTGCGGCCTGCCAGCATGGCCTGCCAGGTGCTCGGGGCGTCGCCGCCGACCGGGGTGGTCGCGCCGAGCCCGGTGATGACGACTCGGGTGGCGTCGTTGCGCACTTGCTCGAACTCCCTTGGTCGCGCGTCCTGGTTCTGGTTCACGCCGCGCCGGCTAGTCACCCGCCGGCGCGGCTGCACCGCGCCAGGTCAGGCAGATACAGACGAGCGCCCGACGTAGTCGATGACGTCCTGCACCGTCTTGAGGTCCTTAAGCTGGTCGTCGGGGATCTCCACGCCGAACTTGTCCTGCGCGGCAACCGCGATCTCGACCATGGAGAGGCTGTCGATGTCCAGGTCATCGACGAACGTCTTCTCCGGGGTCACCTGGTCTGCTGGGACCCCGGCGATCTCGTCGATGATCTCACTGAGCCCGGCGAGGATCTCCTCCTGCGTCATGGCCATTGCGTTCTCTCCCTCTCTGTTGTGACTACCTCTGTCGTGGTTACTTCTGTCGTGGTTACTTCTGTCGGTACGGTTCGTGCGGTTACCGTGCCGGTGGCCCGCTGCCCGAAGCGCTCGGTGCCGGTCACCGGACCGCCGGTCAGGGTAGCGTGATCACCTGCGCGGCGTAGCAGACGCCGGCGCCGAACCCGATCAGCAGCGCCTTGTCCCCTGAGGCAAGCTCACCGCGCTCGATCATCCTCGACAGCGCCAGCGGGATCGAGGCCGACGACGTGTTGCCCGCTGTCACGATGTCGGTGGCCACCTTGGCTTGTGGGGCACCGAGCCTGCGCGCCAGCGCCTCGATGATCCGCAGGTTCGCTTGGTGCGGCACGAACACCGCGAGATCGGCCGGGTCGACCCCCGCGTCGGCGCACGCCTGCCTGGCCACGGGGTGCAGTGCCGTCGTGGCCCACCGGAAGACCGCCTGACCCTCCTGGAAGATGAAGGAGTTGCGGTCCTTGATGCAGATCTTGTCGGCCATGTCGCCGTCGCTACCCCACACCACGGGGCCTATACCGGCCTCTGGGACCTCGGTCTCTGGCTGCCCGTTCCCGGGCTGTTCATCCTCCGGTTGTTCAGGCTGGGGACCGGCCGGCCCCACGACCGCGGCGCCTGCGCCGTCGGCGAAGATGATGCAGGTGGACCTGTCCGTCCAGTCCACCCACTGCGACAGCTTCTCCGCTCCGATCACCAGCACGTGCTTGGCTGAGCCGGCCCGGACGGCGTCGCTGGCGGCCGCGAGCCCGTAGCAGAACCCGGCGCAGGCGGCGTTGAGGTCGTAGGCGCCAGGCGCAGAGATGCCGAGCCTGCGCGCGACGACGGCGGCCGTGTTAGGGATCATCACCTCGGGCGTGCACGTGGCGACGATCACCAGGTCGATGTCGGCAGGGGAGAGCCCGCTGCCGGCCAGCGCCTTCCCGGCCGCGGCCACCGCCATATCGGCGACGGTCTCATCGGGCCCGGCGATCTTCCTGCTGGTGATGCCCACCCTGCTGCGAATCCACTCGTCGCTCGTCTCGACCGTCTCCGCCAGGTCGTCGTTGGTGACGACACGGGCAGGCTGATATCCGCCGAACGCCAGGACCCGGGCGCCGGCGCAGCCTTCGTGGAGTCGCATCAGTTAGTGCCTTCCTCAGGGACGGAGCGGACGACTGGCTCTAGCCTGACGAGCGGCTGGCCAGGGCTCACGGGGTCGCCGTCCTCGACCAGCCACTCGAGGATCGTGGCGGGGAAGCCGGCGGTGACCAGGTGGCTGTCGCCGCGCATCTCGACCTGGCCGAGCTCGGCGCCGCTGCTCACCGCCGTCCCGGGCCCGTCGCTGCCGCCAACCGAGCGGAAGGTGCCGCCCAGCGGCGCGACGAGCAGTCGCCATTCCGGCGTGTGGCTGTCGGAGTGCACGTCATGGTCGGCCAGCAGTGCCCGCGCGGCATCCAGGTCATCGGGCGTCTTCACAGCGAGCGTCTTGATCCCGGGCAGACCCCGCCTGGCAAGCCCGACCAGCGTGCCGGCGGGGGGGAGCTCGATGAAGGCCGTCGCGCCGAAGTCGCTCATCGTCGCCATGCAGCTGTCCCACCGAACGGGCGCGCTGACCTGGGCACAGATCCGCTCGAGCCAGTCCGCGCCGGTCCTGACCGCCGCACCGTCTTTGTTCGACAACAACGTCATGCATGGATTGCGGACCCTCACCGCCGCGGCCGCGTCGCGCAGCACCTCGACCGCCGGTTCCATGTGCTCGGTGTGGAAGGCGCCAGCGACCTGCAGCGGCCGGAGCCTGGCTCCGGCGGGCGGGTTGGCCGCGAACTTCTCCAGCTGGTGGGCGTGCCCGGCCGCCACGATCTGTCCCGCGCCGTTGATGTTGGCGGGGGTGAGGCCATGCGCCTCGATCGTGCCGTGAACGTCGGCGTGCTCGCCGCCCAGCACCGCTGTCATCGACGTTTCTGTGACGGCCGCGGCCTCGGCCATCGCGCGGCCGCGTACTCCGATCAGACGCATCGCGTCCTGCGCGGACAGCACGCCGGCGATTGCGCCCGCGGCCAGCTCGCCCACGCTGTGCCCGGCAGCGATGAGGCCAGCATGACCGGACTGGTGCGGGTCGTGCCCGTCGGCACGGTCAGCCGGAGGCGAGCCGACGCCCAGCACCCACGCCGCGGCGAGGCTGGCGGCGACCAGCAGCGGCTGAGCCACTGCGGTGTCCCTGATCTCATCCGCCGTACCGGTGGTTCCGTACTTGATCAGGTCGCAGCTGGCCAGGTCAGACCAGGCGGCCAGCCAGTCGGCGACGCCAGGAAACTCGAGCCACGGTGACAGGAAGCCAGGCGTCTGGGCACCCTGCCCAGGCGCGGCGATGACAAGCATCTTTCTACCTTGCACTGTAGGAGTCCGCCATACGAATAGAGGAGGCTACGAACTTTTGCGACTAGGGGATGTAGATATTCTACAAAACGCGTTCGCTTGTGCGCGGCTGGGTCCCCAGCTGCGCGAGGCGCCCGTAGACGATCGCAAGCCAGAGCACGAACCCAGCGCGGCCGTCGCCTGGGTTGAAGCCGGTCAGTTCCGCTGCCCTGCGAAGCCGGTACCTAACCGTATTCGGATGGACGAACAGCATCCGCGCGGTGGCTTCGAGGGAGTTGCCTTGCTCCAGGTAGGTCGTGACGGTGTCGAGCAAGGCCGCGCCGCCGCGGTGCAGCGGCTCGTAGACACGCTCGATCAGCTCCAGCCTGGCGCTGTCGTCGCCGTCCAGCGCCCGCTCGGGGAGCAGCGCGGCTGCCGGTACCGGGCGCGGTGCGTCGGGCCACGCCGCGGCCGCGCGCAGTCCCGCCAGGACCGCCCTGGCCGGCTCGGCGGCCGATTCGAGGCTATCGGCTGCCGGGCTGACGACCACAGGACCGGCGCCGAACCTGGCTGCGAGCTGCCTGGCGACCGGCATCGGGTCGCCGGGCCCGCCGAGTATCACCACGAGCCGGTGCCCGTGGACGCCGGCGAGCAGGTCGAACTTGGCCCGCCTGGCCAGCAGCCGCAGCTCGTCGATGAGGCCTTCGCGCTCGCTGCCGCCGGCGTTGCCAGCGACGACCGTGACCGGTGCCGATGACCAGTTCAGCGCCGACGCCCAGGATGTGAGGCTCTCGTCGACCTCGCCGCGCACGAGGGAGTCCACTACCAGGGCCTCGAGCCTGGCGTCCCAGGCCCCGCGCGCCTCGGCCGACCTGGCATAGATCTGCGCGGCCGCGAACGCTACCTCTCGCGTGTAACGGAGCACAGCCTCCCTGAGCTCGCTCTCGCCGCCGGGCGCCGCCAGCTCGTCGACCCTGGTCTCGACGACGTCGACGATGATCCTGACCATCTCCACGGCCTGCTGCAGGCTCACCGCCCTGGCTAGCTCGCGCGGCGCCGTGCCGAACACCTCGCCTGCCACGGCTGGCCGGCCACGCTCAGGGTGCTTGACCCAGTCCACGAAGGCGGCCACCCCGGCCTGCGCCACGAGGCCGAGCCAGGACCTGTTCTCCGCGGAGAGCGCGCGGAACCACGTCAGCCGCTCGTCCATCGACGCCATCGACGCCGCGCCGAGCGCCGACATCGACTGCTCGAGCCTGGCGATCGTGTCCGCCCTGACCCGGGCACCTGGACCGCCGGCGGGCCTGGCTGGCATTGCCTTCGCGCTCACGTCATCAGGGTGCCATGCCGGGATCAGCGCCAGCGGGCCGGTACGGGATTGCATCTATGGCCAGTTTCGCGCACTGTGACCAGATCGCCCGACCGCTGGCAGCCCTGACGCGCTAGCGGGCCACCCGCCGTTAGCCCAGCTCTGGCCGGGGATCAGGCGAGCGCCGAGCTCACGTCGAGGTCGAGGCGGTACTTCGTGATCGCCTCGGTGAGCACCTCATGCTTGAGGTCACCCTGCCTGACTAGCTGCGCGAGCACCGCGAGGGTGATCGACTCGGCGTCCACGTGGAAGAACCTGCGCGCGGCCGGCCTCGTGTCGGAGAAGCCCCAGCCGTCGGTGCCGAGCGAGGTGAACGGAGCCTGGACCCAGCGAGCGATCTGGTCAGGTACGGCCCTGATCCAGTCGCTGACGGCTACAACCGGCAGCTGACGCTCGCCGCCGAATTGCCGCGTCACGTACGGCACGCGCGCGGCCTCGTCGGGATGCAGCAGATTCCACTCCTCGCAGGACAGGCCGTCCCTGCGCAGTTCCGACCATGAGGTCGCCGACCACACCTCGGCATGCACGCCCCAGTCCGCAGCGAGCAGGCGCTGCGCTTCCAGGGCCCACCGCACCGCGACGCCGGACGCGGCGATCCTGGCCTGCGGGCCGTTGCCGTTGGCGGCGACGCCGGCCTCGGGGGAGGCCGAGTACCGGTACAGCCCTTGCAGGATGCCCTGCTCGAGCGCGTCTGCGCCGCCAGGGTAGCCGGGCGGCTGCGGCGGCTGCACGTACGGCTCGTTGTAGACCGTGAGGTAGTAGAAGATGTCCTCGCCGTGCGGGTGCTCTGGTGTCCCGCCGTACATCCGGCGCAGGCCGTCCTTGACGATCGCGGCCAGCTCGTAAGCCCACGCCGCGTCGTAGGAGACGCAGGCCGGGCTCGTCGAGGCGAGCAGCAGCGAGTGGCCGTCGTTGTGCTGCAGGCCCTCGCCGGTCAGCGTCGTCCGGCCGGCCGTCGCGCCGAGCAGGAACCCGCGGCCGAGCTGGTCGCCCATCGCCCACATCTGGTCGCCGGTGCGCTGGAACCCGAACATCGAGTAGAAGATGTAGATCGGGATCATCGGGGTGCCATGGGTCGCGTAGGCGGTGCCCGCCGCGACTGTCGACGCCATCGCGCCGGCCTCACTGATGCCCTCGTGCAGGATCTGGCCCTGCTCGGACTCCTTGTAGGACAGCAGCAGGGCGCGGTCCACGGCCTCGTAGGACTGGCCGTGCGGTGAGTAGATCTTCGCGGTCGGGAACAGCGAGTCCATCCCGAACGTCCTGGCCTCGTCCGGGATGATCGGCACGAACCTGGCGCCGATCTCGGAGTCCTTCATCAGATCCTTGAGCAGCCTGACGAAAGCCATCGTGGTGGCGACTGGCTGCTTGCCTGAGCCGCCGCGCAGCTCGTCGTAGCTCGCGTCGCCTGGCAGGGTCAATGGCCTGGACCTGACGACGCGCTTAGGCAGGTAGCCGCCGAGCGCCTGCCGGCGCTCCTTCATGTACTCGATCTCACCGGACTTCTCGCCGGGGTGGTAATACGGCGGCAGCTCGGCTTCCAGCGCTGAGTCGGGGATATCCAGGTACAGCCGGTCGCGGAACTCCTTGAGCTCGGCCACCGTCAGCTTCTTCATCTGGTGCGTGGCGTTCCTGCCCTCGAAGTCAGGGCCGAGCGTCCAGCCCTTGATCGTGTGCGCAAGGATCACGGTCGGCTGGCCGACGTGCTCTGTCGCGGCCTTGAACGCGGCGTACACCTTGCGGTAGTCGTGGCCGCCGCGCGACAGGTTGCGGATCTCGTCGTCGGACAGGTGCGCGACCATGGCACGCAGCCGCGGGTCGCCGCCGAAGAAGTGCTCGCGGGTGTACGCACCCGATTCCACCGCGTAGGTCTGGAACTGCCCGTCCGGCGTGGTGTTCATCTTGTTGACCAGAACGCCGTCCACGTCCTTGGCCAGCAGCGGATCCCAGTCCCTGCCCCAGATCACCTTGATCACGTTCCAGCCCGCGCCCCTGAAGAACGACTCGAGCTCCTGGATGATCTTGCCGTTGCCGCGGACCGGCCCGTCCAGCCGCTGCAGGTTGCAGTTGATCACGAAAATGAGGTTGTCGAGTTCCTCGCGCGCGGCGAGCCCGATCGAGCCGAGCACCTCGGGCTCGTCGGTTTCGCCGTCGCCGAGGAACGCCCACACGCGGGACCTGCTGGTGTCCTTGATCTGCCTGGCCAGCAGGTACTTGTTGAACCTGGCCTGGTAGACCGCGTCAATCGCGCCGAGGCCCATCGAGACGGTCGGGAACTCCCAGAAGTCCGGCATGAGCCTCGGGTGCGGGTAAGAGGGGAGGCCGCCGCCTGGCGCGGACAGTTCCTGCCGGAACCCGTTCAGCTGCTCCTCGGACAGCCGCCCCTCAAGGAACGCCCGCGCGTACATGCCGGGCGCGGCGTGGCCCTGGATGAAGACCTGGTCGCCTGACTCGCCGTGATCCTTGCCTCGGAAGAAGTGGTTGAAGCCGACCTCGTAGAGGCTCGCGGCTGAGGCATAAGTAGCGATGTGACCGCCTACCCCCAGCCCCGCCCGGTTCGCGCGCGACACCATGACCGCGGCGTTCCAGCGGATGTAGGCGCGGATCCGGCGCTCGGTGTACTCATCGCCGGGGAACCAGGGTTCACGCTCGGGCGGGATGGTGTTGATGTAATCGGTGCTGCGCAGGCCAGGCACGCCGACCTGCTGTTCGCGAGCTCGTTCAAGCAGCTTGAGCATGACGTACCTGGCGCGGGTCCGGCCGCGGGTCCGGACAACGTCGTCGAAAGACTCCAGCCACTCCCTGGTCTCGTCCTGATCGATATCGGGAAGCTGGGTGGGCAGGCCGTCGCTGATGATCGAATAGCGCTGGCGTCCTGAGGGCACGGGATGATCCTCGCTCCGGTAGCTGGTGACAACTCCATCCTCACCTGCTTGAGCGAGTAGTGCATCCATGGCCCGTGCCAATGTCGGCGGTGAGTTGTTGTGGATGGGCCCAGGTGGCGGTGCGTAAGGGACGTAACTGTGTGAAACGGAACGTTTACCAGGTCGAGTAAGCCGTGGGCTGACGGGGAAGATCGAATCATGACCTTGGATAGCTCGCTCTGCACGAATTGTGACTTGCGCAGGGCCGCTCACCATAGTGGACTGTCCCAGCAAGAAGTGCAGACGCTCGCGCTGGCCCTGGGCCCTGGGCGGTGACACCAGTGGGTGCGCTCGCCGGGCAAGGTCTGGCGCGGGAAAGGATGGGAGGACGTACGTGAGCGCGACCGCTGGCCAGGCGGCGGACCAGCACGACCTGGCCGAGCGGCTCGGTGTGAAGCCGGGCCATGTAGTCCAGGAGATCGGCTACGACGACGACTGCGATGAGGCGCTACGGGACTCGGTAGAGGCCGGCCAGGATGTCGAGCTGGTCGATGAGGACTACGACGACGTCGTGGACGGAGTGCTGCTGTGGTGGCGTGACGACGACGGAGACCTCGTTGACGCGCTGGTCGACGCCAAGACGCCGCTTGCCGACGGCGGGTACGTCCTCCTGCTGACTCCGAAGACGGGCCGCGACGGCCACGTCGAGCCCAGTGAGATAGGGGAGGCGGCGCCCACCGCCGGGCTGTCGCAGACGTCGACGGTCAGCGCGGGTAAGAACTGGTCGGCCACCCGTCTTGTCGCGCCCAAGGCACGGCGCTGAGGCAATAGCCGGCAGCGCTTTGCGCGCCGGGCTGTGCCAGGGCGTGCGCGCGGGTCGACGGATCGCGGTGGCGTGGCAGACTCGGTGTCGTTCCCGCGCTGCAGCTGGTGCAGGCGCCGGCGCACAGGCGCGAACTTTCCAGAGCGACAGGGCCAGGCGGTCGCTGCGTGTAACCCGGAGAAAGGATCGGATGAATGGCGGTTGAAGTCGGCGACATGGCGCCGGATTTCGAGCTCAAGGACCAGCATGGCACGCCGGTGAAGCTGTCCGAGCTGCGCGGCGCGAAGAACGTGGTGCTCGTCTTCTACCCGCTCGCCTTCAGCGGCGTGTGCACGGGCGAGCTGTGCGAGATGCGCGACTCATTCCCCGAGGCCGACCGCGACGACGTCGAGCTGCTGACGGTTTCTGTGGATTCGGTGCACGCCCACAGGGCATGGGCTGACCAGGAGGGTTACGAGTTCGGTCTGTTGTCGGACTTCTGGCCGCACGGCGGCGTCGCGACGGCGTACGGTGTCTTCGACGCCGAGCGAGGCCTGGCCACGCGCGGTACGTTCATCATCGACAAGAGCGGCGTCGTGCGGTGGAAGGTGGTCAATGCCATCCCGCAGGCACGCGACCTTGCCGAATACCAGAAGGCGCTCGCCGAGCTCAGCTAGCGCGATGTCAGCAGCGATCACCAAGGCGGACGATGCCCTGTTATCGGTGCGGCACCAGGCAGGTCGATCCTGACCGGGGCAGCCGCCCCTGGTTGCGCGGGGTCAGGTCCGACCGCCAGGTGCTCATCTGCCCGGCCTGCCAGTCCGCCGGCGAGTGGGTCGCTGACCTGGACCGCTGTCAGGTCTGCGCGAGCATCAGGCTGGTCCGTCGGCTCGGCGAGGTGGAGTGCCGGGAATGCGGCAACGTGGGCGCGCCCGTGACTGTCGCCTCGGCCACCGACATCAGCTCGACCGCCGGTCACGGGATCGCCTCGCCCGGACTGAGCGAGGAGGTCGAGCAGGCCATCGCCAAGGTGCTGCGCCGCACCAGCAGGCCGGCGCCGATCAGCTGAGCCGAGGCCGGTCCTGGCAGTTCGCTGCGGGCCGATCCCTGCCGGGCGAAGCGGTACGCTTGGGCGGTCGAGAATGACGGCTTCGGGTGCATAGCTCAGCGGTAGAGCACTCGCCTTACAAGCGAGGGGCCGGTGGTTCGAACCCACCTGCGCCCACGGATTTCGAGTCCGTGTTCCGGCTCTGACGGGCCAAGGTGGGTGAAGCGCCATGGCGGGTAAATGAGCCGCGTGCCCGCCCGCGTGCTATTTCACACCGCGCCGCGCTGTGTGGAGATCAGAGAACTGCCCATACCGCGGCCTGCGGCCGGTGAGGTCCTCGTCCGCACCTTGTGCTCTGGCATCAGCAGTGGCACCGAACGGCTGGTGTACCGCGGCGAGTTTC
>DASUHI010000244.1:0-7857 GCA_036273575.1 Streptosporangiaceae bacterium | reverse complement strand
CGGCGGCGGACGCGAGCACGCTGGCCGCGCTGCGGGCAGCGCTCGCAGCAGAACAGGCGGCGAGTTACGGGTACGGAGTCGCCGGCGCGCACCTGACGGGCCAGCGATTCGCCGCTGCGTCCGCGGACTGCATCGCACACGAGCGCGCCAGGGACCGGCTGGCCAGCATGATCAGCGCCCGCGGCGGGCGGCCGCAGCCCGCGGCAGCCGCCTACCAGCTCCCGGTCGAGGTCGGCTCGCAGGCCGCCGCGCGTTCGCTTGCCGTGCTCCTCGAGCGCCGGGTGGCCGCCGCCTACCTGGGCCTAGTCACCGTGCCTGACGCTGCGCTGAGGCGGTTCGGGGCGGTCAGCATGCGCGACTGCGCGGTGCGCGCAACACGCTGGAGCGGGCGCTCGCAAGCCTTCCCCGGTCTGCCGCCATCCTCGCTCCGCTCACCACCCTGAGGGCCCAGCAGACGGCGAGTCGAGGACCCAGCTGACGGCTAGTCGAGGGCACTCAGCACCCTGGTGATCTGGGCGGCGGCGACCGCGAGCTGGTCGCCTGGGGCGATCCGCTCAGCCCACCGGCCACCAGAACGACCACAACCCGTCCCGACTACGGCCTGACCTGCAAGTTCTGCTGGCAAATCATTGCCAGCACCGCGTCCCTGTGTCTCGGATGCGGCCATTTGCGGTAGGTAAGTTACGCAGCATCGGCAGGGCTACGAAGCGCCATTCCGGGCGGCCGCGCGCGGCTATGGCGGGCTGTAACGGTACGTGCCAATGCGGCCCGGCGCGGTCAACGCGGCCGTGCGCGGCCAGTGCGGTCAGCTCGTGGCGAGGGCCGCGGCCTCCGAAGAAAGGGCTGCGGGAAGCGGTTCGGAGTGCAGCACGGTCAGCCGGGAGACCGCCCTGGTCAGGGCCACGTACAGGCGCTGAAGGCCGCGCGCCTCCGCGGCCGCGATCCTGCCCGGCTCGACGACGATGACGTGGTCGAACTCCAGGCCCTTGGCGATGCTGACGGGAACCACCACGAGCTGACTCTCCTGCGTGTCGCCGTCGAGGACGGCGTGCGGCAGGCCGGCGGCGCTCAGCGCCGCGGCTACCTGATCGGTTTGCGCGTCGGCCGCGATGACAGCGATCGAGCCCGGCCTGGTCAGCGCCTCGGCGCAGGCAGCCGACAGCGTGTCAGGGAGGGCGCCGGCCGGCACGCGGATGATCTCGAGCGAACCTGGATCCTGCCTGAGGGACATGGCGGGGGCCAGCTCGGGCGCGATCTCGTCGAGCAGCCGGCTGGCGAAGTCGAGTATCTGCCTGGGCACACGGTAGCCGGTCGTCAGTATCTCCAGCGTCGCCTCGGACTTGCCGAGGTGCTCGAGCATCTGGTCCCAGCTCGGCGTCGCCCAGGCGGTGGTTCCCTGCGCGAGGTCGCCGAGCACCGTGACCGACCCGGTCGTGGCTCGCCTGCCGATCGCCCTGCATGCCATCGCCGAGAGGTCTTGTGCCTCGTCCACCACGACGTGGGCGAGGCTCGGGATCCGCTCGATCAGGTCCTTGACCTCGTCGACCAGTATCGCGTCGGCCGCCGACCAGCGGGCGGAGCCAGGCCCGCGCGGCGGGCGCTGCCACGCGATCGCGTCCTGTTCTTCGTCGCTGAACAGGCCCTCGGCGGCCCGCCTGAGCGCCTCGCGGTCAGACAGCAGCGCGAACACCACGCGCACCGGGTCTGCCTTCGGCCAGATCGCGGTCACGGCGCTCTTGACCTGGCTGGTGCGCCTGACGGCCTCGTGGGTCCTGTCGTCACAGGTCTCTCCCGCGGCCTCCATCTGGCTGAGGATCACGTGCGCGATCCGGTGCGAGAGCATCTCCCTGCCCGTCCCGTACCTGACGCCGCGCTCGCGAAGCTCATTCACGAGCTCGGCGACGCGCGCGGCGTGCACTCGCCACCGCCGCGACCCGCGCACCACCAGGATCGACTCTGACGGCTCGCCGATCCGATCCCAGAGCGCCCTGTGCAGCACCTGTGCCATCCGCGCGTCGCCCTTCAGCCTGGCCGTCTGCTCGGAGTCCGTGCCCTTGACCGGCACCGCCGAGATCAGCTCGGTGACCGACGTCTGCTTCGCGTCGAACTCCCCGAGCGCGGGCAGCACGTTGCGGATGTAGGCCAGGAATGCCCGGTTCGGCCCGAGCACCAGCACGCCGCCGCGGCTCATCCGCTCCCGGAACGCGTACAGCAGGTAGGCGACGCGGTGCAGGCCGACGGCCGTCTTCCCGGTTCCCGGCGCGCCCTGGACACACACCGACGCGGTCGCGCCCGCGCGCACGATGTCGTCCTGCTCGGGCTGGATCGTGGCGACGATGTCGCGCATCGAGCCTGACCTGGGCCGCTCGATCTCCTCGATCATGATCCGGCTGAGCGGCGCCTGGCGTGGCGCGCCCGCCCCTGGCTCACCGAAGACCTCGTCCTCGAACGCGGTCAGGTTCCCGCCGCTGAAACCGAACCTGCGCCGCCTGGCCAGGCCCATCGGGTCGGAGGGACTGGCGCGGTAGAACGGCCTGGATAGCGGCGCCCGCCAGTCGATCACAACAGGATGACCCTGCCGGTCATGCACGTGGCGTCGCCCGATGTGAAAGCTTTCCGCGACCGCGGACGGCCCTTCTTGGCTTGAACCGGGCTCAGTGGCTAGCTGTGTCCCGCCGGGCAGGTAGTCCAGGCGGCCGAAGAACAGCGGGGCGTCGGGCAGGTCCTTCAGCGATTCTGCTCGCCGGTACAGGTCGGCCTTGAGATATTCCTGCGATACCTGGTCACCTCCGAGGGCGGGCAGTGACAGCACGTCATCTCGCATGAGCCGGAGGAAATCCCGCGAGGTCGTCAGGTGCTCCCGTTCGCTCGCCAGCACATGGTCCGCGGCCGTGCGACCAGTGCTGCCGTCATCCTTTCTGGCCGGGGCCATGGCGCAACTCCTCATGGCGTGGGGGCTCTGGCACAAGGGCAACGGAGCCTAGCACCGGGTCAGCCGGGCGTCACCTCAATTATCGCGGCCGGGTCAGAACAACACGGACATGAACGTGCCCACCTCGGTGAAGCCGACCCTGCGGTAGGCGGCCCTGGCGGGAGCGTTGAAGTCGTTGACGTACAGGCTGACCACTGGCGCCAGCGAGCGCCTGGCGAACCGAACGACCGCGGCCATCCCGCGGCTGGCATGGCCGCGGCCCCGCAGCTCAGGGGGCACCCAGACACCCTGGACCTGGCAAGCCTGCCCGGTGACGGCGCCGATCTCGGCCTTGAACACAACCTGGCCGTTCTCGATCTTCGCCAGCGACCGCCCGCCCGCCACCAGCTCGGCGACCCGCGCACGGTACGCGGCGCCGCCGTCCGGGCCGATCGGCGAGACGCCGACCTCCTCGGTGAACATGGCCACGCTGGCGGGCAGCAGGATCCCGACCTCGCCGGGCCGCACCAGCCGCACGTCCGGGTCGGGCTCGACGAGCGGGTCGCTGGCGATCGCCATCAGCGGCTGGCGGTCCCTGATCTCGCGCGGCCGATCCCAGTACGGCGCCAGCTGGCGCCACAGGTCGCGGACGGCGTCCGCCGGGCCCGCGATCGACGAGCAGCGGCGCCCCTGCTTCCTTGCCCGGTCGGCGAAGGCGGCGAGGGCGCCGGCGCCTGCCTGCACCGGCACCATGTTCGCGCCGACGTAACACAGCGATGCCAGGCGGTCTGCCTCGTGAAAACCCCAGACCTGGGCACCGAGCCGCATCGGGTCAAGCCCGCTGGCCTGCAGTCGCGCCTTGACGAAGACGTTCGCGATGGGATCGCGATCGCACAGGGCCAGTGCCTCGGCGCGATCGCGATCTGTCAGGAGCCTGAGCGCGGCTGTATGCCCGGCCCTGGTGCGCAGCACCCCTTTAGCGTAACGGAATTGCGGGGGGATACCGGGGTGTCGTCCCCCCTGGAGCCAGCACTGCCGAACTTGCTGTTAGCCGTTGGGGGTGGGGTCTGGGAGCGGCGCGCAGGTCGCGTTCACGAGCCCGGCGCCAGAAGGAAGCGCCCCAGTCGCCAGGTATCTGTTCAGATACCCGTTGACGCACGTGTTGGCGGGAAACGACAGTGACTGCCCGTGGTTGCCGCCGCCGCGCACCACGACCATCTTCGCTGTGGGCAGCTGCCGATGGGCGTCCTGGGCGCCCGCGTACGGAGTCGCCGCATCCAGCGTCCCCTGGAGCATGAGGATGCCGGGCAGCCCTGGCGCCCCGATCTTCATGGGCTTCGCTGGCCCGTGCACCGGCCAGAACGCGCAGGCGGCGTTGAACCAGGCGTTGTCCCACGCCTCGAACGGGGCGGTGCGGTACACCTTCCTGGTGTCGGCGTTCCATTTCGCCCAGCTCCGCGGCCAGGCGACGTCCGCGCACTCGACGGCGTTGTAGACCGCGAACTCGTTCTCGCTCTGCTTGCCGATCTGGTTAAAGATCGAGACCAACTGCTCGGTTGAGCCGCCGTGCAGGTAGGCGGCCGTGGCGGCGGCTAGCTGCGGCCAGTAGCCGTCGTTATAGCCGCCCGCCACGAACGTGTCGTCCAGTTCGTCGGGGCCGATGTCCGGGCCTGCCTGCTGCGGGATCGGGTGCGCGATCAGCCGGGCGCGCGCCGCGTAGTAGGACCGCCTGACGGCGGCCGGAGTGGCGCCGAGCCGGTACACGTGGTCGTAGCGCGCGGCCCACGCGTAGAAGGCGTTCATACGGCCCTGGAAGGCATAGTCCTGGCCGATGTTGTCGGCGTACCAGACCCCCGTCGGGTCCACGATGCTGTCGAGCACCATCCGGTGCACCCTGCTGGGGAACATCGTCGCGTAGACCTGGCCGATGTAGGTGCCGTAGGAGTAGCCGAAGTAGCTCAGCTTCTGCTGTCCCATCGCGATCCTGATCTGGTCCATGTCCCTGGCGATGTTCGCCGTGGTCATGTACGGAAGCAGCCAGCCGAACCGCTTCTCGCAGGCCGCCGCGTAGGACTTGGCCCTGTTGATCAGGACCTGCTCAGCCGCGGTGTTCGCAGGGATGTAGTTGGGCCGCTCGCGGGAGAAGAACGCGGGGTTGCAGTGCAGTGCGGGCCTGGAAGACCCGACTCCCCTCGTGTCGAACCCGACGATGTCGTATCTGGCAGCGACGGACGGATCCAGGCCCTGCGCCACGAAGCTCGCGAGCCCGAGCCCGCTGCCGCCAGGGCCGCCGGGGTTGACCACCAGGATTCCCAGGCGCTCGGCAGGCGGCGCGGTCGCAGGTACCTCGGACAGAGCGAGCGTGATGGACCTGCCGCCAGGGTTGGCGTAGTTCAGCGGCACCCGCAGCCCCGCGCAGCGAAGGCCGCCACCGCCTCCGCCGCAGCTACGCCAGCTCAGCTTGTCCTGGCCCGCGGCCCGCGGTCCGCCAGAGTTACCGGACTGGCCGCCCAGCCCACCCGGTCCGCCCTGACCGGACGGCGTGGGTGACGAGCCCTGCGTGCACCCGGCGACGGCCAGCGCGATGATGGCCGCGGCGGCGACCACGCCCCGTCTCATGGGTCGCAGGTTCATGGGTCGCGGATTCATGGTTCGCGGTGCCTGGCTCAGGCCTGCTCCGCCGGCGTCGCCTCCGCCAGCTTCATGGCCTCCTCGATGAGACGCTCGACGATCTGCGACTCGGGGACCGTGGCAATCACCTCGCCCTTGACGAAGATCTGGCCCTTGCCGTTGCCAGACGCGACGCCGAGGTCGGCCTCCCTGGCCTCACCAGGGCCGTTGACGACGCAGCCCATCACCGCGACGCGCAGCGGCACGTCGAGCCCGTCCAGCGCGGCGGTCACCTGGTCGGCGAGCGTGTAGACGTCGACCTGCGCCCGGCCGCACGACGGGCAGGACACGATCTCGAGCCCGCGGTCACGCAGGCCGAGCGACTCCAGGATGGCGGTACCGACCTTGACCTCCTCGACCGGCGGCGCGGACAACGAGACCCTGATGGTGTCGCCGATGCCCTCGGACAGCAGCGCCCCGAACGCAACCGCGGACTTGATCGTGCCCTGGAAGACCGGTCCCGCCTCCGTGACGCCCAGATGCAGCGGGTAGTCACACTGCTCGGCGAGCAGCCGGTACGCCTTAATCATCACGACCGGGTCGTGGTGTTTCACCGAGATCTTGATGTCGCGGAACCCGTGCTCCTCGAACAGCGAGCACTCCCAGAGCGCGGATTCCACCAGCGCTTCGGGCGTCGCCTTGCCGTACTTGGCCAGCAGCCGCTTGTCCAGCGAGCCCGCGTTGACGCCGATCCTGATCGGCACCTGCGCGTCGGCCGCGGCCTTGGCGATCTCGCCGACCTTGTCGTCGAAGGCCTTGATGTTGCCAGGATTCACCCGCACGGCCGCGCATCCCGCGTCGATCGCGGCGAACACGTACTTCGGCTGGAAGTGGATGTCGGCGATCACCGGGATCTGGGACTTGCCCGCGATGGCTGGCAGCGCGTCGGCGTCGTCTTGCGACGGGACCGCGACCCGCACGATCTGGCAGCCGGAGGCCGTCAGCTCGGCGATCTGCTGGAGCGTGGCGTTGACGTCGGCGGTCAGTGTCGTCGTCATGGACTGCACGGAAACCGGCGCGCCACCGCCGACCGGGACGGCGTGCTTGCCCTTGCCCACCACGATCTGCCGACAGACCCGCCGGGGCGCGACTGGCGCGGGCGGCACCTCTGGCAGGCCTAGGTTGACGGTCATCGGACTCCTCGCCTCATTCGTCTCGTCTGGCGTGTCATCTGGTCATCGGGCTTCCCCGTCACGGCCCTGGCCGCGCTGGCAGCCGGATCCTGTCACTGGGTCAGGGACAGCGGGTTGAGGAGGTCGGCGGCGATCAGCAGCAAGCCGAAGGCGACGATCAAGGCGAATACCCCGACGCTCACGGGGATCAGCCGCTTGATGTCGACCGGGCCGGGATCGGGCCTGCGGAACAGCCTGGCGATCCACGCGCGAGCGCGCTCGAAGAAGACGACGGCGAGGTGACCGCCGTCCAGCGGCAGCAGCGGCACCAGGTTGAAGATGCCGACGAAGATGTTCACCTCGATGATGATCAGCAGCACCACCGAGACCTTCTGCTGCCAGCCGATGTTGGCCGCGACCACATCGCCTGTGATGTTCGCCGCGCCGACCATGCTGCTGACCTGCCCGCCCGGATTGCTCGCCCGGTTCTTGGAGAACAGGTAGGGGATCGCCTTCGGGATCCGGCCGAGCGCGGTCACCGACTGGCTCGTGATGCTGCCGAACTGCGACCCCGCGTAGCCGACGCCTGCGATCGGGCCGTCGCGGTTGTAGACCACGATCGGCGAGACGCCCAGGAAGGCGCCCTTCCGCCAGCTCACGCTCGCGAGGGTGACCTGCTTGGTGATCTGCGTGCGGCCGCGCTCGACCGTGAACGGCACCTTGCTGCCCGGCGGGTGCTCCTTGATCGCCTTGCCGATCTGGTTCCAGTTGTGCACCCGCTGGCCATCGACGGCGACGATCTTGTCGCCGGAGCGTAGCCCCGCGAGCGCGGCGGGCGACCGCTGGTCGCCTTGGACGCACTTCGCCTGCTCCGTCGTCGGGACGCAGGACAAGATGCTGACGGTGGTCCCCGACTGGTCCGCGACTCCCACGCCTACCGCGAGGATGAACAGCAGCACGAACGCGATCGTGAAGTGCATGAACGAACCGGACGCCAGCACGATCGCGCGCTGCCAGCCCGGCTTGGCACGGAACGACCGCGGCTCGTCGGCAGGGTCGACGTCGTCCAGGATCGTCATGCCCGTGATCTTGACGAACCCGCCGACCGGCAGCGCCTTGACGCCGTACTCGGTCTCGCCCTTCCTGGTGGACCACAAGGTGGTG
>DASUHI010000243.1:0-11644 GCA_036273575.1 Streptosporangiaceae bacterium | reverse complement strand
CTGACCCGCGGCAGCTGGCCGCCGCGGCCGACTGCGCCACCTGACTGGCGGTCGCTGAGTGGCCGGTGTCGACCAGCTTTCGCTGGCCGCTGACAGCCGCGGCACCCCTGCGCCGCAGCGGCGTCCCCGCAGGCCACTCTGGTCACATAAGACACATCCTTGGTGCCGACGGCTCTGAAGCCCCTGTATGGGTGAGACACCCATAGCAGTCTGCGGCGATGGGTGTCACACCGATTCACCAGTGAAGGCTGGCTAGGGCCGCGACGGGCGGCCTGAACCAGCCACCGCCATAGTGCGACATGGGCTAATATGCGTTTTCAGGTGATTCATGCCTAGCTGATCCGAGTGTCCGCCGACGTCGAGCACCTGCGGCGCGATCGGCGGAGACGCACAAAGCCATCGAAACACCCCGCAGCCGCTGACGACACGCAAGGCCATTGTTTCGGGGTCAGCCTTACCTCCGCCGATTACACTAGGCACCGGAACGTGCTCACTGCGTGATAGTGCACGAATTGTGGCGCGTTAAACGGGGGTTCGCGTTGCTGAACTGGCCTGAACTCGCTAGTTTCCCCTCGCGAACAGAGTTTTTCGATACGAAACCCGAGGTGACCACGCGTGGCTCTTCCTCCACTGACCCCCGACCAGCGGGCGGCCGCCCTTGAGAAGGCGGCGAAGGCCCGCAAGGAGCGTGCTGAGATCAAGAACAAGCTCAAGCACGCCTCGACGACCCTGCCTGAGGTCCTCAAGGACGGTCAGACTGACGATGTCGTCGGGAAGATGAAGGTCTCGGCGCTGCTTGAGTCCATGCCTGGCGTGGGTAAGGTCCGCGCCAAGCAGATCATGGAGCGGCTGGGCATTGCCGAGTCGCGCCGGGTCCGCGGACTCGGCGCGAACCAGCGGATCGCGCTGGAGCAGGAATTCCGCGACGTCTGAGCGGTGGAGCGCACGCGTCGGGATACCCGCCGCGCGGCCGCTTGGTGTTAGCCGGAGCGCGCGCGTCGGGATACCCGCCGCGCGGCCGCTCATAGCGTCAGGTGCCACGCGCGGGGACGGGGGAGGTGCGTCATGGCCGGTCAGGCCGATCCGACCCGATCACATGACGGAGCCCCTGTCCCCGCGCGCCTGACGGTGCTCTCCGGCCCTTCAGGGGTCGGCAAGAGCACGGTCGTCCAGGCGATCAGGGAGCACCGCCCGGATATCTGGCTGTCGGTCTCGGTGACGACCCGCCGGCCGCGGCCCGGCGAGGTGCACGGGCGGGAGTACCTGTTCGTGGGCGAGTCGGAGTTCGAGGGCATGATCGAGGCCGGCACGCTGCTCGAATGGGCGAGATTCGCCGGCCACTTCTACGGAACGCCGCGCGGGCCGGTCGCGGAGCGGCTCGCGGAGGGGCTGCCCGGGCTGCTCGAGGTCGACGTCGTCGGCGCGAGGCAGGTGCGGGCCGCGGTTCCCGAGGCGCTGCTGGTCTTCCTGGCCCCGCCGTCGTGGGACGAGCTCGTTCGCCGGCTCACCGGCCGCGAGACCGAGGCCGCCGACGTCATCGAGCAACGACTCGAGGCGGCCAGGGCCGAGCTGAGAGCGGAGAGTGAGTTTGACGTCACTCTTGTCAACACGTCGGTACGGGACGTCTGCGCTCAGCTGGTAGCCTTGGTGACAGCCAAGCCGGTGCATCAGCCGGCTGAGTAAGGCTTTCAAGCCGGGAACGGCTTTCAATCTGGAAGGCAAACGGTGGCAGGGACTCCGGCGCTCGAGGGCATCATCAACCCGCCCATCGACGAGCTGCTCGACGTGGTGGACAGCAAGTACGGCCTGGTGATCATGGCATCGAAGCGCGCCAGGCAGATCAACGCGTACTACGCGCAGCTCGGCGAGGGTCTGCTCGAGTACGTCGGCCCGCTCGTGGAGACCCGGGTGCAAGAGAAGCCGCTGTCGATCGCGCTGCGCGAGATCAGCGAGGGCCTGCTGCACGCCGAGTCGACGGAAATCCCGCTCACCTGACGTCTAATCGGCTGGCGCCGGTGCGTATTGTGCTCGGAGTCGGCGCGGGCATCGCGGCTTACAAGGCCTGCGAGCTGCTCAGGCTGCTGACCGAATCAGGGCACGCGGTCCGCGTGGTCCCGACTCCCGATTCCCTGCGCTTCGTCGGCGCGGCGACCTGGCAGGCCCTATCCGGGCAGCCGGTTAGCACGAGCCCGTGGGACGACGTGCACGAGGTTCCGCACGTCGCGATCGGGCAGCAGGCCGACCTGGTCTTCGTCGCGCCCGCCACCGCTGACCTGCTGGCCCGCGCGGCCGCGGGGCTGGCGCCCGACCTGCTCTGCAACGTGCTGCTGACGGCCCGCTGCCCGGTGGTCTACGCACCAGCCATGCACACAGAGATGTGGCTGCATCCGGCCACGCAGGCCAACGTCGCCACGCTGCGAACCAGGGGCGCGATCGTGCTCGAGCCCGCGTCAGGACGGCTGACCGGCGCGGACTCAGGCCCCGGCCGGCTGCCAGAGCCCGCCGAGCTCTACCAGGCCGCGCTGCGCGTGCTGGCAAGGGGAGCCGCGGGTCTGACGCCCGACCTGACCGGCCGCCGCGTCGTGGTGTCGGCGGGCGGCACCAGGGAGGAAGTCGACCCGGTCAGGTTCATCGGCAACTGGTCTTCGGGCCTGCAGGGCTACGCACTCGCCGGGACGGCCGTGGCGCGCGGCGCCGAGGTCACGCTCATCGCGGCGAATACGGCGCTCGCTGATCCCGCCGGCGTGCACGTGATCAGGGTCGTCTCGGCGTGCGAGCTGCGGGACGCGGCTGTCAAGGCGGCAGCCGACGCTGACGCTGTCGTGATGGCGGCCGCTGTCGCCGACTACCGGCCAGCATTCAGAAGCGAAACTAAACGCAAGAAGTCGGCCGGGCCGCCAGAGCCGATCGAGCTGACAGAGAATCCTGACGTCTTGCGCGAGCTCTCGGCCGACCGGCGGCGGCCTGGCCAGGTCGTCGTCGGCTTCGCCGCCGAGACGGACGATCCGGTCCGCAACGGCCTGGCGAAGCTCGAGGCCAAGGGATGTGACCTCCTGGTCGTCAACAAGGTCGGGAACGGCCTGGCATTCGGAACGGCAGGCAACGAGGCCGAGATCCTGTCCGCGGACGGGAAGCAGGTCTCGGTGCCGTTCGGGCCGAAGGAAGCGCTCGCGGACGTGATCTGGGACAACGTCGTCTCAAGGCTCGGCTAAGGCTGCGGACGACCTGATACGCGGCGACCCCCAGGAGCCGCCAGCGCGGCTACACTTCGGCGAGACCCGCGAATGAGGAGAGAGTGCCCTGTGGCTCGTCGGCTGTTCACATCAGAGTCGGTCACTGAAGGCCATCCCGACAAGATGGCTGACCAGATCAGTGACACCATCCTGGACGCGATGCTCAAGGGTGACCCGCACAGCCGGGTAGCTGTCGAGACGCTGATCACCACAGGCCAGGTACACGTGGCAGGTGAGGTGACGACCGGGACCTACGTGGACATTCCCGGCCTGATCAGGGACAAGATCCTGGAGATCGGGTACGACTCGTCGGCCAAGGGTTACGACGGAGCGTCCTGCGGCGTCTCCGTCTCGATCGGATCCCAGTCGCCGGACATCGCCCAGGGCGTCAGCCACGCCTACGAGCACCGGGAGGGCGAGGGCGACGACGAACTCGACCGCCAGGGCGCCGGCGACCAGGGCCTGATGTTCGGCTACGCGTCCAGGGAGACCCCCGAGCTGATGCCGCTTCCGATCATGCTGGCGCACAGGCTGTCGCGGCGGCTGGCCGCGGTGCGGCACAGCGGCGAGATCCCCTACGTCCGCCCGGACGGCAAGACCCAGGTCACGATCGAGTACTCGGAAAACGAGCCGGTCCGGCTCGACACCGTCGTGATCTCCACCCAGCACGCTCCCGCGATCGACCTCAAGGCCCTGCTGATGCCGGACATCAGGGAGCGGGTGGTCGAGCCGGTGCTGGCCTCGCTTGAGCTCGACAAGACCAACTACCGGCTGCTGGTCAATCCGACCGGGCGTTTCGAGGTGGGCGGCCCGATGGGAGACGCGGGCCTGACGGGCCGCAAGATCATCATCGACACGTACGGCGGCATGGCCAGGCACGGCGGCGGCGCGTTCTCCGGCAAGGACCCGTCGAAGGTGGACAGGAGCGCCGCCTACGCGATGCGCTGGGTCGCCAAGAACGTAGTGGCGGCGGGCCTCGCCGACAGGTGCGAGACGCAGGTCGCCTACGCGATCGGCAAGGCCAAGCCGGTCGGCCTGTTCGTCGAGTGCTTCGGGACCGAGCAGGTTCCGCTCGAGCGGATCCAGGAGGCTGTGCTGGGCACGTTCGACCTGCGCCCCGCCGCGATCATCAGGGACCTCGAGCTGCTCAGGCCGATCTACGCGCAGACCGCGAGCTACGGCCACTTCGGCCGGGAGGAGCCGGACTTCTCCTGGGAGCGCACGGACAAGGCAGACGCGCTGCGGGCAGCCGCCGGGCTGTGACCGGCTCGTCCGGCGAGCGCGAGGCTGAGCGCGCCGCTCGTGCGGGCGAGCAGGCGGCGCTGGCACTCGGCGCAGCCACACAGGTCGCCGGCCCCGCCACGAGGTCAGGGTCACGGCGCGCGCCGCGACGCCGAGGGCGGAAGGCGGCCACACGGGTCGCGGCCGAGCGCGAACCAGTCGCGCGGGTTGCCGTCGACGTGCCGCTGCCCCACCTGGACCGGCTGTTCGACTACCTGGTGCCGCAGCGGCTGGCCGGTCAGGCGGTGCCCGGCTGCCGCGTCCGGGTCAGGTTCGCCGGCCGACTGACGGGCGGTTACGTCGTCAAACGGGCTGAGTCGTCTGAGCACGAGGGACGGCTCGCGTTTATCGAACGGGTGCTCTCGCCTGAGCCCGTCCTGACGCCGGAGATCGCCGGCCTGGCGCGCGCCGTCGCGGACCGGTACGGCGGAACCATGGCCGATGTGCTGCGGCTCGCGATCCCGCCGCGGCACGCGACCGTGGAGGCCGCGACCGCGGAGGTCGCGGACCTTGATGGCGGGACGGGACAGAACGCCCGCGCGGGTCGCCGGCCGGCCGATGTGGCCCGGCGGCCAGGGCCGTGGGCCCGCTATCCGGCAGGACCGGCGCTCCTCGCCGCGCTCGCGGACGGGCGCAGCCCGCGTGCCGTGTGGTCTGCCCTGCCTGGATCGGCGCAGGCTGGTCCTGCCGAGCTTGGTCCAGCGTGGCCAGAAGAGATCGCCCTGGCTGTCGCGGCGACGGTGGCGAGCGGCCGCGGCGCCCTCGTGATCGTGCCAGACGCCAGGGATCTCGAGCTCGTGGAAGCCGCCCTGGCCAGGGTGCTCGGGCGGCCCGCCGTCCTCAGCCTGACGGCTCAGCTCGGGCCTGCCGAACGGTACCGGCGCTGGCTTGCCGTGCTGCGCGGCCAGGTCAAGGTCGTGGCCGGGACCCGCTCGGCGATGTTCGCCCCGGTCGCGGACCTGGGCCTGGTGGTGCTGTGGGACGAAGGCGACGACCTGCACGCCGAGCCGCGGGCGCCCTACCCGCACGCCAGGGACGTGCTGATGCTGCGCGCGCACCGAGACGGCGCCGCCGCCCTGCTCGGCGGCTACGCCAGGACGGCCGAGGCCGCCCAGCTGATCGCCACCGGCTGGGCCAAGCCCGTGGCGGCCGGTCGGCCAGCCGTGCACGCCTGCGCGCCGCTGATCAGGACGGCAGGCGACGACGCCGAACTCGCCAGGGACGAGGCCGCCAGGACGGCCCGGATGCCGGGCCTCGCCCTGCGCATCGCGAGGGAGGCGCTCACGGCCGGGCCTGTCCTGTTCCAGGTGCCCAGGCGCGGTTACCTGGCCGCCGTCGCCTGCCAGCGCTGCGGAACGAGGATCCGATGCGGCGCGTGCGCCGGGCCGGTCGCGCTCGCCGGACCGTACCAGCCGCTGCGGTGCGGCTGGTGCGGTGCACCCGCCGGGCAGAGCTGCGCGGCATGCGGCGGCACCGGCGTGCGGGCCCTGGTCACGGGCGAGCGGCGGACAGCGGAGGAGCTGAGCCGCGCGTTCCCCGGCGTGCCGGTCATGACGTCGAGTGGAGCCGCGGTCCTCGCGGCTGTTCCCGATATCCACGGAATCGTGATCGCGACCCCGGGAGCCGAGCCGCGCGCGGCGCGAGGTTACGCCGCCGCGATCTTGCTAGACGGCTGGGCATTGCTCGCCAGGCCGAGCCTGCGCGCAGGGGAGGAGGCGCTGCGCCGCTGGATGAACGCGGCCGCGCTGGTCAGGCCTCGTGCCGACGGCGGCAACGTCGTGATCATGGCCGACCAGGGCCTGCCGCCGGTCCAGGCGCTGATCAGGTGGGATCCGGCCACGCACGCGGACCGCGAACTCGCCGAGCGTGCGGAGCTGCGGTTCCCGCCAGCGGCCCGGATTGCGGCGCTGACCGGCGCCGACGGCGATGTCCGTGAGCTTCTCAGCACCGTGTCGCTGCCCGCGGACACCGACGTGCTCGGTCCGGTTGCCGCCGAACATGACTATCCGGCCGCGCAGAACGCCGGCGCGGCCGTGCGATACCTGGTCAGGGCCGCGTCAGCGGACGGCACGGCGCTGGCTGTGGCGCTGCGGGCCGGACTCGCCGTGCGCAGCGCCGCCAAGAGCCCCGGGCAGGTCAGGTTGAGGCTTGACCCGGGCGAGCTGATCTGACGTGGTGGCGATCAGGCCGTAAGGTGCTTGGGTGGCAAGTTCACGGCAGAGACCGGGCGCACCGCCTGCGACCCCGCGCGGTGAGGAACCGATCGTTCCTGCTCAGGTGGCTGACCTGATGCGCCGCCATCAGGACGGTCCGCCGGAGCGCCGCAGGCTGCCATCGGTCAGGCTTGCCCCGCGCGACGAGCTCGCGTCGATGGCGCGGGTCGCGCCGTTGTTGCGGGCCGCCAGGGATCTCGGTCGCTGGGCGGAGCGACGGTACGGGCCCGCAGCTGCCGCGAGCGGTGAACTCAGCGCCTCGTCGGTAGCGGAGGCCGCGTCTGCGCTCGACCTGACGCCCAGAGAGGTGCGGGCCGCCTGGCGGGTGATGACGGCGGCTGCCAGGCTGGCCGGCCGGCTGGGTCACGGAGCCGCCCTGGCAGGCGTGCTCGCGCACGGCGAGACCGAAGCGATCTTGCGAATCTGGGACGCCGCGCTCGCGGTCGTCCTGGACTCTGAGGAGCTCGACGGGATCGCGACCGCGCTCTACACCGTCGGCGGGCCGGTCGGCATGGACGGCCTGTTCGACGCGTACGCGTCCGCGGCCGGCTCGCGCCGCGAGGCGGGCCAGGCTGAGCCGGCGCCGCCGCCGGTGCAGCTCGCGCCGTCCTGGCCGGCGGCCCGCGGCCCGGCTCATGGCCCTGCGGGGGTCGCACCCGGCGCCCGCGCCGGTACCGACCAGGGCGCGGCGCTCTCGCTTGCGCTTGAGACGCTCGCCGACCTGGGGGTCGTGGAGCTGGGGACCGAAGAAGGCGACGCCAGCCTGACGGTCGCGCTCTCGCCGCTCGGAACGTGGGGCGTGCACCGCAGGCTGCGCGCCCAGGGGTGGCATGTGCCGGTCCTCGGCGCGGCGCGCCGCGAGGGAGCGCTCGCCCTGCTGGCAGCGCTGGCGAACTGCGACGCCGAGGACGGCGAAGCAGAAATCAACGCATGGCTCGCCGCGCGTGATGCGGCCACAGCCGCCGCCGAGCTCATCGACGCCGCGGCCGGCGGAACGCCAGGACAGCGCGGCGCCGCGTTCGCTGTGCTCGACCGGATCGGAATGCCTGCGATCGACCAGGTCAGAAACGCGCTCGGCAGCCCGCTGCTGCGCGCACACGCCGCCGTCTGGCTGATCGAGCACGGCGAGCACGTGCCGCTCGATCCGGCCGACCGGACCTGGCTGCTCGTCGACCTCGGCGCGGGCCTGCTCGAGGAGGCCAGCGCTCAGGACGTGGTCGCCGAGCTGCTGCCCGACCTGCCGCCAGAGGACCAGGCGGACATCGTCGCCAGGCTGTGGGAGGTCAGCCACCCTGGGGTGACAGGTTTCCTGACCGCATTGAGCGACCATCATCCGGTTCCCGCCGTCGCCAGGGCTGCCAGGAAGGCCGCCTTTAAGGCCAGGTCCCCGGCGGCGAGCGCGGACTAGCCGCGCGGACCAGCACGGCCCGAGTTCACCTGGCTTCTGGCGCCTCGCTGGCTCGTAGACTGGTTCAGCCGCAATCGCTGGCCGGCCTGGACCGAGTACCTGGAGGACACCGCCGGTGAGTATCAAGCCGATCCGTCTGTTCGGAGACCCCGTGCTGCGCACGCCGGCCGAGCACGTCACCGACTTCGACGCCGAACTGCGCAGGCTGGTCGCTGACCTGACCGACACGATGCAGGACGCACCGGGCCTGGGCCTGGCAGCCCCGCAGATCGGGGTCGGCCTGCGCGTGTTCACCTACTACGTCGACGATGTGCTCGGGCACCTGATCAACCCCGACCTCGACCTGTCCGCCGACGAAGAGACCGACGACGAGGGCTGCCTGTCCTTCCCCGGCCTCGCGTTTCCCACGAAGCGGTCCTACGGCGTCGTCGCCAAGGGCTTCAACATGCACGGCGAGCCGGTGACCGTCGAGGGCAGCGGGCTGCTCGCGCGGTGCGTCCAGCACGAGACCGACCACCTGGACGGCGTGCTGTTCATCGACAGGCTCGATCCTGAGCAGCGCAAGCTCGCGATGAAGGAGATCCGCGCGGCCGAATGGTTCGGCGAGCCGCTGCCCGCTGTGAAGATCTCGCCGCACCTGACCCATGGCAAGGCGCTCTAGCCGATGCGGCTGGTCTTCGCCGGCACACCGCTGACAGCCGTCCCTTCCCTGGACGCGCTGCTCGCGTCCTCGCACACCGTCGCCGCGGTCCTGACCAGGCCCGACGCTCCGGCCGGGCGGGGCAGGAAGGTCGCGGCGAGCGCGGTCGCCGAGCGCGCCAGGCAGACCGGCGTCGAGGTGCTCCAGCCGCGTCGCCCGTCGGACCCCGCGTTCCTGCGCAGGCTGCGCGACATCGCTCCCGACTGCTGCCCCGTGGTCGCCTACGGCGCCCTCCTTCCCGACGCGGCGCTGAACGTGCCGCCGCGCGGCTGGGTCAACTTGCACTTCTCCGTGCTGCCCGCCTGGCGCGGCGCCGCGCCCGTGCAGCACGCCATTCTGCACGGCGACCAGATCACCGGCGCGACGACGTTCCGGCTCGTGGCCGAGCTCGACGCCGGGCCGGTGTTCGGCGTCGTTACCGAGCCGATCGGTCCCGCCGACACGGCCGGGGACCTGCTGGACAGGCTGGCGGAGTCCGGGGCTCAGCTGCTGGTCGCGACGCTGGACGGCATCGAGTCAGGCGAGCTCGAGGCCAGGCCCCAGCCGCAGGACGGGATCAGCCTCGCTCCGAAGCTCGACCGGGCCGACGCCAGGGTGAACTGGAAGCAGCCCGCGCAGGCCGTTGACCGGCTGATCCGCGCGTGCACCCCTGCGCCAGGCGCGTGGACGACAGTTCGCGGGGCGACACCGGACGGGGCAACGCTGAAGCTAGGCACAATCCAGCGCCCGGCCGGCGATCAGGGTGGCTGGCCCGACCTGGCACCGGGCGAGGTTCAGGCCGGCGCCCAGGGAGTCTTCGCCGGGACCGGCACGACGGCGGTCATTCTCGGCTACGTGCAGCCGGAGGGCAAGCGCCGGATGCCAGCGGCCGACTGGGCTCGCGGCCTGCGGGGCACTGGCGTGGGGTTCGACTGAGATGAGCCGGGACGCGGGGCGGCGGGCGGGCGGTGCTGGCCGCCGCGTCGTGCCCGCGGCAGCGGGTCGCGGGCAGCGCGGCGGCTCTGGCCGGCGCCAGGCAGGATCGGCGGGCCAGGGACACGGCCCCGCCGGGCGGACGGCGGAGGGCGGGCAGGACGGCGCGGGACGCGGGCCTGACCGGGCCAGGCGAACAGCGCACGCGGTGCTGCTGGCAGTCAGCGAACGGGACGCCTACGCGAACCTGCTGCTGGCCGCCGCCCTGCGCGATCGGGGCCTGCGCGGCCAGGACGCGGCGCTCGCGACCGAGCTCGTCTACGGCACGCTGCGGAACCGGTCGTGCTACGACGCCGTCATCGGCCTGTGCGCCGACCGGGAGCTGAGCCGGATCGACCCGCCCGTGCTCGAGGTGCTGCGGCTCGGGGCTCATCAGCTGCTCGGCATGCGGATCAAAGCGCACGCAGCGGTCGCGACGACGGTCGACCTCGCGATCGGGGTGATCGGCCGGCGGCCAGCTGGCTTCGTCAACGCGGTGCTGCGCAGGATCGCGCCGCGTGAGCTCGAGTCGTGGCTCGAACTCGTCGCCCCTGACAGGTCGGCCGATCCCGTCGGCCACCTCTCGGTGCGGTACAGCCATCCGCGCTGGATCGTGACCGCCTTCGCCGACGCTCTCGGCGAGACCGTGCCCTCCCAGCACGGTGCCCCGGAAGGTGCTCCGGACGGCGCAGGGGACGTCGGCCCGGCGCGGCCGGCGCTCGCGGAGACCGAAGCAGCGCTCGCCGCGGACCAGCAGCGGCCCGCCATCACCCTGGCTGCCGTGCCAGGCCTCGCCGAGCCCGCCGAGCTCACCGGCGCAGGAGCGCAGCCGGCCCGCTGGTCGCCGTTCGGCGCGTACCTGCCGGGCGGCGACCCTGGCGCGCTGCCCGCCGTCGCCGAGAATCGCGCGTCTGTCCAGGACGAGGCCAGCCAGCTCGCTGTGCTGGCGCTGACCAGGGCCGAGACCGGCGGTGAGGACCGTGCCTGGCTCGATCTATGTGCCGGTCCTGGCGGTAAGGCAAGGCTGCTCGCCGGGCTCGCCGCCGAACGCGGCGCCGTGGTCGTCGCGGCGGACGTGCACGAGCACCGGGCCAGGCTGACCGCGCAGGCCATCCGCGAATCCGGCGCCGGCCGCGCCGTCATCGCGGACGGCACGGCGCCAGCCTGGCGCCATGCGGCGTTCGATCGCGTGCTCGCGGACGTCCCGTGCTCGGGCCTGGGCAGCCTGCGCCGCCGTCCTGAGGCTCGCTGGCGGCGCGGCCCTGCCGACATCGCGGCACTCGGCGAGCTGCAGCGGGCCCTGCTCGTCTCCGCGATCGAGGCGACCAGGCCAGGCGGGGTCCTCGCCTACGTCACCTGCTCGCCACACCTCGCGGAGACCAGAGACGTCCTCGGCGACGTCCTGGCCAGCCGCGGTGATCTCGAGGTACTCGACTGCCCGGCCCTGCTTGCTGGCATCGACCGCCTGCGCTGCCGGGAGCCGGATTCGCGATACGCCCAGTTCTGGCCGCACCGGCATGGCACCGACGCGATCTTCATCGCGCTCCTGCGACGGGCCAGGCAGGACCAGGGAGCCGGCTGAGCGCGCCGCCGCCGCTGACCGCAAGCCAATGACAGCGAAGTGCCGATGCTGTTCTTACAGTGCGGGCGACGGCTGTTCGCTGTTCTAAGTCGCCGGTCCGCAGCGCCGGGGCACGGCCGGCATCGTCGAGGCCGCGTCGCGCGAGCACGGGCATCCAGCTCTTGGAACGGGCGTTTTGGATTCTGCCGGGTGAGCCCGGCGGCATCACTCACGCGCTGGCGGCTTGAGGAGGGCGCCGCCGGCGGCTGTCTCTCGTCAGCTGGGCTGGGTCAGTTC
>DASUHI010000242.1:0-12851 GCA_036273575.1 Streptosporangiaceae bacterium | reverse complement strand
GCCCGCGTACATCACCGTGATGGTGTCGGCCAGGTACCTGGCCGAGGCGATGTCGTGTGTGACGTACACGATGGCGAGGGCTTCCCTGTCGCGCAGGTCGGCCAGCAGGTTCAGGACGCCGAGCCGGATCGAGACGTCGAGCATCGACACGGGCTCGTCGGCCAGCAGGACGGCGGGAGCGACCGCGAGTGCCCTGGCGATCGCGACCCGCTGGCGCTGCCCGCCGGACAGCTCGTGCGGGTACTTCGCTGCGAACGCCTCAGGCGGCGTGAGCGAGACGCGGGTCAGCAGGTCGGCGATCGCCTGATCGAGCCCGCCGCTGGCGGACGCGGTGCCGTGCAGCGTCAGTGGCCTGGCCAGGTGGTAGCGCACGTCGTGGATCGGGTTCAGCGAGGCGAACGGGTCCTGCAGCACCAGCTGAACCCGCCGCGCGTAACCACGGCCCGCCCGTGCCCTGGCCGAGACCGGCTTCCCGTCCAGCGCGAGCGTGCCGCTGGTCGGCCTGATCAGCCTCGCCAGCAGCTTCGCGAGGGTCGACTTGCCTGATCCGCTCTCGCCGACGATCGCGGTGATGCCGCCGGCGGGGAGCGTCAGCGACACCTCGTCGACGGCGTGCACGACGGCCCGGCCGCCGAACCGCGAGCCGCCGACCGGAAAGTGCTTGGTGAGGCCGCGCGCCTCAAGCAACGGGACGCCGACCTTGTCTGGCCCGGCCAGCACCGGGCTCGGGCCGGTCACGCCGTGGTCCCTGGCACAGGCAGCGGTTCGCTGGTCTGGGGCTCGCCGACCTGGGGCTCGCCGGCCAGCTCGGGCGGCGGCGGTCCTGCCGCGTCCTGCAGCCAGCACGCGACGGCGTGCCCGGCCGTGCGCCCGGCGCCCGCGAGATCCGCGAACGGCGGCCGCTCGGCCGCGCACCGGCCAAACGCGTACCCGCAGCGCGGGTGGAAGACGCACCCGGACGGCAGCTGGCGCAGGTCGGGCGGGGAACCGGGGATGCCCGTCATCGCCAGCCGGGGCCCGTGCAGGGAGGGGAACGACCGCAGCAGGCCGAGCGTGTACGGATGGCGCGGCGCACGGTACAGCTCGGCCGCGGCGGAAGTCTCCACCAGCCGCCCCGCGTACATCACGGCGATGCTGTCGGCGATCTCGATGAGCAGCGACAGGTCGTGCGTGATGAACAGCACAGAGAAGCCAAGCCGGTCCCGCAGGGCCATCAGCTCCTCGAGGATCTCCCGCTGCGTGACGACGTCGAGCGCCGTCGTCGGCTCGTCCGCGATCAGGAGCTTCGGCCGGCAGGCGAGCGCCATCGCGATCATGACCCGCTGGCGCATGCCCCCCGACAGCTCGTGCGGGTAACTGCGCAGGCGGTCGGCCGGGATGCCCACGAGTTCGAGCAGGGCACCGGCCCTGCTCCGCCTCGCGGCCCGGTCCAGGTCGTGACGGTGCGCGTGCAGCACGTCGGTGAGCTGGGCGCCGACGGGCATGACGGGGTTGAGCGCGTGCATGGCGCTCTGCAGGACGACGGCGAGGTGGTTCCAGCGCAGCCCGCGCAGCTCCGTAGAACCCGCGGCGAGCATGTCCCGGGTCGAGCCTGGAGCGAGGTGCAGCCGCACCGAGCCGCCGGTGATGACGCCGGGCGGGCGCAGCAGCCTGGTGACCGCGTAGGCGAGGGTGGACTTGCCGCTGCCGCTCTCCCCGGCGAGGCCGAGCACCTCGCCGCGGTGCAGCGTCAGGTCCGCGTCGGCAACCGCGCGGACCGCGCCAGGTCCGGTTCCGTAGTCCACGCGCAGCCCGCGGACCTCGAGCAGCTTCTCGCCGGTCCGCGCGCCCGCGGTCATGGCCTGGCCGGCCGCGGTCATGACGGGCCGTCTTGGACGGCGCCGGGCAGCACCGGCGTCAGGCCGAGCGGAACGCGCCGCGGCAGCCCGGCTCGCCTGGCCTTGCGCCTGGTCAGACCCGCCGCCCTGAGCCGCGGGTTGATGAACTCGTCGATGCCGAAGTTGAGCAGCGCGAGCGCGGTGCCGAACACGCCGACGGCGAGCCCTGGTGGCAGGAACCACCACCATTCGAGGTGCACCTGCTGCGCGGCCTGAGCGCTCTGCGCCCAGTAGAGCATCGTGCCCCAGCTCCAGTGCGCGACGCTGATCACGCCGAGGAACGACAGCGCCGTGTAGGTGCCGACCCCGTAGATGACGGTGAACAGGAACGAGGTAGCCACGATCGGCGTGAGGTTGGGCAGGATCTCGAATGCCATGATCCGCCAGCCGCGCTCGCCGATGACCCGGGCGGAGGTGACGTAGTCCCTTGTCCGCATCGACAGCGTCTGCGCCCGCAGCACCCGCGCCCCGAACGCCCAGCCGGTGACGCTGATCACCAGGCCGATCAGCAGGTCGTTGGGGCTCGATGTCTTTGACAGGAAGCCGAAGATCACGATCAGCAGCGGCAGCGCCGGCATCACGAGGAAGACGTTGGCGAGCATGGACAGCAGGTCGTCGAGCAGCCCTCCGTAGTAGCCGGCCGTCACCCCGAAGCCGACGGCGAGCACGGTCGCGACCGCCCCCGAGATGAGCGCGACGAGGATCGTGCTGCGGCCGCCGGCCAGCAGCTGCGACAGCACGTCCTGCTGGACCTGGGTGGTGCCGAGCCAGTGCGCGCCGGACGGCGGCTGCGGCACGCCCGAGGTCGTGGACAGGCTCTTGCCCGGATCGAACGGCGCGATCCACGGGCCGATGATCGCCAGGATCGTGAACACGAGAGCGAGCCCCAGGCCGACCCTGATCTTCGGCGAGCGAGGAAGCTGCAGCATCCGGTTCTTGACTGGCTCTCCTTCAGGGGAGAACGGGACGCTCGCGCCAGTGCTCACGGCAGACGACATCAGGTCAGGCCTCCTGCCGGGTCCGGGGATCGAGGAGCGCGTAGGTCAGGTCCGCGATCAGGTTGGCGGCGAGCACCGCGAACGTGATGATCAGGAAGATGCCTTGCAGCAGCGGGTAGTCCTCGCTGGAGACGGCCTGCAGCAGGATGTAGCCGATTCCCGGGTAGGAGAACACGATCTCGGTGAGCAGCGATCCAGACACGACGAAGCCAATCGCGAGCGAGAACCCGGACACGCTCGGCAGGATCGCGTTTCTGGCCGCGTACCTGATGACACGCTGCTGACTGAGCCCTTTCGCCTGGGCGATCAGGACGTAGTCCTCGTCCATCGTCGTCAGCATCATGTTGCGCATGCCGATGATCCATCCCGCGATAGAGCCGACCACGATCGTCAGCGCGGGCAGCACGGCGTGATCCAGCACGCTGGTGATGTACGGCGACGTGAATCCCGGGTCCAGCAGCGTGGTGTCGTAGCCGGAGTTCTGCGGGAACCAGCCGAGCTTGGTGGCGAACAGCGCGACCATCAGGATCGCTACGAAGAAATACGGCGCGGCCTGGAAGAACGTCATCGCGGGCAGCAGGTTATCCAGCCAGCTTCCGCGCCGCCATGCGGCGGCGACGCCGAGCAGGGTGCCGGCCACGAAGCTGATGATCGTGGCGAGGCCGACCAGGCCGATCGTCCAGGGCAGCGCGCTGCGGATCACGCTGGTGACCGTCGACGGGTAGGCGCTGAACGAGATGCCCAGGTTGCCGTGGCTCAGCTGGCCCCAGTAGTGCAGGTACTGGCCCCAGAGGCCGAGCTTGGTGTTGAGCCCGTACTGGGCGTCGAGGGCCCTGATCGTGGCCGGCGTGACCCTGGACTGCATGTGCCCGATGGCCGCCTCGACGGGGTTGCCGGGCATGAGCCGCGGGATGAAGAAGTTCACGGTGATCGCGACGACGGCAGTGATCAGGTAGAGGGCGATCCTCCTCGCCAGCAAGCGCATCGTCAGGCTCCCTGCGGTGGATCCGTGAGCCAGGAGCTCTGAGAGGACGCTGGCAGGCAGCCGCAGCTTTCCCTGCGCATAAGCCTGGTCGGGAGGACGATGTCACGCCCGGCCGGCTCGCGGTGAGCGATCATGGACCTGAGCACCTCAAAGGCGGTCGCACCCAGGTCGGCGATCGGCTGGCGGATGGTCGTGAGCTGGGGTCGCAGGTGGCGCGCGACCGGGATGTCGTCGAAGCCGGTGACCGCGACTTCGCCGGGCACATCGAAGCCGTGCTGGACGAGGGCGTGCATGGCGCCGAGCGCGGTCTGGTCGTTGGCGCAAACCAGGGCGCGCGGCAGCCTGACGCCGTCGGCGAGCAGGCTGCTGACGACCTTCGCGCCGCCGGAGGCGAGGTAGTTGCCCTGCCACTGCGGGCCCTCGACGAACAGGACGCCGGCGCTGGCCGCCACCTTGGCGAGTGCGAGCCGGCGTGCGATGTTGTCGGGGGAGTCGGCGTGGCCGGCCACGTAGGCGATCGTGGTGTAGCGGTGATCGTAGATCAGGTGCCTGGCCAGTTCCGTCATGCCTGTGCCGTTGTCGCCGCGCACGTTGGCGGTCGCCTGGGTGGCGACGCCCGCCAACGTCACGACCGGCACATGCGTCGACAATTGCGCGAGCTTGCTCGGCTCGAGGACGCGGTCGTGCAGGATCAGCCCGTCGCTCTTTCGCGCCATCGTCATGATCCGCCGGTACGCGTCGTGCTCGTCGACGTCGATGGACCCGACCAGAAGGTTGTAGCCGCGGCGCTGGGCGGCTACCTCGATGCCGCGGTTGATCACGTCGGTGAACTGGAGACTCTCGTCTTCCTCCGCGAAGGCGCCCTCGCTGGTCTCGACCCACGGGACCCGGCGGAAGACCACCCCGACCACTTCCTTGAGCCGCGCGCTCAGCGCCCTCGCCGCGCCGTCCGGCACGAACCCCAGCTCGGCGACGGCCTGCAGGACGCGATCCCTGGTCTCCTGCCGCGGATTGCGGTGCCCGTTGAGCACCCGGGAGACCGACGCGATCGACACCCCGGCGGCGCGCGCGACGTCATAGATCGTCGGCGGCGCCTGAATGTTCGGCTGGGTCTCGGCCATCGCCTCTGCTCTGCTCGCCCTTCCGCTCCGTTCAAGCCCGGGTAAACCCGCCCTGGTAAGCGCTTACCGAGAGTGGCCTGCTCAGCGGCTCGGATTCTGGCTGGGGAGCTGAGTTCGCTTTGCCGCTGGAACGGAAAGCGCTTACCGGACGGTTGCGAGGAGCATAAACCGAGCGGATTGCCCGCTCAATACCTTTGCGCCCGACTGTTATCTGACCGTGACTTTTGGCCAGCACGTGCGCGCCGCAGCAGCTGGCCGAATCGTGAGTGCCGCCGCGTCGCCAGCACTCGACGGAGCAGCACGGCTGGCTCGTCGGGCAGGTGAGCCAGCCCGCCGAATTCGGGAACGGCGACGCAGGGCACCAGCCGGCCCGGCGATGCGGCCAGGCAGGAGCCGATGGTCTGGGCGTGGCCGCCGATGCTCTCGCAGTCGTCTTCAACCACGACGTCGGCCTGCCAGCGCCGGGCGACGTCCGCGTAACTCTCGCCGTGGGCGCGGTAGTACAACGTCCCGGCGGGGAAGCCGTGGGCGGCGAGCACGGACCCGTCTATAGCCGCGGCCGTCGCGGTCCGGTGCGGGCTGAGATAGCAGACCTCGGCGCCGCGGCTCTGCCAGGTCGTGACCTTGGCCACGGCACCATCGGTCGGAACGTAGGTGGCGTACTCGCGCACAGCGGGATCCTCGCCGGTGACCTGACGGACCCGGCCTGGCCTTGGCACCCCGACGGCCGAGCGGTGCATGAGCGAGGTGCCGTGCAGGAACACCATCACCTTCACGACTGCCCGCCCGTCATCCGCTCCCGCAGGTAGGCTGAGAAGTAGCCGCCGTACGTGCGCTGGAGATCGTGTCGCCGCCAGTCGCGGCCGCTGATCACGCCGCGGCAACCCGTGGCTCCGCAGCGGCACTCCATCTCCCCGTCGTAGTCGTCGAAGAGCGCGTAATCGGTCGTGAGCTCCTCACCAGCGTCGATGTCGCGCATGGCCACGAGAACAACGTTGCCGGAGAAACCGACATTCGGCTCGCAGGAATGGTTGATGAAGAGCATGACGGCCTCGTACTCGTCGTCTGCGAGGGCCACGAGGTGGAAGCCGTCGGCGATCTGGATCTCAGAGTTCTGCAGCCGCAGCGGCAGCGCTCGCAGGGTGGCGGTGTCGACGATGTGCCCGCCCTTGATGGCGACGACCTCGCCCGCGGAAATCGGCGCGGCCGCGAACAGCCCGCGTCCGGCAATGTCGCTGGCCTGGCCCTTGACAGCCTTTCCCGTGATGTGGCTGGCGACGGTCATCGCACCTGCTGCTTCCCCGCAAGGGCCATCGTCCGCGGGGATGGCCTAGCGTCTGATCCGTCCCCGTCAGGCCCGCACTGGCTTCCGCTGGCCGGCACCGCGCCCCCACGGGCGGTGCGGGAGGAACGTTCTGACAACCAACGATAGCCACAAGATCCCGAGCACCGCGCCAGCGAGCACGTCACTGGGATAGTGCATCCCCCGGTACACGCGCGACACCCCGACGAAGACGGGCACGCAGAACAGCAGCGCGGCGACGATCCGCATACCGGGCTGACCCGCGTACAGCCACAGCAGCAGGATCGCGAGGCAGCCGTAGAGGCATACGGCGGCCGCCGTGTGCCCGGACGGATAGCTGGAGGTGGGCGGGGCCGGGTCCAGCTTGTGCACGGCCGGGCGGCGCTGCGGCACGATCGCGGTGGTAGCCAGGAAGATCGCCACCTCGCCGACGATGGCCGTGACCAGCATGACGGATTCGTACCAGCGCTTGGTCCGCCAGCGCAGGATGAGCGCGACGACCGCCGTGACGATGATGACGGTGATCGTCTCGGCCATTCCCGTGCCGAACGCTGTCGTGTCGTTCCAGAAACTGGTGCGCCGATGCGCGAACCACTGGTTCACACCGAGATCCGCCGCGTGCACCGAGCCGCGGTCGATGACCTGCGTCAGCAGCAGACCGATCAGGCACATGGCGCCCCAGATCACTACGGCGCCGCCGACCAGCCACAATGCGACGGTCCAGCCGTCGGCTGACCCTTCCCGGGGCGGCGCGAGCGGCCCTCGTCTACGCCGTGAAACGGCCGTTCTCAGCTGCATTTCGATCTCGCCCTCCCAAGACCGCCTGTTTGCCTGGCGCTGCTGCCCGCCTGCAGCCCGGTCAAACGGCGGCCTCGTGGTAGAAACGGGTCATGAGCGGACTGACTGCCCCTGACCTGCACGACGTGCTGGCCGCCCGCAAGCGGATCGAGCCCTACCTGCGGCCGACGCCGCTCTACCGCTACCCAGCGCTCGACGCGCTGACGGGTGCGCGCCTCTGGGTCAAGCACGAGAACCATCAGCCGGTCGGCGCGTTCAAGGTGCGCGGCGGCATCAATCTCCTCGGCCAGTTGACAGACGACGAGCGCCAGCGCGGTGTCATCACCGCCTCCACGGGCAATCACGGCCAGTCGGTCGCCTACGCGGCGAACCTGTTCGGCGTGCGCGCGATCATCTGCGTGCCCGAGCAGGCCAACCCGGTCAAGGTCGAGTCGATGCGAGCGCTCGGCGCCGAGATCGTCTTCCACGGCGCCGACTTCGACGACGCGCGCGAGTACTGCGAGAAACAGGCGGCCGAGGCCGGCTACCGGTACATCCACTCGGGCAATGAGCCGATGCTGATCGCGGGCGTGGGCACGTACACGCTGGAGATCCTGGAGAGCCAGCCCGACATCGACGTCATCGTCGTCCCGGTCGGCGGCGGCAGCGGTGCCTCGGGTGCGTGCACGGTCGCCAAGGCCGTCAGCCCGTCGATCGAGGTGATCGGCGTGCAGTCCGAGGCCGCGCCGGCAGCTTACCGGTCCTGGCGGGGCCGGGCGCTGGTCAGCGACGTGACCACGACCGTCGCCGAGGGACTGGCCACGCGGACGGCGTTCGACCTCCCGCAGAGCATCCTGTGGCGGATGCTCGACGACTTCGTCTTGGTGTCAGACGACGCACTGCTGACCGCGACCCGCGTCATGATCGAGAAGACCAGGAACCTCGTGGAACCGTCCGGCGCCGCGTCGCTCGCCGCCGTGCTCGCCGACCGTGAGAGATTCGCCGGCCGCTCGGTCGCGCTCGTCTGCAGCGGCGGCAACATCAGCCCTGCGCAGCTGGTCGGGCTCTGGCCAGCCGCCGGACGCTGACGGCGGCTCAAGAGATCTGGCCAGCGAGGTCGAGTAGCGCCTCGCTCACTCCGGCCGGATCGACGACCTGGTGCAGGTGCTCGCCTGGCACCGTGCGCACTGGCCAGCCGCGGCTGCGTGCGTAGTCGGCCTGTGCTTCGTACGCCGCGCTGAATAGCAGGTAGCGGCACGGCCGCTCTACCCACCCGTCGGGAACCGGGATCCGCTCGAGGTAGTAAGCCAGCGGCAGCGTTGGCTGCTCGGCGGTGACGATCTCCCGCATCGTCGGCTCTGGCAGCATTGGCGCAACGTCCTCCTCGCCCCACCATCTGGTCCACTGCGGCAGCCGGCCATCGGCGCCCGCGAGCTCACGCAGGAACGGCACGAACTCGCTCTCCGCCACCTCGGCATCGCCCGCGGCCGGGGGAATGGAAGCATCCGCGAAGATGATGCACGCGACCGGGACGCCGAGGTCGCGAGCGATCACAGGTGCGAACAGGCCAGCGTTGCTGTGCACGACAAGCACAACGGGCTGGCTGGGGTCCAGCCCGGCCACGCCGTCGCGAACGGCCGCGGGAACCCTCGGCCAGTACGGCGGCTCGCCGTCGCCGACCGCGAGCAGCGACGGCACCACCGCGTGGTGCCCGGCCTTGCGAAGCTGGCCGGCCACCGGCCGCCAGGTCGACGGCCCGACCGACGGGCTGTGCACGAGAAGGAAGAGGGACATGCGCACCACTGTCGCACGCCGCGGCCGGGGGCAGGCGGCCCGCTCTGCTCACAGCAGATGCTCACGCGCGGGGAATGAGGCCGCACGTGCCAGCCTCGCAGGCGGCCAGCGCTGCGCGCACGTCTGCGCTCAGCCTGCCGAGTTCGGCGATCCTGGCCTCGATCCTGTCGAGCGCGACCTCGAGCCGCCAGCGCTGGGTTTCGCACGACGCGTGCCCCTCGTCGCGCTCGTGCAGCGCGCTGGCGATTTCGTCGAGCGTCAGGCCGAGGCCCTGCAGCCTGCGGGCAAGCCGGATCCGCTCGACCGCCGGCACGCCGTAGACACGGTAACCGGCCGGCGTGCGCGAGGGAGCGGGCAGCACGCCGCGGCGCTCGTAGAACCTGACCGTGTCGATGCTGACGCCTGACTCCGCGGCTACCTGCCCGATCTTCACCTGGCCGCTCCTCTTGACCCTAGATCTAGGTCCAGACTTTACGGTACATGCAGGCGCATGATCGAGGCAGAGGAGCAGCACGTGAGCCACCCCCCAGCACGAGGCGATGAGAGCCCGCCGATCGCGTGCGACATGTCGTCGGCACCAGACACGCCTGCCGAGCGCCGCGCTGAGTACCAGCGGCTGTTCGCCGGTTTCCTGACCGGCCGGACAAGGTCGCAGGCGGGCATCACGTTCCGCTTCCGCGCCGATCGAGGAGTGCAGGACTGGGTCCGCGACCTGGCGGCCAGGGAGAAGGCGTGCTGTGCCTTCTTCCGCTGCATGGTGACCGCCGTCGGCCGGGAGGTCCGATGGGACATCTCGGTGATCGACGACGACGTGGCCCGCCAGATCCTCGCCGAGTTCTACCGCCTGCCAGACATCCTGGCCGCGCCGCCGCCGTCCGCGTGAGGACCGTCGCCATATGCTGGCACCGTGCCACCCGACGCAGCCGAGGCGAGCCCGGTCGAGCCGGTCAGCCCCGATCAGCTCAATGAGCACGCCGAGCGGGCGGCCCGCGCCAATGGCGCCGCGGCCGACCAACGTTCCTGACCTCGCCGCGTGCCCGCCGCGGCTTCATCAGGCGCGGGACTGTCGCGGACCTCCGCCTGACCAGCACCGACCAGGAATGGTCGCACGGGGAAGGCCAGGAGGTCCGCGGGCCGAGCGAAGCCCTCGCGCTCGCGATCTCAGGCAGGGCCGTGGCGCTGGCTGACCTGAGCGGCGATGGTGTTGCCGTCCTGGGCGCGCGGGTAGCCCCGCTCAGCGCAACGTCCTGACCAGCGCGCCGGCGGGCCGGAAGCTCAGCCGTGCTCCGCTGCCAGCCGGGCGCTGAACCCGAGCAGCACCGCACCCGTGGCCGTGTCCATCGCCCGGCGGACCCGGCGCCTGGCCAGCCAGGAGCGCGTCTTGGCGAGGCCGGTGCTCAGGGCCATCAGGTAAGCCAGCGACAGCGCGGCGTGGCTCCACGCGAAGGCGAGCAGCCAGGCTGGCGCGGCGCCTGGCCGGAGGAACTGGGGGGAGCACGGCGATGTAGAAGATCAGGACCTTCGGATTGGTGATGTTCGACAGGAATCCCTGTCGCCAGCCGCCGAACGCCGTGCCGGCGCCGGTGACGCCTTGCTCGCCGGCTGGCAGGTCGTACTGGCCCCGGAGGGCGGAAACCAGCGACTGGATGCCGAGAACGGCGAGGTAGCACACACCAGCCCACTTGATCGCCGTGAACACCGGCTGGGCCTGCAGGATGACCGCGCTGAGGCCGCTCACCGCGACCGCGCCCTGAACGGCGTTGGACGTGCCGACCCCGGCCGCGGTGAATCGGCCGCGCCGGCGACCGCCTGCGAGCGTGTTCTTGGTGACCCCCACCTATGAACGGCGGATTCCAGCCATGGTCGCAACACTGGCCTGTGATGGCGGGAATGGTATCGGCTTTAGCGGACCACGATGCGGGCCAGGTCGATGAGCGTCGTTTCGGTGTGTCGTGCCCAGGACTGGAGGGCGGCGGCGAGGACCAGGGCGCTGCCGTAGAGGACGTGCTGGCCGCCCTGGCGGACGATGAGCGAGTCGAGCGATGCGAAGGCTCGTCCCTTGCGTGCCAGGGTGAGGATGTCGATGGCGGCGCGCTGACCGGTCCAGTGCCCGGCTGGCAGGCGGGTCGTTGCGGCCAGGCCGGCCGGGGCATCGGTATCGTGCCCGGCCAGCCACTGGTCGAGCAGGCCGAGGGCGAGGCCGGTGCAGGCGGCGACGGTCGGAACGGAGCCGTCAGGGGATTCGGGCTGGGCTTGGTCCAGGATTCGCGCGGCGAGCCGGGTATCGCCGTCAGCGATGGCCTCGGCGGCTAGCCGCAAGGTGACAGCGGCGAGTTCGCGGGCTGGCCCGACGGGAGTGAACAGCGACATGTTGTGCCGCTCCATCGCGCGGTTCAGTGCGGCCTGCAGAGTCTGGATGTCGGGCACGTCGATGTTGTCGACGTCGATGCCTTCCTCGGCCAGCAGCGGCGCCAGTTCGCGCAGCAGCTCTTGTGCCATGCCGGGTTTGAGCTGGATCTGCGGCTGCCCGGGCGGTGGTTCCGGGCCGCGGCGGCGCATGTCGGCCATGCGCCCATCCTCGCAGCACGACCGCAGGGCTGTGACCGGCCCGCTAGTGGCTGTCGTCGGTCCGCGATGCGGCCAGCCGCAGGGCCGGGGTGTCCCAGCCGAGGGTCTTGCGAGGCCGGTCGTTGAGTTCGGCGGCGACCGCGGCCAGGTCTCCCGGTCCGTGGACTCGCAGGTCGCTGCCCTTGGGGAAGTACTGGCGCAGCAGCCCGTTCGTGTTCTCGTTGGTCGGCCGCTGCCACGGTGAGTGCGGGTCGCAGAAGAACACCGGCATGCCCAGCGTCTTGGTGATCTCGGCGTGCAGCGCCATCTCCTTGCCCTGGTCCCAGGTCAGCGAGCGGCGCAGCTGCGCCGGCAGCACCGCCATGGCCGCCAGCAGCGCGTCGCGGACCGCTTCAGCGGTGTGCCGGCGGCCGGGCAGGTGAACCAAGATGGTGAACCGGCTCGCCCGGTCGACCAGGGTGCCGATCGCCGAGCGGTTGGCCGCGCCGGTGATCAGGTCGCCCTCCCAGTGCCCGGCTTCGCTGCGGTCGGCGGCCTCGGCGGGCCGCTGGCTGATCATCGTCATGCCCGTCAGAGCCCCGGACCGGCGGGCGTCAGGGCGGCGGCGCGGCCGGCGGCGCCGCCGGCCGGTGCGCAGCACCCGGGGAAGGTCCCGGCGCAGCCCGCCCAGCTCCGGGCGGTAGACGGCCTGGTAGATCGTCTCGTGCACCAGGTGCCACCCAGAATCATCCGGGAACTCGGTGCGCAGCGCCTGGCAGATCTGCTCCGGGCTCCACCGCTTCTCCAGCCGCTCCGCCACGAACTGGCGCAGCACCGGATCGCTGATCAGCTTGCCCCGGCCGGGCCGGGCCCGCCGCTCTGCGGCCAGCCGCTGCGCGGTGAACGGCCGGTACTGGCCGTCGGCCGGCTCCCGGTTCCGGCGCAGCTCCCTGCTGACCGTCGACGCGCACCGGCCCAGCTCCCCGGCGATGGCCCGTACCCCAAGCCCGGCCCGGCGAAGATCGGCGATGTGCACCCGCTCGTCCTCCGATAGGTACCGCGGCGAGATCTCCGCCTTCCGCGCAGTGATCACGGGTGGATAATGCAGCCGCGCCCCGCTGCTGCTGGTGATTGTGCGGCCGTGTCGCCAGCGTTTCCCCGTCCGCGGGTTGATCCCGACGATCCGGCACGCCTCCGCATTACTGACGCCCCGCGCGATCAACCGCGCGAACTCAGCCCGCTTCGCCGTCTGCGGCGCCGACCCCGGCCGGCCATGAGCCATCGCAACTCCCGAAGCACTCGAGTGTTGCGACGGTCACTGGAATCCGCCCAGTCTCACATGACCCCCCCGGGGACGGCCATCCTGGCTCGTCTCACCGCAGGTCAGCGAGTTACACGTCGCTGCTGGTCGCTCCGAAAGCGGACGGTTCGATGTGCACCGGCGAGCAT
>DASUHI010000241.1:0-13312 GCA_036273575.1 Streptosporangiaceae bacterium | reverse complement strand
CACGCCGTAGCCTGACCGGGTGGAATTCGGCGACGTGACGGGCTGGACCGACCGCGACGAAGCCCGCTGGCCGGTGCCGTAATGGGACATCGACACCGGGTTCATGGCGCTGCTGATGCTGCTCGCCGCCGTGGACGAGGGTCTCGGCGCGCTGTTCTTCTGGATACCTCCCGCGCTGATCCCGAGGCTGCGGGCCAAGTTCGGCGTGCCTGAGGCGTACGTGCCGATCGGCGCAGTGGCAGTCGGGCATGCCGAGCCCGACGGCGACCAGGGCGGCTCGTCGCGCGTGATCAGGCGCCGGCCGCTCGACGAGCTCGTGCACTACGGGCGCTGGTAGCTCCCGGCGACCCGGATGCGCGCCAGCTCGTCGTCCTGCACCGGGACGCGCGGCACGTCGACCAGGATGCTCCCGGTCAGCGTGATGACGCGGTCGCAGACGAGCGCGAGCGCGTCCGCGTCGGCGCCGAACGCGATCACGACGGTGTCGCGGGAGAAGTCCCTGATCACGTCCGCGAGCACGGTCCTGTCGAGGGGCTGTAGCTGGTCGAGCAGCGAGTCGATCAGCAGTAGCTTGGGCTCATGCACGCAGGCGACCGCCAGCGCGACCTTTCTCGCGATCAAGGCGGGCGCGGCGCCGATGGCGACGTCCGCCCATGGCATCAGGCCGAGCCTGTCGAGAATCGCGGCGACCAGGAGGTGCCGGTCGAAGCCTGGCTGGCCGGACTTCCTGGCCGCACGCTCGACGAGCGACCTGATCCTGGCGGCCCCGACCTGCCGTGATCCGCGGCTGGCGATGCCGGTCTGGTGCCGCACCGCAGCGCGGTTCGCCGCCAGGGTCATGTCGTAGCCAAGGATGTGCAAGGTTCCGTACGACGGAGCGATCCGGCCCGAAAGCAGTCTGATCAGCGCGTCGGCCGCGGCGGACCGCGGCGTCGCGATGCCGAGCGCAGCGCTGCCCAGGTCAGACTGGTCAAGCCGGAAGCTCGCCATCCGTAGCGCCCAGCGGCTGTCGCATCGGACGCCCACGCCGGCGCACAAGACCGGGGCACTAGCCGTCACGGCGTGACCGGACTCCATACCACCCCCTGATCAGGTCTCGGTCACGTAGTCCCCAAGCAGGGAATATAACTTGCTGTAATCCTGGGTGTCCAAGATGTAACCGGCGGGGCGCAGGTGTATTTACGCGGGCCGCATCGGCGGCACCGGTACCTTGGCGCTGTGCGCAAGCCGATGGACCTGCCGTTCGATCCGATCGAGCGCGCGGCCGCGATCTGGCAGCGCAGGTTCGGCGAGGCGCGAGCGATGGCGGCGGTCACATCCGTGATGCGGGCGCACCAGATCCTGCTCGGCGAGCTCGACACGCTGCTGCGGCCGTTCGGCCTGACGTTCGCGAGGTACGAAGCGCTGGTGCTGCTCAGCTTCAGTCGTGCTGGCGCGCTGCCGATGCGGCTGATCGGTGAGCGGCTGATGGTCCACCCGACGAGCGTCACCAACACGATCGACCGGCTCGAGCGGGCTGACCTGGTGACGCGCAAGCCCAATCCTGAGGACCGCAGGGGCACGCTCGCGGAGATCACGGCTGCCGGCCGCAAGGTCATGGCCGAGGCGACGCAGGTTCTCATGGACGCGGGCTTCGGGCTCCGCGGCTACGACGACGAGCAGCTCGATGACCTGTTCGGCCTGCTCAGGAACCTCCGCGTGGACGCGGGAGACTTCACCGAGTAGGCCCATTCACTGGATGGGCACAGCCCGCCAGGTCAGCCCGCCGTCCGTCGTGATGTAGACCGCGTGGCCGGGCGTTGAAGCGATGGCGACCCCGTTGGTGTCCGTCGTCATTCCCACGAAGCTGAACCCTCCAGAAGGCGCGGCCACGCTGGCGGGCTTCCAGGTACGCGCGTTAGCGGAGCGGTAGATGCCCGTCGTCGTCGCGAGCATGAGCGCGCCACCCGGCGAGACCGCCAGCGATTGCGCGATGCCCATCGCATGAACGGTGCTCCTGCGCTGCCAGCTCGAGCCGCCGCGAATCGACCCGTACAGGGTGATGACGCCCGTGCCCTGATCCTGGCAGACGAGGAACAGATGATCAGTTCCCGGGGCGATCAGGGCTGGGCGGCTGCCAGGGCCGGCAAGACAGCGTGGCGTCTCCGCGGGACCGCGGACTCGGTTCCAGGAGCCGCTGGTGACCGGGCCAGCGAACAGGTGGCCGCCTGCGATGAGGTACCCGCCATGGCCGGTCAGCTGGAGTCCGCCAGGCAGCGCGAGACCGGCCCCTGCTGCGCCCGCGACCGACTGCCACCGGTCGGCGGACTTCGGGGTAGAGAACAGCCTGAAGCCAGTGCAGCCCGTGCCGAACTGCGCGCCCGTGCCGGTACAGCCCGTCGCGAGGACCGCGAACGCACGGCTCCCGACCGTGGACAGGTCGACCACGCGCCTGCCCTTGGTGCTGATCGCGTGCCAGGTCTTGCCGCCATCGTGGGTCGCGTACAGCGCGGGGCCGTAGGCCCAGCCGTTCTTTCCGTCGTGGAACCTGACCTGGCTGACGCCGGCCGTCCCGTCGGGCGGTCCCGCTGGCGGCGCGGCGATCTCGGTCCACGTTGTCCCGTAGTCGTGGGTTCCCGCCATCGCGGTGCACGGCCCCGTCGCGCAGGACCCGGCGAGGCCGAGCACGGCGCCGAGGGTGTTGCCCACGAACGTCACTGACGTGGGACGGAAACCGGCCGCGGGCTCCGGGCCGGCGCCTGCGGTGAGGAAGGGCGGGCCAGACAGCGCCAGCCGGGCCGGCGCCGCGGGCGCCGGCTTCGACGGCAGGTAGACCTTGGCCGTGGGCGGCTGCGGTGTGGTGCTGAGCCCGGAGACGATCTTCGGCACAGTCACGCCGGCGACGATGACTACCACGGCTCCGGCGGCGGCAGTCACGGCCTTCATGGTCCGCCGGTGCCTGGCGCGGCGATGGACGCGCTCGAACGCCCCTGGGGGCGGCGGCAGCAGCTCGACGTCGCGGCTCAGCCAGGCCTCGATCGGATCACGCTGGTGATCGGTCATGACCCATCACCAACTGCCGCCTTGAGCTTGGCGCGCGCGTGATGCAGGTCGGCCTTCACGGTGCCTTCAGGGCGCCCGAGCAGCATCGCGACCTCCCTGACCCCGAACCCGCCGTAGTAATGCAGCAGGAACGCACTGCGCAGCCGCGGCGGCAGGGTCTCGATCAGGTCGCGCACGTCGACGTCCTGCGCGGGGTGCCAGGACGGTTCCCTGGGCACGGCGGCTGTCATGGTCCTGATCGCGCGGCGTTCCCTGCTGGTCTTACGCCAGTGGTCCCTGACCAGATTCGTGGCGATCATGTACAAGTAGCTCTGCGGATTCTCCAGCCCCGTCCACCTGGCGAGCAGTCTGGTGAAGGCCTCGGCGGCGATCTCGTGCGCGGTTTCGTCGTCGTCGACCAGGCGCCTGACCCAGCCCGCGAGCCGCGGGTAGCACGCGTTGAACAGCTCCTCGGCGGCGTCCCGGTCGGCGGTTCGGAGCCTGGCCACAGAGCTCCCTTGCCTCGTGGCTGTCGCCGGCGGCCTAGCCCATGGTGCCTGCAGGGTAACAACGTCACCGGCCAACACCAAGCCGGCGTCGCTGGCGAGATTTCGCATTTGTTCTACCACACAATCGGCCCTGGGGCTGGTCAGGAGCGCGGGCAGGCTGCACGCTCCGGCACATACTCAGACGACGCGAGCGGGACGATGGTTGGGCCGGGTTCCGGATTCCGGTACCTGACGCGGCGGCCTAGACTGGGGAGCGGCGGTTTAGTAGGACGTCCTACTAACTGCCTGACCGTTCAGCAGCCGGAGGATGAACGATGGGCGCTCAACCCGCAGCTGGCCACGGCGACGCTGGCGACTACGGCAGGGCACGGTGGCAGGCAAGGTATGACAGGTCGCGGCTGCGTGACGCCGACTTCACGACGCTGTCAGGCCTTGCCGTCGACCCGGTCTACGGTCCGCCGGCCGGGAGCGTGGTTCCTGGCTTCGAGCGAATCGGCTGGCCAGGGGAGTATCCGTTCACCCGCGGCCTCTACCCGGCCGGTTACCGCGGCCGGACGTGGACGATCAGGCAGTTCTCCGGCTTCGGCAACGCGGTCCAGACCAACCAGCGGTACAAGATGCTGCTGCAGGCGGGCGGCGGCGGACTCTCGGTCGCATTCGACATGCCGACGCTGATGGGCAGGGATTCCGACGATCCGCGCTCGGCTGGAGAAGTCGGTCACTGCGGCGTGGCCATCGACTCGGCTGCCGACATGGACGAGCTGTTCTCTGGCATCCCGCTGGCGGACATCACGACCTCGATGACGATCAGCGGCCCAGCCGTGCCCGTGTTCTGCATGTACCTAGCAGCGGCGCAGCGGCAGGGCGCCGACCTTGGCAAGCTCAACGGCACGCTGCAGACCGACATCTTCAAGGAGTACATCGCCCAGAAGGAGTGGCTGTTCCCGCCGCAGCCGCACCTGCGGCTGATCGGCGACCTGATGGAGTACTGCGCCGCCGAGATACCGGACTACAAGCCGCTGTCGGTGTCCGGCTACCACATCAGGGAGGCAGGCTCGACAGCCGCGCAGGAACTGGCGTTCACGCTCGCCGACGGCTTCGGCTACGCGGAGCTCGGGTTGTCGCGCGGGCTGGACATCGACGTCTTCGCGCCAGGGCTGTCGTTCTTCTTCGACGCGCACATCGACTTCTTCGAGGAGATCGCCAAGTTCCGCGCCGCCCGCAGGATCTGGGCCCGCTGGATGCGCGACGTCTACGGCGCCACGACCGAGCGAGCCCAGTGGCTGCGCTTCCACACCCAGACCGCCGGCGTCTCGCTGACGGCGCAGCAGCCGGACAACAACGTGGTGCGCACGGCCATCGAGGCGCTGGCTGCCGTGCTCGGGGGCACCAACTCGCTGCACACCAACGCCCTCGATGAGGTGCTCGCGCTGCCGAGCGAGAAGGCGGCCGAGATCGCCCTGCGCACCCAGCAGGTGATCATGGAAGAGACCGGCGTGGCCAACGTCTCAGACCCGCTCGGCGGCTCGTGGTACCTCGAGGCCCTGACCGACCGGATGGAGGCAGAAGCCGAGGAGATCTTCGCCAGGATCAAGGCGATGAGTCCCGACGACACGATGACCGGCGGGATCTTGCGCGGCATCGAGGAGGGCTGGTTCATGGCCGAGGTCGCCGAGGCCTCCTTCGCCTACCAGCGTCAGCTTGAGAAGGGCGAGAAGAAGGTGGTAGGCGTGAACTGCCACACCGACACCGTGGAGACTCCTGTCGAGATACTGCGGGTCAGCCACGAGGTCGAGCGCGCTCAGGTGCGTGAGCTGGCCGGGCGCCGCACTGGCAGGGACCAGGCTGCCGTCGACTCCAGCATGGCCGCGATGGTGCAGGCCGCCAGGTCCGGCGGGAACATGATCCCGCCGATGATCGACGCCGCAGCGGCGGAGGCGACGCTCGGCGAAATTTGCGGCGCGCTCAAGGAGGAGTGGGGCAGCTATTCTGAGGCGCCTGCGTTCTGACCCCGGCCCGCGGGCCTCACGTGCCTGAACGCTGAGCGGGATACGGCAGGATGTAGCTATGCAACAGCCGCGAGACTTTTCGATGGCCGGCGCCGTCGACCTCGGCGCCAGGCAGGCCGCCGCGAAGCGCCGTGAGCAGGCGTCGCAGGGCGGCGGGACTGGAGCAGCCTCCAGTTTCGTCTTCGAGGTCACCGACGCAACGTTCAACACCGACGTCGTAGCCAGGTCGCAGTCGGCTCCGGTGATCGTCGACCTGTGGGCCGAATGGTGCGAGCCCTGCAAGCAGCTGGGTCCGGTGCTAGAGCGGCTGGCCAACGAGGCTGCGGGGGACTGGCTGCTCGCGAAGGTCGATGTCGACGCGAACCCGCAGCTGGCCGCGGCGCTGCAGGTGCAGTCGATTCCGATGGTGGTGGCCGTGATCGGCGGCCAGCTGGTCGACGGGTTCCTCGGGGCGCTCCCCGAGGCCCAGGTCAAGCAGTGGATCAGCCAGATCCTTCAGGTCGCTGATCAGCTGGGCATGCCGGCCAGGGTTCGCCAGGAGGCGCAGACGACTAGCGGCGCAAGCGACGGGACGGGTCCGCCCGCGGCTGGCACGCCAGCCGGGTCACCCGCTTCGGCTGGCCACCCCGGCGCGCCTGCCGCGCCGGCGGGGCCGCCGAGTGCCGCCGACATGCTCGGTGACCAGCGGTTCGAGACCGTGCAGAACGCCATGGAAGCTGGCGATCTCGAGACCGCCGCGACGACGCTCGAGCAGGTGCTCGCCGACACGCCAGGGCATCCGGTCGCGACGTCCTGGCTGGCGCAGGTCGACCTGCTGCGGCGGGTGAGCTCCTACGACCTGGCCAAGGTGCGCCAGGCGGCGCAGGAGAACCCCGACGATCCCGACGCGCAAACCAGGGCCGCGGACACCGAACTCGCGGACGGACAGGTCGATGCCAGCTTCGACCGGCTGCTCGGCCTCTTCCAGCGCACGGCGGGCGACGACAGGGACAGAGTGCGGCGGCACCTGCTCGGCTTGTTCGACGTGCTGCCGCCCCGGGATCCGCGAGTCACCAAGGCCAGGTCAAGGCTCTCTAGCCTGCTGTTCTGACCGTGCCAGCCGGCCCGCAACCTGCCAGGCTCGTGGCGCATCATAGAGACATGCAGGAGGATTCCCGCACGGGTCAGCTGCTCGCAGCCACCCCGATGCTCGGCGACGTCAACTTCCGGCGCACCATCGTGCTGATCGTCGAGGACGATCCGGAAGAGGGAACTCTCGGGGTCGTGCTCAACCGGCCGAGCGAGATCCCGGTCAAGCAGGTCCTCGAGCAGTGGACCGACCTGGTGACGGGCCCGTCTGTGCTGTTCCAGGGCGGGCCGGTTTCGCCGGACAGCGCCCTCGCGCTCGCGCTGCCGCGCGGCGAGAGCGAGCCAATCGGCTGGCGCTCGCTGGCCGGCTCGAAGCTGATGTCCAGAATCGGCCTTGTCGACCTCGGCGCACCCCCCGAGTTGCTGGCCGACGGCATCGCCTCGCTCCGGGTGTTCGCGGGCTACGCGGGATGGGGGGCAGGCCAGCTCGACGCCGAGATCGACGTGGGCGCCTGGCTCGTGCTCGACGGACTGCCCCAGGACGCGTTCGCCGACGATCCTGACCGGCTCTACCCGTCGGTGCTGCGCCGCCAGGGCGGCGAGATGGCACTGCTGTCGACCTATCCCGACGACCCGGTGCTGAACTGAGGCTGGCTCAGGCTGCGGCCAGCTTCTCCCTGTAGCCCGGCTGTCGGCTGGGCGTAAGCTAGGGCTCGTGACTGAAGTTCTTCCGGCCGGCGACACCAAAGTCGACTCTGACACCAGACCGGACCTTTCGACCGGTGACGGCGATCACGAGCGGTTCGCGCACTATGTCCTGAAAGACAAGATCATGGACAGCGCGGTGAACGGCACTCCCATGGTGGCCTTGTGCGGAAAGGTGTGGGTGCCGACCCGCGATCCGAGCCGCTTTCCCGTCTGCCCGGAGTGCAAGGAGATCTACGAGTCACTGCCCGTGGAGTGACGGCAGGGCCCGGCTCAGGCGCCCGTGCTTACCCGGCCACCTCGGCCGGCTCGCCGCCCGTGATCGTCAGCAGTTCCGCGTATGAGGTGGGGAACACCGTGTTCTGATGACCGCCGGCGGCCCAGACGACGTCGTATTTGTCCAGCCACGTGTCAACCAGCGTGCGGATCGGCCCGGGGTGCCCGACCGGGGCCACGCCGCCGATCACCTGGCCGGTCGCGGCACGGACGAAGTCCGGGTCGGCGCGCTTCACGGCGGCGTAGCCGAGCCGCGCGGCGACGAAGGCCGTGTCAACCCGGTGCGCTCCGCTGGTCACGATCAGCAGCGGCTCGCCGTCGGCGTTGAAGATGAGGCTGTTCGCGATCGCGCCCACCTCGCATCCGACCTGCTCGGCGGCCGAGACGGCGGTCGGCGCAGGTTCTGCGAGCTCCCGCACGGCGCCTCTGGCGCCCAGGCCGGCAAGGACATCGGAAACGTGGCGTGCGCTCGGGTGCATGACCGACAGGCTATCGCCCGGTCCTGGCGCCGCTGCCGGTGCTCACGTGCCGCGCCCTGATCACCGTCGGGATGGCCGGGTCGCCTGACGAAAGCCGCAGCGCGCCGCGAGGAAGCTCGCGCAGGGCCAGCTGATGGCGCTGCCTGCCGTCACCGAGCTGCTCGGCGCCGATGATCTCCCCGTGGCTGACCAGCTGCTTGAGCAGCGCCCTGTGCCGCGGCCGGCGACGATCGCCCGCGGCTGGCTCGTGCGACGCGTTGTCGGCGGCGGCGTCCGGCGGGCGGGTGCTGACCACTTCGGCGCTGGCCGTCCCTGCCGCGGTGAGCGCCCGTACCGCCCATTTCCGGCCGCCGATGGTGGGCTTGCCCACCGAGTGCTTGGCAACCGGGACGAGCGTGCCGTTCAGGCCGGCCCTGGCGACGAGCTTGTACACCAGCGCCGCCGTCGGCACGCCTGAACCCGTGACCAGCGCTGTGCCCACGCCGTAGCCGTCGACCGGGGCGGAGGCGAGGGCGGCGATCGAGTGCTCGTCCAGGTCGCCCGTGATCACGATCCTGGTGCCGGTGGCGCCGAGCGAATCGAGCTCAGCCCTGACCGCGTGCGCGGCTTCGCCCAGGTCGCCGCTGTCGATGCGGACCGCCCCGAGCCCGGGCCCGGCCAGTTCGACGGCGGTGCGGACGGCGTGGGCGACGCTATAGGTGTCGACGAGCAGCGTGGTTCCCTTGCCGAGAGCCTCGAGCTGGACGGCGAAGGCCTCTCGCTCGCTGTCGTGCACCATCGTGAACGCGTGCGCGCTGGTCCCCGCCGTCGGCACGCCGAACTCATAACCGGCCCGCAGGTTCGACGTGGCCGAGAATCCTGCCAGGTACGCGGCGCGGGCAGCCGCCACCGCCGCGCGTTCGTGCGTGCGGCGCGATCCCATCTCGATGATCGGCCGGCCCGCTGCCGCCGTGACCATACGTGACGCCGCGGAGGCGATGGCGCAGTCGTGGTTGAAGATCGACAACGCGATCGTTTCCAGCACGACGGCCTCGGCGAACGTTGCGTCGACGACCAGGATCGGCGATCCGGGGAAATAGCAGTCGCCCTCGGCGTAGCCCCAGATGTCGCCGCAGAAGCGGTAGGACGCCAGGAAGCTCGCGGCGTCCTCGTCGATCACTCCGGCACGGCGCAAGAAGGCGATGTTCTCTGGCGGGAACCTGAACGCCTCGAGCGCCCGCAGGAACCGGTCAGTCCCCGCGACGACGCCGTACCGCCTGCCGCCTGGGAGCTCCCTGGCGAACATCTCGAACACAGCGCGCCGGCTGGCCGCGCCGCTGTGCAGCGCGGCGGAGACCATCGTGAGCTCGTAGTGATCGGTCAGCAAGCCGGTACCGGGTTGTTCGGCGTGCCGTCGGTCTTGGCTCGTGGTCACGAGGGGAAGCCTACGAACAGCGGCGGCGAGGCCTCGCAGCGGCGGTCGGGGGACCGATCGTGGACGTGACCACGCCTCCTGACGGTTGAGAGCGATCTGTCCGGAAATATGAGCCGAGAAACTAGCGCGGCCGGCCGACGTGCGTAACGGCCGCTTCTGGGCAGTGGAACACTAGTGGGAGGGAGGTGGCTGCGAGTGAGCGTCGCACCGGCGGAAGTCACCAGGTCCGAGACGAGCGAGGAGGCGGTCGTCGACCGGCCCTGGCTCACGATCGTCTGGAACGACCCAGTGAACCTGATGACGTACGTCACCTATGTGTTCCAGCGAGTCTTCGGGTATCCCAAGCCCAAGGCGGAAAAGCTGATGCTGGATGTGCACCATAGAGGCAAGGCCGTGGTTGCTGCCGGGGCGCGGGAGGCGATGGAAAAGAACGCCGAGACGCTGCACGGCTACGGCCTGTGGGCCACGGTCAGCCACGACGCGTAATGCGGGCAGCCCGCCCGCGGCGGTCCGCGCTCACGAGGCACAGTAACCCGAGGGATCTTGTTATCGCTGAAATGCCAGTCAATCCTGGAGACGCAGCGCAGCCGGAGGAGCCAATGTCGGGTTTCCGCGCCACCTCAGGCGGGGTGACGGCCCGGTTCGCGCGGCCTGAGGCTGCGATCATCAGGGACTTGGTCGGGCAGGTCGTAGAGCTGGTCGTCGCCGACATGCCCCCGCCCGAGGCCGATGAGCTCGCCGCGATGGTCGGGCTGAGCGACGCGTCCGAGGTTCCTGAGGACCCAGTCCTGGCCAGGCTGCTGCCCGACGGCTACCGCGACGACCCTGACGCGGCGCAGGAGTTCCGCCGGTTCACCGAGTCCGGGCTGCGGTCGGCCAAGGTCGAATCGGCGCAGACGCTGCTGCAGACGTTGCCGGCCAGCGGCGGGAAGGTCAGGCTAAGCGCAGAGCAGGCCGAGGCGTGGTTGCGCTCGCTGAACGACGTTCGGCTCGCGCTCGGCGTCCGGCTGGGGGTCACCGACGATTTCGACGGGCTCAGCGAGGACGTCGAGGACGACGACCCTCGTTTCGCGTATATCCAGGTTTATCAGTGGCTGGCCTTTTTGCAGGAGAGCCTGGTGGCGGCCCTGTCCTAGCAGGCGGTTACGATCGCCGCCATGCTGACCATTCCGCGTGACCTGCTTGACCGGATCATCGCGCACGCCAGGACCGATCACCCCGATGAGGCGTGCGGCGTGCTCGCGGGGCCCGCGGGGAGCGAGCGGCCCGAGCGGTTCGTGGCCATGACCAACGCAGAGCGCTCGCCGACCTTCTACCGGTTCGACTCGATGGAGCAGCTGCGGGTCTGGCGGGAGATGGACGACCGGGACGAGGAGCCGGTCGTCATCTATCACTCGCACACCGCCACCGAGGCATATCCGTCCAGAACTGACATCTCCTACGCGATGGAGCCGGCCGCACACTATCTGCTCGTGTCGACGCGGGAACCGGAAGTGGAGGAGGTTCGCTCGTTCCGGATCATCGACGGCGTTGTCACAGAGGAGCAAGTTCAGGTCACCGAGTCGCTGGTGGAATGATCGAGCCATGAGGTGAGTTGTTCCATCGGCGAGCGCTGGCCGGCCGGGACCGGTTGCGCGCCGCCGAGTGCCGGCTCACCAGCTACTTCTGGAGTGTTTCGAATGGCCATCGAGGTCCGCATCCCGACGATCCTGCGCACTTTCACTGGCGGCGCGAAGTCGGTTGAGGGCTCTGGCGACACGATCGACGCGCTGCTCACCGACCTGGACTCACGGCACGCGGGGCTGCGCGGCCGGCTCGTTGACGGCGCTGGCCTGCGTCGGTTCGTCAACGTCTACCTCAATGACGAGGACGTACGGTTCCTCGGCGGCCTGTCAGCGCCCGTCAAGGACGGCGACACGGTCACCGTGCTCCCGGCCGTGGCAGGCGGGATGCGCTGAGCGCCGCGGACATGCATGATGCGCTATGACTCGCTCCTCGACGCGATAGGCAATACCCCCCTCGTCGGGCTGCCGCATCTGTCGCCGGGTCCTGACGCGCGGCTGTGGGCCAAGCTCGAAGACAGGAACCCGACCGGCTCGGTCAAGGACAGGGCCGCGCTCTGGATGGTGCTCGCCGCGGAGAAGGACGGCCTGCTGAGGCCCGGCTGCACGATCCTGGAGCCGACATCTGGCAACACCGGGATCTCGCTCGCGATGATCGCGAGGCTGCGCGGTTACCAGCTGGTCTGCGTGATGCCAGAGAACACGTCGGCGGAGCGGACCCAGCTGCTCCATATGTACGGCGCATCGATCGTCTACTCCCCGGCGGCCGGAGGGTCGAACGAGGCGGTCAGGGTCGCGAAGCAACTGGCCGCGGAGAACCCGAACTGGGTGATGCTCTACCAGTACGGCAACGAGGCCAACGCCAGGGCGCACTACGAGTCCACCGGGCCGGAAATCCTGGCTGACCTTCCTGAGGTCACGCACTTCGTGGCGGGCCTTGGCACTACGGGCACGCTGATGGGCACCGGCCGCTACCTGCGCGAGCACGTGCCAGGCGTCCACATCGTCGCCGCCGAGCCCCGGTACGGCGAGCTGGTCTACGGACTGCGGAACATGGACGAGGGTTTCGTCCCTGAGCTGTACGACGACTCCGTTCTGACGACACGGTTCTCCGTCTCGGCGGCCGACGCGCTGCGCCGCACCAGGGAGCTGGTCTCGTGCGAGGGCATCTTCGCCGGGATCTCGGCGGGCTGCGTTCTGCACGCCGGGCTCGCCATCGCGAACAAGGCGCAGGCGAACGGGGAGCGGGCCGACATCGTCATGCTGATCGCCGACGGCGGCTGGAAATACCTGTCGACGGGCGCGTACAGCGGCACGCTTGCCGAAGCCGAGGCGCGGCTCGAAGGCGAGCTGTGGGCATGACGGCATGACGGTCTTCGACCAGGCGACGGCGGTCCGCCGCCGCGCGGACGGCGTCTACGAAACGCACCCGGACCAGCGCTTCGCGATCGTCGCGCCGGGCGGGACGGCGCCGCCCGCCGTGAACGGCGGCGTCATGATCGCGACCGTGCTGCGCGCCGTGCTCGACAGCTCGCCGCTGCCGCACCCGGTCGCGACCAGCGCGCACTTCTTGCGGGTGGCCAAGCTCTCGCCCGCTGAGATCCACGTGGCCTGGCTGAAGACCGGCCGCACGGCGGCAACCGCGCGGGCGACGCTCGTGCAGGACGGCGAGCCGGTGCTGGAGACGACCGTCACGACCGGCACGGTCCCGGCCGCCCAGGCGGCGGCAGGGCACGCCGGGAACGGCGAGCTGACCTGGACAGGCGCGCCGCCGTCGCTGCCGCCGGTCGGGGAGTGCGTGGAACTCGGACCCTGGCGTGGCACCGTCGCGCCGGACGGCGCGGCGGGCTACGCGGGCCAGATCAGGATGCTGTTCGACCCTGACGTGATCGGCTGGGCCGGCCATCAGCCGAACGGCCAGCCGGAGATGCGCGGCTACTTCGGCCTGCGCGAGGACCGCGACCCCGACGCGCTGCTGCTCGCGCTCGCGGTCGACGGGCTGCCGCCGGTTGTGTTCGGGCTCGGCGCGACTGGCTGGGCGCCGACCGTCGAGCTGACCATGCACATGCGGATGGTCCCCGCGCCAGGGTTGCTCCGGGTCGCCGCGCGGGCACGGCACGTCAGCGGCGGCTGGTTCGACGAGGAGGCCGAGGTCTGGGACGCGGCCGGCAACCTGGTCGCACAGAGCCGCCAGATCGCCCGCGTAGGCCGCGGACCGGTCCGCGCCGGCCCAGCGACGGTGCCCGCGGGCTGACCCGGCCACGCTACG
>DASUHI010000240.1:0-10965 GCA_036273575.1 Streptosporangiaceae bacterium | reverse complement strand
CCATAGCCGATCGACCACCGTGCATTACCGCGGCTGACGACCCAGCTCCCGCCGCCTGGACCAAAGACCGCGATGTCCAAGGTCGCGCCCGCGCTGGCTGGCACGTCGCGCAGCGCGTAGGGGACCGCGCGCAGGAAGACGTCTATCACGGGACCGACCAGGCGGTCCTCGTCCGCGCCCGGCCGTCCAACGGCGTCGCGTATCTGCTGCTGGTGCACCCAGTACTCGCTGTACTCCCGCGCCATGTCGAGCCAGGCCGGTGCCGGTTCGTCAGGAGCCGCCCAGGACACAGGCTCACCGAGCCGGTCCAGCTCCAGGCATGCCCAGTACTCGTCGAGCTGAGGGCCGAGGTGGCCGAGCAGGTCGATCAGCACGCGCGGGCTCCAGCTCGAGGACACGCCGACGAATTCCTGGTTCACCCGGTGCAGGAAGGCCGGCAGGTCCTCTCCGTGGCGCGGCCCTGCGGATTCGTGCCCGTCCCTGGACCTCGCCAGCTTGCGCACATAGTCGTGCACGATGTGGGCGACGATGTCGTGCACGCACCAGCCCGGGCACACCGTCGGCCGCTGCCAGTCGTCCGCGGCCACGCCGTCGAGCAGCGCGATGAGCTCGGCCCGCTCCAGCGGGAACAACGGTCTCGCGTCGATCGGCGGTCCCGCCCAGCTCCAGTCCATGCCGGGCACGCCGTCACAGTCCGAACATGAAGCGGCAGGGATCGAACCCGCTGATCTCGATACCGCGGCCCAGACCGGCCGCCAGCCAGTCCGCCCGCGGCAGCCGCAGGTGCACCATCACGTCGCAGCCGTCGTCGCGCGCGTGCCGCGACTCGCCGTTAGGCAGGTAGCCGAGCGAGCGCGAGACTGCGAGCGAGGCGTGGTTATCGTGCCAGGCCGACGTGATCGCCTCGGCCGCCGCCAGCGGGCCGAAGGCGAGTGCGAGCACCGCGCGGCGTATCTGCTTTCCCAAGCCGCGGCCCCGCGCCGCTGCGATGAGGAACGAGGACGTGTCGACGGTGCGCAGCAGGAGGAAGTCGTTGCCTTCCAGTTCCTGGAACCCGACGATCTGACCGCCGGCCTGCACAACGAAGCCGAGCCGCCACGACGACGGGCTCCACGTGCCGTACGCCTTCCAGTAGCCCTGGTGGGTGATGATGCCGCGGTTGCGGCGATCGTCGCCGACCGCGTACCTCGTCGCCGCCGGATCAAGCTCGAGATCATCGGGCAGCACGTCGGAGACGGTGCAGAGATCGGCTTCCCGCATCGGCCGCAGCGTCAGGTCCGGCGCGGTGATGCGCAGGTCGAACACCGGCCAGTAGCCATTGGTCACCAGGTGACCGTAGGAGAGAGAGCGAGAGGCCGCAACCGCATTAATCCGTGGGCCTAGACGTTCGAGCTGATGCGGCCGCCGTCGATCTGATAAACGGCGCCGGTGATGTAGGCCGCCCGCTCAGAGGCCAGGAACGCCACGAGGTGCCCGAGCTCCATCGGATCGCCGAGACGGCCGGCCGGTATCGCCGCAGCGGCCGGGGCGAACTGCGCCTCGATCTCAGCCCGCTCGGCGGGCGTCCGGTCTTCCAGTCCAGGACTGATCCTGGACGTGAGGAACGAGCCAGGAAGCACGAGGTTGATCGTGATCCCGTCCTTGGCCAGGTCAGGCATGATGGCCTTCGCCAGTCCTGCGATCCCTGGCCGGATCCCGTTGGACAGGTCGATGCCCTCGACCGGCTGCTTGACCGACGTGGACTGAATGCCGACGATGCGGCCCCAGCGCTTGCGCCGCATGTACGGGGCGACCTCGCGGACGAAACGTACGAAGTTCAGCGTGACGACCTCGAACCCTTGCCGCCAGTCCTCGTCCGTGAAGTCGGCGAACCGGCCGAGCGCGGGCCCGCCCGAGTTGTTGACCAGGATGTCAACGCCGCCGAACCGCTCCGCGGTGGCGGCGACAACGTCGCTGATGCCGTCGGCCGTCGCGAGGTCGGCCAGCACCGCGAGCACCTCGGCACCCGTGGCGGCACGGATCTCCTGCGCGGTCACCTCCAGCCGATTCGGCGTGCGCGCGCAGATCGCGACCCGCGCTCCCTCCGCGGCGAGCGCGAGCGCCGACGCCCGGCCCAGGCCCTTGCTCGCCGCGGCCACGAGAGCGACCTTGCCGTTCAGTCCGAGGTCCATCAGGTACTCCGTCGTAGGGGGCGAGCGGGCGTCTTCAGTTGGAGATCAGGCCGGTCAGGAGAATAGCGATATCGCGAACGTCAAGTTTTTGGCAACCCTGAACCATCGCGTGCTCCGGTACGTGACCGGAGGGGTCCGTTGTACGTGACTGGGTGGTGCGGGCGCTGAAGGGTGCCCGGATTGCCAATGTCCGGAGCAAGGAGGATCCCTGTGTTGCGATTTTCCGTAGTCCGATCGCGTCGCGCGAGGCGCGGTCTCTGGCCGGTTGCGATCGGCATTGCGCTCGCCGCGATGGCGTTCGGCATGATGCCTGCGAGCGCTCACACGCATGCGGGCGGCTACCGGCAGATTAACCTCGTATCCGACCAGCACGGAAAGGCAAAGCTGACCGACCCAGACCTGGTCAATGCGTGGGGCTTGGCCGCGTCACCTGGTACGAACAGCAAGCCAGGTACGCCCCTGTGGGTAGCCGACAATGGCTCTGACAAGGCGACGCTGTACCAGGGCAATGGCCCGGTATCGGTCAGCAAGGTCGGCCTGGTGGTGCACGTGACAGGCGCGGCGCCGACCGGACAGGTATTCAACGCCGACCAGTCTGCGTTCGTCGTCAAGGACAAATTGGGGAACAAGGGCTCGTCGCTGTTCCTGTTCGACACCGAGAACGGCACAATCGACGGTTGGAGCCCTGGCGTCAACCCCAACGGCAGCAACCCGTCGATGGTGACCGAGGTCGCGAGGAACAATGGCGCCAACGCCGTCTACAAGGGCCTCGCGATCGCCAGCATGCACGCCAAGTCATTCCTGTACGCCACGAACTTCCGGTCCGGTCGGGTCGAGGCGTACAACTCCAGGTTCGAGCCTGTCGAACTGCCCGGCGGCCTGTTCGTGGATCGACGGCTGCCCACAGGCTACGGGCCATTCGGAATTGCCGAGATCATGGGCAAGCTCTATGTGACGTTCGCCAAGCAAGACGCGACGTTGCATGACGACGTGGCCGGGCGCGGGCACGGGTTCGTCGACGTGTTCACCAACTCGGGCCGGTTCGTGCGCAGGCTCGTGACCCGCGGCGCGCTGGACTCGCCATGGGGCCTGGCGCTCGCGCCGCACGGGTTCGGCCGGTTCGGCAATGACCTGCTGGTCGGCAACTTCGGCAACGGTCACATCAACGTCTACAACCCGGTCACCGGCAAGCACCTCGGCCAGCTCAAGAGGCCGAGCGGCAAGCCCATCGTCATCGACGGGCTGTGGGGCCTGAGGTTCGGCAACGGCAACGCCGCCAGGACGAACCAGCTGATCTTCTCGGCCGGGCCTGACGGCGAGTCGCACGGCCTGCTCGGGAAGATCGTCGCGAACCGCTGACACGCGTCTCTTCCGCAGATGGCCCGCCGGCCGCCGACGACGTCGGCCGGCGCGCCATGGCGCACAGGTCGCAAACGATTGCGGCCGCCGCTTCATCGTGGCAGGCTCAAGCCAGTGGCGTTCCCGGATGGTGCGAACGAGTCGCAGCGTTGGTGCGCGAACGCGCGAAGGAGGGTCAACGATGACCGGTCGGCTGGCGGTGCGTGCGGTGACGGGCGGGCTGGGCCGCGGACCGCGCGGCCAGCTGACGACATTATGGTCAGGGCCGGACTGGTGCGTCATCCCGCGCTGCGACCGCCAGATTGACCCATCCCGCCTGATGTGCCGGACACACTGGTACATGGTGCCCAAGGAACTGCGGGACCGCGTCTGGGCGACCTGGCGGTCAGGGCAAGGGGCCTTCACCGGCGACCATCTAGACGCGGTGCGGCTGGCTGTCGCGGCCGTGAGCACCGCGGCCGGCGACCCGGTTCCCGGGCGTTCTGGTCAGTCGAAGGTGAACCGGTCGGCGAGCCCGGTCTCCAGCAGGTGCTCGGCAAGCTGAGGCGGCGTGCTGGCCAGCCGCAGGCTGGCTCCGTTGCTGGCCTGCACTCTTCCCTGCGCCCTGAGCAGGCCCGCCAGGCCGAAGGCGTCCCAGAACGTCAGGCCCGCCAGGTCGATGACAACGCTGGCGGCCGGGTCCCTGGCGAGCAGCCGGTCGATCGCGCCAGTGAGCTGCTCGGCTGAGTGGTGGTCGAGCTGTCCGGAGACCGCCAGCTCGGTCGACCCGCCGCAAGCGTGCTCGGCGAGCGCGAACGGCCGGACCCGGTCGGCGGTGCCGAGCGCGAAACTGACCGTGACGGCAGGCCCAGCCCGCCCGGCATGCAGTCTTAGGTCATCTGCTAGCTGCCGGACGAGCCAGAGCCCGTGACCGGGCTCGACCGGCCAGGACGAGGGGTCGCCCGCGCGTACGGCAGACGACTCTGGCGGGTCCGGTGTGCTGCCGTCGTCGGTGACCTCGCAGTGCAGGGTCTGATCGTGCCGCCAGATCCGGAGCCGTCCGCGCCCGCTGCCGTGCCTGACGACATTGGCGGCCAGCTCGTGCGCGGCGATGACGAGGTCGTCTGCCCGCCGCTGCGAGAGGCCGGCCTGGACGGCGTGGGCTGCCACTGAGGCCCGGAGCTGGTAGAGCGATTCGCCGTCGAGCGGCTGATCAAGGATCGTGTCCGCCGAGAACGTGTTCCGGCCGGAGTCGGCGTCGGCCTGGTCGCGGAGCTCCGGGCTGCGCGGCACGTCACTCGTCATTGACTGTCACCAGGCTCACGCCGCGCACCTCGGTTGCGCCGAACGCCGCGAACCGGCTTGCCACACCGGGCTGGCACCGCAGGATCACCTTTCTGGACGGTGGCAGGCTCCTGGCCAGATTCACGATCATGCGCATGCACGGCACGTCGATGAAGGACAACTCGGCCATGTTGACGGTGATGTCGCCGTCCAGCCGCAGCGCCTCGGCGAGCGCCAGCGCCAGCGCTTCCTCGGCGTGGTAGTCGATCTCGCCTGCCAGCCGGATTCCGGGCGGCGCGTACTGGCGGCAGATCCGCAGCATCGCATCCGCGTGATACGTGGCGGCGGCGACCAACCTGGTGTGGGACCCCGTGATCGACGCGAGCGTGACAGGATCGAATCGCTCGCGGTCGTACTGGCACAGCACAGACACGGTCGTGTCGGCGAGCACCGTGCCGAGGTTCTCCTCGAAGTCTGGCAGCTGCTCGACGCCCGCGATCGGGCGCAGCGCCCAGCTCATGTCGACCGCGACCCGCAAGCCAGGATAGCCCTCATCGCGGCAGGCGTTCATCTGCTCGTTCAGCCAGCTCACAGCGTGCCCGGCAGCGAACGACTGCCCGGAGAGCAGATAGTCCTCGCAGGCCAGCGCCGTCATCTGGCCCGCCGCCACGGCGGGGTCGACCGCGATCCCGCGCTTGGCCAGTTCGGCGGTCGCCGCCGCGGGTGCCGAATCGCTCAGCCAGAGGACCTTGAGCCCGCTGGCGAGCCCGTCCCTGACGAACGCGGCGGTGAGGTCAAAGAGCTCCTCAGGTTCACCGAACGTGAGGCAGGCATGATCGTTAACCGTGAGGTCAGTGATCTGGGTGTCAGAACTGACCGTCACGTGCACCACCCTTCCTGGTCGGCGGGCGGTTTCTACCCAAAGCGCTCATGGTCATTCCATGATGCACCCGCCTGGCGGCGCGGAGTCCGGTGACCGGCCCGATACGCTTTGCCTGATCGGAAAGGGCGGACATGACGCTGCTGCTGCCTGAGGCAGACGGGGTGGCCGACTTCGTCGCGCGGCAGCTGCCAGGCGCGAACGTGCTCCGTTACGGCGATATTGGCGGCGGCGAGCTCGGCGACGTCACCTTCTACTGCCTGCCGTACATGGGAGACGCCGCCAGTGTCGGTCTGATCGCGAGCCTGCCCAAGGTGACGGTCATTCAGAGCCTGAGCAGCGGCGTGGACGAGGTCCTCGCGTCCGTGCCAGCGCGGGCGGCGCTCTGCAACGGGCAAGGGCTCGGTCACGAGGAGGGTACCGCGGAGCTCGCGCTCGCCCTGATTCTTGCCGCCCTACGGCAGATCCCCAGGTTCGCCGTCGGCCAGGCCCGGCGCGAGTGGACGCACGTCAGGACGGAGTCTCTCGACGGCAAGCGCGTTCTGCTCGTGGGCTACGGCCCGATCGGCGCGGCCATCGAGCGGAGGCTGGAACCGTTCGGTGCCACGGTCGCCAAGGTGTCCAGGACGCCGCGGGACGGGGTCAGCGGGCTGTCCGAGCTGTCAGTGCTCGCGGCGGCGGCCGACATCCTGGTGGTGTGCATCGCGTTGCACGAGGTGACCCGCGGCCTGATCGACGCGCGTTCGCTGGCTGCGCTGCCGGACGGTGCGCTCGTTGTCAACGTCGCCAGGGGGCCGATCGTGGCCGCGGACGCCCTGGCCAGCGAGCTGACATCGGGTCGGCTTCGCGCCGCGCTCGACGTCACCGATCCTGAGCCGCTGCCTCCTGACCGGGCGGAGTGGGGACTGCCTAACGTGCTGATCACGCCGCACATCGGCGGAGACACGACCGCGTTCGCCGAGCGCGCGCCCGCCTTCGTGGCTGAGCAGGCGGCACGGCACCTCGCGGGCCGGCCGCTGCGGAACGTCGTCCTGGCGGCGTCGGCCTGACCGGGCGCCGCCAGGGGGAAATCCTGGGCGTGATCGCCCTAGTCAGGATCCGTGGTCTGGACGCATCGCGAGCGGTGCGGCAGACTGCTGCCCACGGCTGAGCCGGCCGCTGTCCTGGCCGGGGACGCCGACAGAAGCGACGCACAAGAAACTAGCGGGGACATGGTTTCTTGTGGTGAGCGAGGGGGAGATGCTGCGAGCACTCGCACTCCGGCCGTCGGCCAGAACGCTTGGAGCGCAACCATGATCGCTTCAGATACTGCCTGGTCGCAGACCGATGCCGGCGAGCTACTAAGCGAGCCGGACAGGCCAGCGGCCGAGCCGGTCGCCCGTCAGGACGTGCGGGTGCGCCCCGAGGCGTACCGGCACCTGTGGCAGCCGCCAGGGCGCAGGCCGCCTCCGCGCCAGGCCATCGGCCAGCCATACGTCTGGGACGGCGGCGAAGCCGGCCGAGCCGAACACGCCGAAGACGGGCACGCCAACGACGGGCGCGCGCAGGACGGGCACGCCAACGACGGGCGCGCGCAGGACGGGCGCGCGCAGGACGGGCGCGCGAACGGGCGCGCGCGGGACGGGTACGGCCACAACGGTGTCGCGGCCGACGAGCCGCGACGGCACGCGCGGCGAGAGAGACGCCACGCCGACGCGCTCATCGGTCCTGCGCTGACCACCGAGCGCGCCGTCATCGGCGACCTCCTGCGCGAGCTAGCCGCCTGGTGCCAGATCGGCGCGTGCATCGCCAGGCACACCGACGACGCCGCGCTCGGCGAAGCCGACATCAGGAACAGGGCTGTCGCGGCAGGCTGGTGCGTGGATCTGTTCGGGCGGATGGTCTGCCCCGAGTGTCAGCAGCGCTATCCGGTCTGGGGCACGCGCGCGCCCGTGGAGCGTAGCCGCCGGCTCATGCCCTAGCCGCGATTGCCGCCCGCGCACGTGCCACGACGGAAGAGCCCGGTCAGTCAGCCTCGTCGCGACGCTAAACTTGCCAGCAACGGGGCGCCTTGACGAACCAGGGTCGTCCATCGGCCGCGGCACAGACCCTGGGGAAGGCGGTGCGGGCTAGTGCCTGACGACGAGCACCGCTCCGGCAACGGGGTACGAACGGCCGCACGCGACGACTCAGCCAGCGCCGCTCCTGCCGCGCTGGCTGACTGGGAAGAGAAGCTCCGCGGCGTACAGTCGATCACCGATCGCGCCCTGTCCGAGCTTGACTCAGAGGCTCTGCTCGAGGTGCTTGTCGACCGCGTACGGGATGCGCTGCAGGCTGACACGGCCGCGGTCCTCCTGCTCGATGGGCCCTCAGGGCACCTGATCGCGACGGCTGCGAGCGGGCTGGAAGAGGAAGTACAGCAGGGCGTCAGGATCCACATAGGCCGCGGCTTCGCCGGCCGGATCGCGGCTCAGGGCGCTCCTGTCATCCTCGACGAGGTGGACCACACGAAAGTGGTCAACCCGATCCTGCTTGCCAAGGGAATCAGGTCGCTGATGGGCGCCCCGTTGCTGGTCAACGGGGCTGTCATCGGCGTCCTGCATGTCGGCACGCTGACACCACGCGCCTTCACCGCCGAGGACGTGGACCTGCTCCAGCTCGCGGCCGACCGCGCCGCGCTCGCGGTCCAGGCGCTGCAGGCACAGCTTGACCGTGCGGCCGCCTCTGCACTGCAGCGGAGCCTGCTGCCTGCAGCGCTTCCTGAGGTACCGGGGCTGTCGATGGCGGCCAGGTACGTGCCGGGCACGGGCAACGTCGGCGGCGACTGGTACGACGTCTTCTCGCTGCCCTGTGGTGAGCTCTGCGCGGTCATCGGGGACGTCGCGGGCAGCGGGCTGCGCGCAGCCGCCATCATGGGCAGGGTCAGGAGCGCGCTGCGGGCGTACGCCCTCGAGAGCAGCGACCCAGCCGACATCCTCACGCGGCTCGAGCGAAAGATGCGGTACTTCGAGCCCGACGCTCTGGTGACCGTGCTGTGCGCCGTCATCAGCCTGACCGACGGCACCATTCGCGCCGCCAGCGCGGGTCACCTGCCGCCGGTCCTGATCCGTCCCGGGGAGGCCGCGGCGCCGGCCGAGATTCGCTCCGACCTCCTCATCGGCGTGCCTGACGAGCGGGCCAGGCACGTCACCACCATCGGGTTCCCTGCTGGCGCGACGCTGTGCCTGTACACCGACGGGCTCGTCGAGCGCCGGGACCGTCCGATCGACCAGGGCATCGCCAGCCTCTGTGCGGCCCTGCCCGCCGGCGATCCTGAGGTTGCCTGCTCCTGCGCGATGGCCGCCATGACCGATGCCGGCCCGCGCAGTGACGACGTCGCCCTGCTGATCATCTCCCGCGACTCGCACGATGCCGGCCTGGCCGAATCCGAAACCGGGGCGCCGACGTGACAACCGCGGACTTCATGGTGCACTGGTCAGGCAGGCATGTCGTCGTGAGGATGCCGGCCGAGATCGACGTCACCAACTCAGCCAGCGTGGACAGCGTGCTGGCGGGCGTCGCCGCGCAGCATCCCGAGGTCATCACCGCGGACATGACGGCCACCGTGTTCTGCGACTCAAGCGGCATTCACGCGCTCGCGCGCGCCCATCGGCGAGCCACCGCCAACGGCGGCGAACTCCGTCTCGCCGTCGGCGCGTCGCCAGCGGTCCGGCTTCTGCAGCTGACGGGACTCGACCAGGTGCTGCCGATGTTCGGCGACGTGACGCAGTCGCTGGCCGCGCCGCCTGTCGAGAAGCCAGGTCAGGGCTGACGACGGCCTCGCGGCAGCCGGCAGGAATGGCCGCCGCCTCGGCGCATGATGACACGAAGGCGGGGTAGGCGCACCGGCTGATCGCGCGGGACGAAGGAGGAGCCGGAGCTGCCGGTGAGGGAGAAGAGCGGTGTGCGACCTACAGATGACCTCCGATGAGCGAGCATGCGCCAGGCAGGTTCGCAGAGCGGCGGCAAGCGACCGGGTCACATTACCGCTTCCGCGCCGTCCCTACGATCATGGCTGAACTAGAGCGCGCCCTGCTGCCGTCGTCCTTGCCGGTGCTGCCGCGCGCCACGATCGCGGCCAGGTACCAGGCGGCCAGGGACAGTGCGGCGGCCGGGGGCGGCTGGTTCGACGCGATCCCGCTCAGCGACGGCACGGTGGCGCTGGCGGTCGGAGACGTCGCCGGGTGCGGGGTCAGCGCCGTCGCCGCGATGGGCCGGCTGCGAGCGGTGCTCGGTGATCAGCTGGCGGTGCGGCCCGACGTGACGGCGGCGCTGGAACGGGCCGATGCGTATGCGCGGCGGACGCCTGAACTGCTGGCGGCCACGATGGTCCTGGCCCAGCTGAATCCGGCGGACGGCGAACTCAGGTACGTCACGTGCGGCAGCCCGCCGCCGCTTACGGTCGGCGCGACCGGCGGCGCCTGGTTCCTCGACGCGACTGGCGCCGGTCCGCTCGGCACAGGCTCCGAACTCGCCGTCAGGACGGCTCAACTGGGCGCAGGTGATTTCTTGCTGCTCTGCACCGATGGCCTGATCCAGCAGCCGGGCAGCACGGTCGCCGTCGGGATGACGGAGCTGGCCATGGCCGCTGAGGCGGCGGCGACGCGGCCGGGGCAACCAGGCGATCTTGGCCATGACGATCGGCGTCCAGGACCCGACCAGCTGTGCCGCAGTACCGTCGAGCTGATGAGCGCTGGCGGCTTCGCGGCCGATGTCACCGTTCTGGCCGTGCACGTCACGGCGGCCCCTGCGGCCCCTTTGAGACTGTCGCTGCCGGCCGAGGAGGACAGCGTGCTCCGCGTGCGCCGCGCCTTTTCCCGATGGCTGACACAGATCGACGCCGCGGTTGAAGCCGGTGACGACCTCATGCTCGCCGTCGTCGAGACGGTCACCAATGCGGTGGAGCACGCCTACTCGCGCGACCGCAGGGGCATCGTGGAGTTCCGCGCCACCCTCGGCCAGGACGGGACGCTGGAGTGCCAGGTCGCCGACCATGGTCGATGGCAGCCGCCCGACCCCGCTGCAGCCGATCGCGGGCACGGTCTCATGGTCGCGGGGCAGGTTGTCGACGAGATCCTCGTGAGCGCGCAGGATCGCGACGACGGCGGCACTGGCGGCGCGGGAGGCACGGTGGTGACGCTTCGGCGCCGGCTCGGCCGGCCGGCCAGCATCAGCACGGACGCCAGCCAGGGCCAGGGGAGACGGCCGGGCGTCTCCTTCGCCCTCGCGATGGACAGCGAGGACGGAGTTCCGCTCGCGAGCGTGAGCGGGGCC
>DASUHI010000239.1:0-4076 GCA_036273575.1 Streptosporangiaceae bacterium | reverse complement strand
CCCCAGCCCCCCTCCCCCCAGGCTCCTGAGGGCCGCCCCGGGCCCGGTCACCCTCCCGTCGGTTCGCCCGCCCGGTCACCTCACACGGCTTCCAGTCAGAATGGCGCCCGGTTCGCCCCTTATAGGGGTGCCCAATCCGTGCTAAGAAGCCGGGGGCGCGGCGAAGGTGACGGTGACGGTGCGGAAGCCCAGGGAGGTGAGGAGGCCGGTCAGCATGGACCTGGTGTTGCGCTGCGCCTGAACGAGCAGCGCGCTGTGCCTGGCGGCGTTCTGGATCTTCCGCTCCGCCACGACGTAGACCTGATGCTGGCTGTTCGGGTTGCCGGAGAAGAAGTTGCCGATCCTGGTCAGCAGTCCCTGCTGCTGCGCGAACACGTACGACTGCCTGACGTTCAGCACGGCGGGCTCGAGCCGGGCATGCGGGACCACGATCGTGACGCTCCTGCGGTTGCGCGACACCTTGATGTTGCCGCCCTTCAGGTGCGAGAAGTCGACGAACGCGATGTCCGTGCCCTGGCCGACGAAGAGCGTCTGGGTGCCCTCGATGAACGACGGCAGCCAGGACACGTGCCGGTCCAGGTTGACGACGACCTGGAACGAGCCGCTCGCCGCCTCGTACCTGCTGAGCGAGCTGATCGACTTGAGCACCGCGGGCGAGCTGCGGTCCGTGGTCGTCTCCGTGAACGGGTTCCTGAACTGCGGCAGCAGATGCACCGTCGAGAGGACGAGGACAACGGCGATCAACGCGACTGCCAGTGCGACGGCCAATCCGATCGCCCGGCCGATCCTGCTGCGCCGGGGCGGTCTGGCCGGTTCCCGGCTGGTCTGGTCGCGCTTATCAATTCTGACGGTCGGGTCCATCGCTGGCCTCCGTGCTCGCCGTGCCTGGCGCGCGCTGGGCGGCGCGCTCGCCATCGCGCGGGTAGGTACCGCCGGTCGGCGGGGCGAAACATGCGCCCGGTGACGGCAGATCGAGCACATTCCCTGGCTCGAATGGGAGACGACTTCGGCGCGTTGCCGATTTGGATGCCGTTCTGACATATTGCGGCCATGTTCGGCGTTGTGCGCCCGTGCCGGCACCGGCTCCGCGGGCCGCTTTTCGGTCAGTGGATGGCGCACCTGTGCGGCCTGTGCCTGACGGTGCGTGACCTGCACGGCCAGCACGCGCGGGTGGTCACCAACTACGACGGCCTGCTGGTCTCCGTGCTGACCGAGGCGCAGAACCCGGCCGTGACCCCGCACAGGACCGCGGGACCCTGCGCGCTGCGCGGGCTACGTCGTGCCGACGTGGCGGACGCCGCCGGCGCCGGGGCGCGGCTGGCCGCGAGCGTCTCGCTGGTCCTGGCCGCAGGAAAGCTCCGCGACCATGTGGCCGACGGGGATGGCGTGTTCGCGAGGCGGCTGGTCGCGTCGCCCGCCGAAACGATCGCGGCCCGCTGGCAGGCGGCCGGCGAGCGGACCGGGGCGCGGATCGGCTTCGACACCGCCGTGCTCACGGACGCGATCAGCAGGCAAGCCGAGGTGGAGCGCGCGGCCGGGCTCGGCCTGCTCGACGTCACCGAGCCGACCGAGACGGCGGTGAGCGCCGCGTTCGCGCACACGGCCGTGCTCGCCGGCCGGCCGCGCAATGCCCGGCAGCTGGCGGAGGCCGGACGGAGCTTCGGCCGGGTCGCGCACCTGCTCGACGCCGTCGAGGACCTTCATGCCGACCAGTCAGCCGGCGCCTACAACCCGCTGCTTGCGACTGGCACGGGCCCGGACCGTGCCAGGGAGGTCTGCGACGAAGCGGTGGCGGGATTGCGCGACGCGATCGCCGCGCTCGCACTCGACGAGCGCGCGCTGGCCGAGTCGCTCCTGGCCCGCGAGGTGGGCGTCGCCGTGGATCAGGTCTTCGCCGGCCTGACGAGAGGCCGGGCACGAGCCGGCGGCCTGACGGCCGGCCTGCCGTGCCTGCAGGGCATCACGAACCGGCCGGGGGAACCGGACTTCGGGCCGGTCCCGAGGCGGCGCGGCCGGTGCGCCGGGTGCTGCTCGGACGGCCGGTGCGGCGATTGCTGCTCCGATTGTTGCTGCGACGGGTGCTGTGAGGCGTGCGGCGATTGCGCGGACTGCGGGAGCTGCTGCGACTGCGGGTGCTAGGCCCCGCACTAGCTAGCCCGCTGTGTGTTAGGCCTACCTGGCACCGTCGTGGCGGCGGACGAGCTCGGTCAGCGCGGCTATCTCGGCAGTTAGCGCCGCCCTGCCTTCAGCGGTGATCTTGACCCAGGTTCGCGGGCGTCTGCCTTCGTAGCCCTTCGACACCTGGACCAGCCCCGCGTCCTCGAGCACGGTCAGGTGCCTGGACAGGTTGCCCGCCGTCAGGTCGAGTGCCTGCCGCAGGTAGCCGAAGTCCGCGCTCTCGGCCTCTGCCGCGATCGTGAGGATGCCGAGGCGATGCCGCTGGTGCACGGTCTCGTCGAGCCCGTTGGTCGGGTGCGCCGCCGCGGTCATGCCGCCGCCCGCCCGCGCCGCTGCACGACGAACGCGCACCCGCCGGAGATGAGCAGTACCAGCGCGGGCAGCAGGATGTTAGGCAGGGTCGAGAACCGCACCGACGCGGACCAGCCGAGCCGGTACATGATGTTCTCAACGTTATACAGGCTGGCCAGCAACGCCGTTCCGGTGAAGACCGCTGCGACGAAGAGCAGCGCGCGGCTCCGCTCGGCCCACGCGAGCACCCACAGCGTGGCCGCGATGATCAGGAACGGCAGCGTGCCCCTGACCACCAGGTCACCAGGCAGCACTTGCAGCGTGGGCAGCACGATCACCAGCACACCCACGACTACCCCGGCGATCACGAAGCCCCTGGCCGGCGTCATCAGGCCGACCCGGCGCCCGTGCCGCCGGTACCAGAGCCATGTGACGTACAGCCCTGCGCCGATGGTCACCAGCCAGTAGATCGTCAGGCCTGTCGCATTCCCGGAGAGCATGCCGCTGAACGCCGCGAACGTGCCCGTCCCTGTCCATATGACGCCGCCGAACGGCGACGGCAACGTGGCGAGGTAAAACGGCGAACTCGCCGCGATGACCAGGCCGAACAGGACGAGCGGCAGCCAGTAGGCGTGCCTGATCGACCTCGCCTGCATGCGCAGCCGCCCGAGGTCGCTGAGCAGCCTCGCCGGCTCATCGGGCTCGCTGTTTCGTGCCGCGGGTCCTCGCTGGCTGGCTTCATGGCCGTCACGTGAAGCGTCCCGGAAGCTGCCGGAGGCAGGGTCGTTCGCGCCCGCATCGTGCTGCGTCATGGCACCTCCTCGCTTCTGCCAATAGGTTTGCACAACAAACTAATTGGCGCAAGTGCGGGATCTCAACATCTGTGCGCGGGCTGAAGATGACCCTAAGCTCATGGCATGGCCAGGTACTTCGACATTCACCCGGCCAACCCGCAGCAGCGCGCGATCACTCAGGTGGCCGACATCGTGCGCGAAGGCGGCGTGATCGCCTATCCCACCGATTCCTGCTATGCGCTCGGGTGCCAGCTCGGCAACGGAGACGGCATGACCAGGATCCGATCGATCCGCCACCTCGATGAACGGCACCATCTCACGCTGGTGTGCAGGGACTTCGCCCAGCTGGGCCAGTTCGCGTACGTCGCCAACCCGGTGTTCAGGGCCATCAAGGCAGCGACTCCAGGCAGTTACACATTCATCCTGCCCGCGACCAAGGAGGTGCCGCGCCGGCTGCAGCACCCGAGGAAGAAGACCGTCGGCGTCCGCATCCCGCGCCATGTCGTTGCCCAGGCGCTGCTCGCCGAACTCGGCGAGCCGCTGGTCTCAAGCACCCTGCTGCTTCCTGGCGAGGAAGAGCCCATGACCGACGGGTGGGTCATCGCCGAGGAGCTGGACCACGCCGTGGACGCGGTGATCGACTCCGGAGACTGCGGCACCGAGCCGACGACGGTCATCGACTTCTCTCAGCAGACTCCTGAGATCGTCCGCCGCGGCGCGGGCGACCCGTCCGTTTTCGAGTGAAGCGCGGGCTCAGCCCGCTTTGCGGGCCTGGAAGGCGGCTATCTCCGCGGCGATGAGTTCTTCGGCGCG
>DASUHI010000238.1:0-12986 GCA_036273575.1 Streptosporangiaceae bacterium | reverse complement strand
GCCAACGACCTGCTCATGCAGATCCAGGCCGACCAGCTGCAGCGGCCGGTCGAGCGCCCCGTTGTAGCGGAGACCACCGCGATCGGCGCCGCGTTCCTTGCCGGACTCGCCACCGGCGTCTGGTCGTCAGCGGACGAGCTCGCCGCGACCTGGCGCCTCGACCGGCGCTTCGAACCCGGTCCGCGCGACGACGCGGCGCACAAGCGTTGGCGCGAGGCCGTCCGCCGGTCAATGGGCTGGGCCAGCCTGCCGTTCGCGACTGACCCGACCTGACCAGCACCGACCTGACCAGCACTGACCTGACCGGCACTGACTGACGTGGCTCAGGCCGGAACGTCCGCGAGCTCGCCGTGGCCAGTCCCGTCGGTTGGCGCCGCCGGCGCCTCGTCTGTCGCGTCCCCGGCCGGGTCGGCAGCGGGGCGGATCAGGAGGACGAGCGCGCACGCACCGATCGTGACGGCGACGACGGCCAGCATGAGCCGGTAGCTGACCAGCGAGATCAGAACCGCCCCGACCGCGATAGAAACCGTCTGCGGCGTGATGATCAGCATCATCAGCGCGGCGCTGACCCGGCCCTGCAGCGACGGCGGCGTGTAGCGCTGGGCGGCGGTAGTGGCAGCTGCGACCAGCCAGACCAGGCCGATCCCGTCGCAGAGGGCCGCCGCCATCACCAGCCCCAGCGAACTGGTCATCCACGCGGCAGACGCAAGGCTGAACGCGGCGAGCGAGACTCCCACGACCCTGGCCGAACCGAGACGGCGCATCACGATCGCGAGCGGGATGCCGCCCGCGATCGCGCCCGCACCCTGGACGGCTCCGTAGACGCCGAGGAACGACGGCGGGCGGTGCAGCCCCTCGCCGATGACCGCGAAGATGATGGTCTCGTTCAGGCCGATGATGCTGAAGGCTGCCCCCGTCACGGCCGCGATCTGCAGCAGCACGGGAACCGACCGCAGGTGCCTGAATCCGGCGGCGATCTCCCGTCGGAAGGGCGGCTTCTCCTGCGCGTCGCGTGGGCGGCCACTAGCCGACTCGGCTACCTTGACCGACGCCAGCGCGACGATGGCGACGGCGAACGTCGCCACGTCGAGGACGGCGACCGCCCAGCCGCCGAAAGCGATGAACAGGCCAGCCCCAGCCAGCGGCGCGACGATCCGCATGCCCTGCCCGACCGACTGCAACGTGGCGTTCGCGGCTGCCAGGTGTTCTCCCTGGAGCATGTCCTTGAACAGCCCGGCCGCGGCGCTCCCGATCACGCTGAATGAGATTCCATAGCAGAACGCGACCAGGTAGATGATCCACAGCTGGTCCCGGGAGTGCACGGCAAGCAGCGACAGAACGATCACTGCGGTGGCAGCGTTCGCGGCGATCAGCACGGGACGCCGCGGCAGCCGGTCGGTCAGGTGGCCAGCCAGCGGGCCGAACAGAGCCGGGATCCCGAGGGCGAGGAACACGCTGCCAGCCGCCGCGTTGCTGTGGGTCAGCGACTTGGCCCAGATGCCCAGGGTCAGGTAGAGCGCCGTGTCGCCGAATGTCGACATCGACTGGCCGACCAGCAGCCGGCGGAACCGGCGGTCGGCGAGCGCTCCGCGCATCGCTAGTCCTCTTGCTTCTGGCCGCGGGCCGGCTCGGGGGCGACGGACGTGTTGAGGAAGACCCGCACGAGGCGCGCGCCTGCCGGCCGGGCGTCCGGGACCTCATCGCGATCCGCATACCGGACGGCGAGCTCGGTCAGCTGCTCGGCCAGCTCGCTGAACTCCTCGGCGGTCACCCACATCGACGACCCGAGCGCGCGGCAGGAGTCTCGCCACTCGTCCGGTTCCAGGCTCCTCGTACGGAGCCGCTCTCTCGTTCGCGCGAACTCATGGTCAAGGAAAGCCTCCATCGCAGCCTCGGCGGCGAGCTCGCCCTCGACACCGAGGTCAAGGCCCTCGGCCGAAAGGTCTTGCCGGTGGCTGGTCAGCCGCCACGGCTTCTCCCGGCCAGCCTGGCCGGGAACCAGCTCCACATAGCCGTACTTCGCCAGGATCCCGAGGTGGTACGCGCAGCTTGCCACGCTCTCAGCCAGCGCCTCGGCGCACCGCGTCGCCGTCGCAGATCCTTCGGTCCCCACCAGGTCGATGAGTTTCCACCGCAGCGGATGCGCCAGCGCCCGCAACCCTAGGGCGCTCCTCCGGCTCTCCGCCGTCTCCCCGGCGCCGGCCGGCTCCCCGCTCCCGTTCATCACATCCGCCTCCTCGGCGCCTGCCGATCGCCCGCTCGCCGCGAGCTCACGCTCGCGCGAAGCCGGCCTCCACGTCAGCTCGATCCGCACATCATCAAGTTATCTTAATCAAGACTTCTTAATCAAGATGTCTTGAGCATTCGCTAGGCGGTCGGCATCGTCCTGATGGTTAGCGGCCTGTGGCCGCGCCGCAGCTCGATGGCATTGCGGATGGCGGCGATGACCTGGTCTGGCTCGTCCCGGATCTGGCGTGGCGAAAAGTTCAGCACCGTGATCCCGAAGCCCGACATCCGCGAGCGCCTTCGCATGGTCTCCTCCCAGTGCTCAGGGAGCAGGTGCCACTCTCGCGAATCGACCTCGACGGCGATGCCGAATTCGGGCCACCACGCGTCAGGCCGCGCGATCAGCTCGTCGCCGGCATAAAGTCGCGCGTTCAGCTGGGGCTCCGGCAGGCGCGCTCGTTTCAGCAGCCGGAACAGCGCTCCCTCAGGACCGGACCTCGCGCCCTGGTTCACCTCGTACAGCGCGGCCCGCAGCAGCGCCGACCCGTGCATCGGACCGTCGCGCAGTTCGTCTTCGAGCTGCGCGATCGTGCACCGCCTGGACTGCACGGCCGAGGCGACGATCGCGCGGACATCTGCGAGGTCACGCAGATCGCGCGCGGCGTCCGCGACCGCCCGCGCGGGAAACGCGAACTGAATCGGCCCCTCGTAGCAGACATGTGGCGGCAGTCGCCTGGTCCTGCGGATGACGACGAAGCCAATGTTCCGGCGATGCCGGGTCGCGGGAATCAGGACATCGACAACGTCCGGTCTGCCGCGCATCCGGTGCCTGGCTAACGCGGTCTGGCCGGTCAGGGTGCCGCCGGGCCCGGCATAGAGCAAGGCAGCCAGGTCTCGCTGATCACGTGTCGGCGTTCCGGTCACGGTGAGATAAACCCCTGGCAGAAGCTCTTGCCACCGCCCGCCAGGCCGGACGCGCCGACGCAGCACGTTCGGATGGACGCCGCAGTCGAGCGCCTGGCGCCGGGTCATGACGCAGTTCTGTCGCTTGAGAAGCTGGCTGAGGTCTAAACGGTTCTCCATGGCGGCAATGTGGCACCACCCACTGACAATCTGACCCGCAGGAGCAGAAAGCGCGCTCCTGACCGGTGTCTCGGTGGGACACCCATTGCACGCAGAGGTGATGGGTGTCCCACCGATACAGGGATCAGATATTTGATCTTGCGACCCACGTGATCTGACTGAACCATTGTGATTGCTGCGAAGGATGTGACCAGCTCAGGCGGGCGGCCGGGGCGCGGCTGGCGATAACGTTCGCTACGCGCCAGACGCCGAGGAGTCCGCCGCCCCTTCGGTGGCTGGGGCTCGCTCCCCGGCCTTCGCAGCGGCCCCACCGGACACCTGAGCTCCGTCCGCAGCCTTCGCCGCGGCGCGGTCGGACGCCAGCGCTCGGTCTGCTGCCCTCGCCGCCACACCGTCGGCGGTCGGCACCGAGGCCAGCGCTTCACCGGCCGAAGCATCGTCGGCCGCGACGACGGCGGCGGGCCGGGCGCCCGCAGCCAGCGAATCCTCGGTCGGAGCGCCCTCGGTCGGCGCCGGCGCACCACCGGCCGCCGAATCCACGTCCGTGCCCGCGCTCCCGGCGCCCGCAGCGGCCGAGTCCGGGGCTGGCGGTTCCTTCGCGGCGGCGTCGTGCTTGAGCGCGCGCTTCTCGGCGTGCTTTCTCGCTTTATGCACGGCGGCGTACTCGTCGACGTACTCCTGCCCTGACAGCTTCATGATCGCGTAGATGATCTCGTCGGTGACGGCCCTGAGCACGAGCTTGTCGTTCTCCATGCCGTAATACCTGGAGAAGTCGAGCGGCTTGCCGAACTTCACCCCGGGCCGCACCCTGAACTGCGGCGTGAGCTTCCCCGGCGGCTGGAACTCAAAGCCGCCGATCATCGCGCACGGGATGACCGGGCACCGCGCCTCAAGCGCGAGGCGGGCGACGCCGGTCTTGCCGCGGAACAGCCGGCCGTCCGGTGTCCGCGTCCCTTCCGGGTAGATCCCGAGCAGGTGACCGTTTGCCAGCACGCGCAGGCCGGTCGCGAGCGCTCGCTCACTCGCCTCGCCCCCTGACCGGTCGACGGGGATCTGCCCGATGCCGCTGAAGAACGCGCGGCTGAACAATCCCTTGATCCCCCGCCCGGTGAAGTACTCGGATTTCGCGAGGAAAACGACCTTGCGCGGCAGCGGCAGCGGAGCGAAGAAGTGGTCGGAGAACGACAAGTGGTTGCTGGCCAGGATCGCCGGCCCGGTCTTCGGCACGTAGTCCGCATCCTCGACCCACGGCCGGAACAGCAGCCGCAGGATCGGGGCGAGCACCGCCTTGACGACCCAGTAGAACATGCGTCACATGATTTCACGCCAAGCCCGCCACGCGAACCACCTGCTCCTGCGCAATCATCCGAGCCAGCCAACAGCTGTGAAACTTGATGCGACATGGCACGATTCGGGAATAGAGAAAGCGCAGCGGCACGCGCCGCGGCACCGCAGGACCTCCGAGAGGACGCAGCAATGTCAGTACTGCCGGGCGCTGAGCCGTATAGCCACCGGGGTGGCCGGACGGGAGCCCTGCTCTGCCACGGGTTCACCGGCACGCCAGCCTCACTGCGGCAGTGGGCGGACTACCTCGCGGCTGAGGGGCTGACGGTCAGCCTGCCGCGCCTGCCTGGGCACGGCACGACCTGGCAGGAGATGAACAGGACCCGCTGGGAGGACTGGTACGCGGAGGTCGACAGGGCGTTCGGCGAGCTCAGGGCCGCCACAGACGACATCTTCCTGATGGGCCTGTCGATGGGGGCCTGCCTGGCGTTGCGGCTGGCCGAACTGCACAGCGACGCGGTCCGCGGCCTGGTGCTGGTCAACCCGTCGGTGACCGCCGACAGCAAGCTGTTCCTGCTCGCGCCCGTGATGAAGATGGTCGTTCCGTCGCTCAAGGGCGTGGGCAGCGACATCAAGAAGCCGGGTGTGACCGAACTGGCCTATGACCGCACGCCGACCAGGGCCGCCGCGACGCTGCCCGGGCTGTGGAAGGTGACAGCACGGGATCTGGGCAAGATCGCCGCGCCCGTGCTGGTATTCAAGAGCTCGAAGGACCACCTGGTCGGCCCGGCGAGCCTGGAGATCCTCCGCGGCCGGCTGCCCGCGGCCAGGCTCGAGGTCAGGGAGCTGACGGACAGCTACCACGTCGCGACCATGGACAATGACGCAGCGGCCATCTTTGCCGGAAGCCTGGACTTCGTTCGATCCCACAGTCATGCGGGAAAGGAATGACAGGATGGATGTAGGACGACACGGGGGGCAGCGTGGGGCACGACGACAATAGGGATCGCAGCGGCGAGGAGGCTACGTGGTCCGACTTGGTCGCCAGGCTCGAGCTGCCGTCAGCCGTCGACCCGGCGAATCCGCCCTGGCCAGACCGCGAGAACCTGCGCCCGCCAGCGCACAGGCGCGATGCGGTAACGGCATCGGAACAGCCGGCGGCTGGCAAAGATACCGATCCGGATTCTGAACAGGACGCGGCCCGTGACTCGCGCCCGCGGACGGACTCTGGCCATACGGCGCGAACCCGTCCAGGCGGCGGCCGCGTCATCAGGCCGGCCAGGCCGATGCGGTTCCCTGTGCCCGCCGAGGAGCAAGCGCCTGGCGCGGCCGGCCGACGGCCAGGTCCAGGTGACGTGCCGGGCCTGCGCGGCTTCCCTGCAGCAGGTGTCGCTCCCGGCTGGAGCGTCTTCGGCCCTGTCGCCGGGCCAGCGGGCCAGATCGTGCCCGCCGGGCCGGCGCCGCCGGCGAGTCAGGACGCCGAGTTCATGGACTGGGAATGCCTCGACGTCAACGCGGACGAGCGCTACATCCCCCCGCACGTGCCGCCGCAGCCCAAGCTGGATCCTGTCGCGCGCGGCGCGTGGACGGCCGTGTTCGGCGGACCTGGCTACCTGTTCGTCGCGACCACGCTCGAGTGGCAGGTGCCCGGCTGGGCGGAGCTCGCGGCGATCATCGCGTTCATCGCGGGCTTCGTGGTGCTCGTGTCGCGGCTCGGCGACGGCCCGTCGCGCCGCGACGGGCCCGATCAGGGCGCCGTCGTCTAACCCAGAGCCGATGCCGCGCCGCCCCGTGACCGGGGCGGCGCTACCAGGAACCTGACCGCGACCTTGCCAGGTCGGCCGCTCCGATCATGCCGGCCTCCGGACCGAGCTCGGCGAGCACAATCGAGGCGTGCGGCCGGTACGTCCTGCCAGTGAGCCCGCTCTCGAACGCGGCCCTGGTCTGGCTGAGCAGCAGATCGCCGGCCTCTGACACGCCGCCGCCGAGCACGAAGCAACCAGGGTCGAGAATGGCCGCCATGTCCGCGAGCCCCTCGCCCAGCCAGCGTCCGACGATGTCGAAGCAGCGCAGCGCGGCCGCGTCGCCTTCACGGGCAGCGGTCGTGACGCCCGGTCCGGTGATGCCCTCTGGCGCGCCGCCTGCGAGCTGCAGCAGGCGAACGGCCGCGCCAGGCGACCGCCTGGCGAAATCGCGGGCCTCGGCGACCAGCGCGCTGCCGCTCGCGTATTGCTCCCAGCAGCCGCGGTTGCCGCAGCCGCAGAGCCTGCCGTCTGGCACGACGCGGTAGTGGCCGGGCTCCCCTGCCATGCCCCAGCGGCCGCGGTAGAGCTGGCCGTTCAGCACGAGGCCCGCGCCGATGCCGGTTCCGATCGTGATCATCATGACGTGGTCGTGGCCACGGGCAGCCCCGAGCTTGGTCTCTGCCCACGCCGCCGCGTTGGCATCGTTCTCCACCACTACAGGCCGGCCGGTGCGGTCCTCCACCTGCCGGGCAACCGGCTCGTTCCGCCACGCGAGGTTCGGCGCGAACACCACAGATGACCGGCTCTCGTTGATGAAGCCCGCCGCCCCGATGCCGACCGCCTCGATCTCGTGCCTCGACAGCAGTTCCCTGACCGCGCCGCTGATCACTTCGATGGTCCTGGCGGCGTTCGCGGCCGGGGTCGGCCGCTTGACCATCTCGATGATGCCGCCCTTTTCGTCGACAACCCCAGCGGCGATCTTGGTGCCGCCGACGTCGACACCGATGGCCAGGCTCATCCTCAGCCGCTCTCGGTCGGCGCTTCAGCCTGGTTGGCGGCCGGTGACGTGACGTCGCTTGCCGCGGCTGGCGGCTCTGCATCCGCGGCAGACCCGGCCGTGGTTTCGGCCACGCCGCTCGGCCGGAACGACAGGATCGCGTCGACGCCGGCGAGCGCGTCCCGCACCGCGCCGGCCATCACGTCGGCCGCATCGGAGATCCTCGGCCCGCCGCCACGAGCGTCGGAACCGGCCCTGGACTGCGCGATCCGCCGGGCGGCGCGGCAGACAGGGCACCACGCGCACTCGGGCGCCTCGTCAGCCGCGTGCGGCGGCTCGGTCGTCGCGGTCGCCCAGCTGTCACCGGTGTTCCGGTCGGAGCCGCGCAACGCCTTCTTGACCTGACCGCCCAGTTCATCGCGCACGTTCCGCGCGCTGGTCCTGATCAGCCAGCGCTGAATCTCGCTGGCGAGGCCAGCCGCGCGCTGCTCCCATGAGTCAGCGGGCGAACCCCCGTCGCGCCGCTGCCCGGTCACCGGCCGCTGGCCGCCCGACGGCTCCGTCATCTGCCCTCACCACTCTCGCCGCCGGTCACTTGGACCCTGGTCCGCAGGCCCTTCAGCGCCGTGTCGATGATCGTCTTCTCGGCTCGCCGCTTCAGCATCCCGATCATCGGAATCGCCAGGCCGACAGCGAGCTCGTACGTCACCTTAGTCGCGTCACCGGCCTGCTCCAGCCGGTAAGTACCCGCCATCTCAGACACGGCAGCGCCGCGTTCCGCGAGCTCCCAGTCCACGCGCTCGTCGCCCTGCCACGTGTACGCGAGCACGTAGGTGTCTTTGATCACGCCGGCGTCCAGGGTGAACCTGACGCGCCGCGCCAGTCCGTCAGGCCCGGTCTCCAGCACCTCGGCAGCGCGTACCCCGGCAGCCCACTTCTGATACGCCGCGAAGTCCGCGATCACAGCCATGATGACCCGCCGGGGCGCCTCGATCGTCATGGTCGAGCTCGTCTTGTCGGCCATGCTCGGAGCGTACCCCGCCGCCGCGCCAGACCAGATGTTCTGCCCGCTACCACTCCAGCACGAATGGCGTGCCGCTGGCCCTGAAGTGCCCCACGTTGACGCACTGCGTGGCGCCGATCGTCAGCCGGCCGACGAGCGGCTGGTGCACGTGGCCGAACAGCAGGTACCTCGGCTGCGTCCGGTGGACGGCCTCGAGCAGGGCCTTGCTGCCCCGCTCCATCCGCTGGGCAACGGTGTCGAACAGCAGCTCAGGCACCTCAGGCGGGATGTGGGCGCACAGCACGTCGACCGCGCCGACGGCCTCGACCTTCGCGGCGAACACGTCGTCGTCCAGCTCGTTCGGGGTCCGGTAGACCGAGCGCAACCCGCCGCCCACGAACCCGAACGTGAGTCCTCCGAGCTCCACCCGGTCGCCGTCGAGCACCCGGTGGCCAGCCCGCAGGTGATCGGTCCACAGCCGCGGAATGTCAACGTTGCCGTACGTCAGGTACGCCGGGGTCGGCATCGCTGCGAAGAGCTCGGCGTACTGGGCGGACACCGCGGTGTTGATGGTCGCGGCCCTGTCGCCAGGCAGCGAAGCCCAGAGTCTGCCGGAGAACTCGCGGGCCGCGTCGAACTGCTGCGCCGTCCGCAACGCGATGAACTCGCGCGCCGCCTGCGCGCCGAACAGGTCAGCAAATATTCCCTGGGAATGGTCGGCGTAGTCGAGGAAAAGCAGCAGATCGCCCAGGCAGATCAGCGCGTCAGCGCCGTCGCTCGCCTGCCGCAGCGCGTCGGTCCTGCCATGCACGTCGCTGACCACGTGGACCCGCATTGACCAACAATAAGCAGATCGTCCGGACCCGAACCAGGCGACCCAAGCGCCCTCGTCATGAACACTGCCGACTTGAATACTGACCGTACGCTCGCCAAGATCAGAACACGAGCAAGCAGGATGGCAGGAGGCGCGTTGCGCGAGTTCAGCATCCCCGCCCTGGTCGAGATCCCAGCCACGGCCACGCTTACCGACACCGTCTTCGACCGAGCCGAGCGATCTCCGGGCGCCGTCGTGATGCGCAAGCGCGAAGGTGACGAGAACACCTGGGCCGACGTGACGGCCGCGCAGTTCCGCGACGAGGTGCGCGCCCTGGCAGCGGGCATCATGGCGGCTGGCATCGGTCCTGGTGACCGCGTTGGCCTGATGTCGCGCACCAGCTACCTGTGGACCCTCGCCGACTATGCGATCTGGACGGCTGGAGCGGTCACCGTCCCCGTCTACGAGACGTCGTCGGCCGAGCAGGTCGAGTGGATATTGTCCGACTCAGGATGCCGCTCCGTCTTCGCCGAGACCGAGGCCCACGCCGCCACCATCACAAGCGTCAAAGGCAACCTGCCCGCGCTCGAGAACATCTGGCCGATGGACTCCGTCGGAGTTGTCACCGCGGCGGGCGACAACGTCGGCAAGGAAGACCTCGCCGCGCGCATGGCGGCGCGCAGCGCCGATGACCTCGCCACGATCATCTACACATCGGGCACGACCGGCCAGCCGAAAGGCTGCGAGCTCACCCATCGCAACCTGCTGTCCGGCAGCCGGAACGCCGTCCAGGGCGCGCTTCACGAGCTGTTCGAGATAGAGGGCACGTCGACGCTGCTGTTCCTGCCGCTCGCGCACTCCTTCGCCAGGATCATCCAGGTGGCCTGCGTCGAGGGCGGCGCGGTGCTGCAGCACTGGGAGGACTCCTCGACTCTCGCGCACGCGCTGCCTGAGGTGAGCCCGCTGTTCCTGCTCGCGGTGCCGCGGGTATTCGAAAAGGTCTTCAACACCGCTCAGCAGCAGGCGGCGGCCAGCGGCGCAAAGAGCAGGATCTTCCGCGCCGCTGCCGACACGGCGATCGCCCGCAGCCGCGGCGGCGCTGGCGCATCCTTGCGGATGCGGCACGCGCTGTTCGACCGGCTGGTCTACAGCAAGCTGCGGGCGGCGGTCGGCGGCAACGTGAGGTACGCGGTATCCGGCGGCGCCCCGCTCGGTGAGCGGCTCGGCCACTTCTTCCGCGGCGCCGGCATCACCGTGCTCGAGGGGTACGGCCTGACGGAGACCTCGGCCGCGGCGATGGTGAACCGGCCGAGCCGGAACAAGATCGGCACGGTCGGGCAGCCGATTCCCGGCACGACCGTCCGCATCGCCGACGACGGCGAAATCCTGATCGGCGGGCCGATCGTGTTCCGCGGCTACTGGCGGAACGAGAAGGCGACCGCCGAGGCGCTGGACTCCGACGGCTGGCTGCACACCGGCGACGTCGGCAGCGTGGACGACGAGGGCTACCTGAGCGTGACGGGGCGGAAGAAGGAGCTCATCGTTACCGCCGGGGGCAAGAACGTGGCTCCCGCGGTCCTCGAGGACAGGCTCAGGGCCCACCCGCTGGTCAGCCAGTGCATGGTCGTCGGAGACAACCAGCCGTTCGTCGCCTGCCTGATCACGCTCGACACGGAGGCGCTGGACTTCTGGAAGCAGCAGCACGGCAAGCCTGCCGACGCTACGGCCACCGACCTGGCGGAAGATCCTGACCTCGTCGCCGAGCTGCAGGCCGCGGTCGACGACGCCAATAAGGCGGTCTCCCGTGCCGAGTCGATCCGCAAGTTCCGGATCCTGGGCAGCGACTTCACCGAGGCCAGCGGCCACCTGACGCCTTCGCTGAAGGTCAAGCGCAGCGTCGTGGCCAAGGACTTCGCGCACGAGATCGAGGTCCTCTACACCCGGGGGTAACCGGCCAGGATCTCCTGCAGGCGGGAGGCGACGACGTCCCAACGCCACTCCCTGTCGACCCAGGCGACACCCTTCTCGCCCATGGCGGCGGCGGCGTCCGGGTCGGCGAGCAGCTGGATCAGCCGGTCAGCAAGCGCGGCTTCGTCCCGCCCGGGCACCACGTAGCCGGTCTCCCCATCCAGCACGGCGTCTGGAGCACCGCCCGAGTCGCCGCTGATCACCGGCAGCCCGGTCGCCGACGCCTCCAGGTACACGATGCCGAGGCCCTCGACGTCCAGGCCGCGCCGCCTGGTCCTGCACGGCATCGCGAACACCGTGCCCGCGTCGTAGTACGCGGGCAGGTCTTCCCACGGCACGGCACCCGCGAAGATCACCGAGTCGCTGACCCCCTGGCGCTCCGCGAGCGCGCGCAGGTCACCGGCGTAGGGGCCGTCGCCGACCAGCAGCAGAACCGGCCCCGCGGCGGGCCCGTCATCGCCGCCGTCGCCACCGCCCGCCCGCACCGGCGGCCTGTCACGCAGCCCGGCCAGCGCCGCGGGCCACGCCCTGATCAGCGTGTCCTGACCCTTGCGCGGCACCATCCTGGAGACGCACAGCACCACGGGGACGTCGGCGCCGATCCCGAACCGCTCCCTGATCGCCGCGCCGCCCGCGCCTGGCCTGAACGACTCGTTGTCCACTCCGGGGGCGAGCCTCGTCAGCCGTGCGGCGGCGGCCGGGGTCAGCGCCCTGGCCAGCCTGATCCTGAAGTACTCCCCCAGATAGGTCAGCACGTCGGTGTGCTCGCCTATCCGTCGCAACAGAGCTCTCGCGCCGGGCAACGAGGCCCAGCCTGCCTCGTGCCCGTGGGTCAGGGCCACGACTCGGCGCGCCCCTGCCCGGCGCAGACCCGGCGCGAGCAGGCCGAGCGGCGCGGCGGCACCGAACAGCACCGTGTCGCAGCCGTGCTCGGTCAGGATCTCCCTGGCTCGCCTAGCCACGGACGGGACCGGGAGCATCAGCGAGGTCGGGTGCCTGACCACGGGGAACGGCTGGCGGGCGTCGAACTCGGCAGCGCCCTTCCACGCCGGGGCGTACACCACGACCTGTCCCGCGGGCAGCCTGGTCGCGAGTGCGTGAACGAAGGACTGGATCCCGCCGCTACGCGGCGGGAAGTCATTGGTGACGATCATGACCTTCGGCATATGAATCGCTACCTTACTCACCAGTCTACTGATGGAGGACGAACTCCCAGCCTGCCGTGTAGTCCGCCGTGGTGAGCCCGAGCCGCTCGCAGACCGCGACGCGCTCAGGACCCTCGCCCCACGACTCCACCGCCACGACCGGCGCGTCCACCAGCGCCGCCGCGGACCTGAGGAGCGCTTCGTAACCGGCAAGGTCACCGCGGTGGGCCGGAAGAACCCCTGGAGCGTCGATCAGCCCGGATGCCGGGTCGACCCGGCAGACGCCGGCGATGCCGCCGTCCTTGCGCACGCACAGCGTCACGGTGCCGGCGGGCAGATCGAACGGCCACTGGTCGGGCTGTGGTGTCTTGTGGCCCCACTGGCCGCGGAAGGCGGCCGCCCACAGTTCTGGCGAGTCCTCTCCTGGCGGCAGCGGGACGACGCTGTCCGGCGCGCCGATGGCGATCGGGCCGGTCATCTTGCGATATCCAGGTTGCTCGCGGAACCCGAGCTCCGACAGGTCGGCCGCGCTGTGCGCCCAAGCCAGCTCAGATCCGGCCCGGCGGGCGGCGGCGAGCAGGCCGCGAGCCTCCGCCAGGTCGTCGATCAGGGCCTCTGCGACCGTCATGCCCTGCGTGCTCACGCCGAAGACGACAGACGGTGATTCCATCGCGACGGCCTTCCCGCTCTGACGTCTGCTTGCCCGCGACCGGCTACGGCC
>DASUHI010000237.1:0-31775 GCA_036273575.1 Streptosporangiaceae bacterium | reverse complement strand
CGAGCTGCGCGGTGACTTCGGCGACGAGATCGCGGCGCTCGTCGACGGCGTCACGAAGCTGGACAACGTCAAGTACGGCGAGGCCGCGCAGGCCGAGACCGTCCGCAAGATGGTCGTCGCGATGTCGCGCGACATCAGGGTCCTGGTGATCAAGCTCGCTGACCGGCTGCACAACATGCGGACCCTGCGCTACCTGCCCAGGCCCAAGCAGGAGCGCAAGGCGCGGGAGACGCTGGAGATCTACGCACCGCTCGCGCACCGGCTCGGGATGAACACCGTCAAGTGGGAGCTCGAGGACCTCGCGTTCGCGACCTTGTTCCCCAAGCGGTACGACGAGATCGCGCGGCTGGTCTCCGAGCGCGCACCGCGCCGCGAGGCGTTCATCTCGGAAGTGATCGAGGAGGTCACCTCCGACCTGCGCGAGGCGAAGATCAAGGCGAAGGTCACCGGCCGGCCGAAGCACCTGTACTCCGTCTACCAGAAGATGATCGCCAGGAACGTCGGCTTCGACGAGATCTACGACCTGGTCGGCATCCGGGTCCTCGTCGACACGGTCCGCGACTGCTACGCGGTGCTCGGCGCCGTCCACGCCCGGTGGAACCCGGTGCCTGGGCGGTTCAAGGACTACATCGCGATGCCCAAGTTCAACATGTACCAGTCGCTGCACACGACCGTGATCGGCCCTGGCGGCAAGCCCGTCGAGCTGCAGATCAGGACCTGGGGAATGCACCGGCGGTCGGAGTACGGCGTCGCGGCGCACTGGAAGTACAAGGAGGAGGTCGCGACCGGCCGCAGCCCGTCCGACCTGGCCTGGCTCAGGCAGCTCGTCGACTGGCAGCGCGAGACCGCCGATCCCGCTGAGTTCCTCGAGTCGTTGCAGTTCGAGGTCGGCAGCGCCGAGGTGTACGTGTTCACCCCGCGTGGCGAGGTGATCGCGCTGCCGCAGGACTCCACGCCGGTTGACTTCGCCTACGCGATCCACACCGAGGTGGGCCACCGCACGGTCGGCGCCAAGGTGAACGGGCGGCTCGTCCCGCTCGAGTCGCCGCTGTCCAACGGCGAGACCGTGGAGATCCTGACCTCAAAGGCGCCGGACGCCGGCCCGAGCCAGGACTGGCTGGGGTTCGTCAAGAGCGCGCGGGCCAGGAACAAGATCAAGCACTGGTTCTCCAAGGAGCGCCGAGAGGCCTCGGCCGACACCGGCAAGGCCATGATCGCCAGGACCATGCGCAAACAGGGGCTGCCGCTGCAGCGGCTGGCCACGGCCGACGCCCTGCAGGCCATCGCGCACGAACTGCGCTACCCGGACCTGGCCGGCCTGTACGCGGCCATCGGCGATGGCCACGTCAGCGCCCAGTCGGTCGTCGCCAAGCTGGTCAGGTCGGCCGGCGGCCTGGCCGGAGCACAGGAGGACCTGGCCGAGGCCACGGTGCTGACCAGGCCGACCAGTCCGCGTCCCGCGACCGGCGACTCTGGCGTGGCGGTCGAGGGGGCGGCCGACGTGTGGGCCCGGTTGTCCAAGTGCTGCACCCCCGTCCCAGGTGACAGCATCATCGGGTTCGTGACCAGGGGCAACGGCGTCTCCGTGCACCGCACGGACTGCGTCAACGTGGCGCACCTGATCGAGTCGGAGCCGGAGCGGACGGTCAAAGTGCACTGGGCGCCGCGGGAGAGCTCACGCTTCCTCGCAGCGATCCAGGTCGAGGCGCTAGACAGGACCGGGCTGCTCTCTGACATCACCAGATCGATCTCCGAGCAGCACGTGAACATCCTGTCCGCGTCGGTCACCACGAGGCGCGACCAGGTGGCGCTGAGCAAGTTCACGTTCGAGATGGCGAACCCCGAGCACCTGCGGCACGTCCTGCGCGCTGTTCGCACGATTGACGGGGTCTACGACGCCCACCGCGTCACCAGCTGACCCGCTTCCGCGCCGTGCCGCGCGCCGCGTGACATCCTGCGAGTCACATGAGTCCGCCGTGTCACGACTGCCCCGCACGTGACCCGCGCGTGGCATCGGCTGGCTGATCACCGTGTATGGATGGCACACCCATCGCACCTGGCGGTGATGGGTGTCCCATCCATACACGGCTTGGGCAGGTCCGGGTGCCACGGTTATTCGGCGCGCTCCGGCTGGTCACCGTGGCAGCATCTGGCAGGTGGGTGGTGACCAGGAGCGGCGTCTTGCGGCGGCAGGCAGTGGCGGGCAGCGTTCGCGGGCTAGCCTGCGGGCAGGCGTGGTGTATCGCGATCCTGGCCCGTGGAGCCGGGCGGTGCTGGCGTTGCTGCGGCACCTGGAAGACGCGGGGTTCGCCGGCGCGCCGCGCGTGGTCGGCGGCGGGTTCGCAGCCGACGGTCGTGAGATGGTCAGCTACATCGACGGGTCGAGCCCGCATCCTCGGGCCTGGGCTGAGGATGCGGTCGGCGGGGTCGGGGTATTGCTGGCCGGCCTGCACGCAGCCGCCGCGACGTTCACGCCGCCGCCTGCCGCGTCCTGGAAGCCCTGGTTCGGCCGCAGCCTGCCCGGGTCCCGGCCGGTCTTTGGGCATTGTGATACCGGGCCGTGGAACATCGTGGCCACGGACGGGCGGCCGGCCGCGCTGATCGATTTCGAGTTCGCTGGCCCGGTCGGCGCGGACTGGGACCTGGCCCAGGCTGCCTGGCTGAACGCGCAATTGCACGACGACGACATCGCCGAACGGTGTGCCCTGCCCGGCGCGACGGCCCGGGCGCGGCAACTCAAGGCGATCCTCGACGGCTACGGTTTGCCCCGCCGCGACCGCGAGGGCTTCGTCGACAAGATGATCACATTCGCCGTGCACGATGCACGGGCCGAGGCCGCCAGCGCCGGGGTCACCCGGGACGCCGCCAGCGCGACCACGCCCAGCGGTTACCCGTACGCGTGGGCCATCACCTGGCGCGCCCGCAGCGCCTCATGGATGCTCACCAACCGGTCCCTGCTCCAGCGCTCTATCAACTGACCGCCGTCGCCAGGTGTCGAGAGCGGCAAACGCAGGACAACGCTCCAAGACATGGTCACAGGAGTCCGCCGCGTCACAACTGCCCCGCAGGTGACCGGCGCCGTGGCCTCGGCTGGCGCTTCCCCGTGTATGGATGGGACACCCATCGCCGCCAGGTGCAGTGGGTGTCCCATCCATACACGGGCTTGGACAGCGCGGGGATGCAGGCGGGCTCGAGCATAGGCAGAGCAGGCGTGCGAGCAGCCGGTTTTAGCCATGTTTGGCCGTGTCCGTCCGATTGGGCTCGCGCGGTGTCAGCCGGTCAGGTCGGCGAGGGTCTTCTCGGCCTCCGCGAGCCAGCCGCGCCTGGTGGCGAGGGCTTCCGAGGCGCGCCGCCTGGCCGCGTCGTCGTCGTTCTCGTTCGCCTGCTCGAGCTGACCCTCCAGGTTCCTGATCGTCTTGCGGATCTGCTCGACCGTGTCCCGCGCCCGCGACAGTGCCTCCGGGTTGGTCCTGCGCCACTGGACGTCCTCGGCCTTGCGCACGGCGTCGTCGACCTTGCGCAGGCCGCCCTCGAGCCGCTCCTGCGACTCCCTCGCTACCGCCCCGATCTTGTCCCAGCGCTGGTGGATCGACCGGAGCGCCGAGCGCGCCGTCTTCGGGTCGGTGACCGGGAGCAGCTTCTCCGCCTCGGCGAGCAAATCCTCCTTGGCCGAGGCGCGCTCGCGCAGCTGATTGTCCTTCGCCGACATGGCCGCCGAGCGCGCCTCGAAGAACGTGCTCTGCGCCGCCCTGAACCGCTTCCAGAGCTCGTCCTCTGACGCGCGGTCGGCCCGCCCGGCCTCCTTCCACGACGCCATCAGCTCGCGGTAGGAGGCGGCGGTGGCCGGCCAGTCGGTCGAACCAGACAGTTCCTCGGCACGGGCGACGATCTGCTGCTTGCGCTCCCTGACGCCCTCGCGTTCCTCCTCGAGCGCCGCGAAGTAGCTCTTCCGGCGCTTGGCGAACGCGCTGCGGGCGGTCGACAGCCGCTTCCACAGCGCCGCCTCGGCTTGCCGGTCGCCGTGCGGCGCCGCCTTCCACTCGTCGAGCAGTTCCTTGAGCCGCTCGCCGCTTGACTTCCAGTGGGTGGCCTCGGCGGCAAGCTTCTCCGCCTCGTCGACGATCCGCTCCTTGGTGGCGATGGCCTCCACCCTGGCGCGGTCCCGTGCCGCCTTGTGCTCCTGCTGGCGAACATCCGCCTGCTCGGACAGCGCGTCAAGCCTGCGCTTGAGCCCGTCCAGATCGCCGACCGCCTTGGCCTCGCCGATCGCCGCGTGCAGCCTGGAGATGGTCGCCCTGGCCTGCCCGGGGGCGAGGTCGGTGGCGCTGATCCTGCGCTCGAGCAGGCTCACCTCCGTCGCCAGCGACTCGTACCTGCGGGTGAAGAAGGCGAGCGCCTCGTCCGGGCTTCCTGCCTGCCAGATCCCGACCACGCGCTCGCCCTCTGAGGTGCGCACGTAGACGGTTCCGTCCTCGGCTACCCGGCCCCATGGATGGCTCTCGGTGCTCACCGCTTTACCTCCAGCTTGTACCTGCACCCTGAGCTCAGGTTTTCTTGATGGTCACGCTCTCGATCACGACTTTCTCCTTCGGACGGCCGTCTGACGTTCCGTTGTCGGTGCCGGCCTTGGCCACCTTCTGTATGACGCTCAGGCCGCTCTTAATCGTCCCGAACGGTGTGTAGCTCGGTTGCAGAGTTGTGTCCTTGTACACGAGGAAGAACTGGCTTCCGTTCGTATTCGGCCCCGAGTTCGCCATCGCCACGGTCGCCGTCGGGTAGGTCGCGCCGGTCAGGTTCTCGTCGTTGAACTTGTACCCGGGCCCGCCGCTGCCCGTTCCTGTCGGGTCACCGCACTGCAGCACGTAGATCCCGCTCGTCGTCAGGCGGTGGCACTGGGTGTTGCTGAAGAAGTTCTTGCTTGCCAGGTACACGAACGAGTTGACCGTGCACGGCGCCTTGGAGTTGAGCAGGCTGATGACGATGTCGCCGCGGTTGGTCTTGATCGTCGCCTGGTAGGTCGCCTTCAGGTCAGGCTTGGCCGGCGGCTGCCCGACCTTCTTCGACGCGGGCGGACTCGGCGTGTACGTGCAGCTGGTGACGGGGCCGGTCGGGGTGGGGCTGGCCGACGTGCTCGCGGTCATGCTGGGCGAGGCGCTCGGCTTGGGGCTCGCGCTGGCGTTGCTGCTCAGGTGCACGATCGTGTAGGTCACGATCCCGGCGAGAACGAGCAGGACCACCGCTCCCGAGATCCACTGCGCCATCCTGCGAGCACGGCGCTGCCGCTCGGCTTCGCGGGCCTGCCGGCGCTCATGGCGCTCCCTGGCCAGCCTGCGCTGACGATCCTGCTTACCCGCCACCCCGTCCAGCCTTTCCGTTATCGACCGGTAGTGGTCCCATTGAAAAACTTCGCGCATGGTATCTGGACCAGGCAAGTCCCTACGCCTGGTGTTATCGGTTCGACGCACCAACCGCGCCGTCTTGTAACTGGCGCATCTGGCGCAAACCCCACCCGGCAAACGGGCACCGCCGCGTCCGCCGCCCCCGCCAGAGGGCCTCGGTAGCCTGTGAGCATCGCCAGCCAGCCGACCAGGAGGTCGCCATGCTGATCGCCGGGTTCCCTGCCGGTTCCTTCGCCGCCAACTGCTACATCGTGGCATCGGATCCCGGCGCGGAGTGCCTGATCATAGATCCGGGTCAGGACGCCGAACCTGGCATCGAGGAGGTCGTCGCTCAGTACCGGCTGCGGCCAGCCGCCGTGCTCACCACGCACGGGCACATCGACCACATCTGGTCGGTCGCTCCGGTGTGCGGCGCCAGGGACATCCCCGCCTACATCCATCCGGCCGACCGCGCGCTGCTCAGCGATCCAGGCCGCGGTCTATCGCTGCTGGCCGGCCAGCAGCTGTTCGGCGGCATCACCTTCACAGAACCCGATGACGTGCGGGAGCTCACCGACGGGATGACGCTCGACCTGGCCGGGATCAGCCTTCTGGTGGATCACGCCCCAGGGCACACGCCTGGATCGGTCACGTTCCGGCTCCCGGGCACCATGTTCACCGGGGACCTGCTGTTTGCGGGCTCGATCGGCCGGACCGACCTGCCTGGCGGCGACTACCAGGCGATCCTCGATAGCCTGGCCCGGGTTTGCCTTCCGCTGCCTGACGAAACCGTCGTGCTCTCCGGCCATGGGCCGCAGACCACCATCGGCGCGGAGCGGGCCTCCAATCCGTTCCTGGCCGGCCTCGCGCCAGCCTCGGGCCAGACCCGGGGCCTGTGAGCGCGGCGCGGCCAGTGATCCGACAGAAGGGCTGGATCAGATGATCCGCACGCACGAGGCCGGCACGCTGCGGCCCGCACAGGCTGGGCAGGACGTGACGCTGGCTGGCTGGGTCGCACGGCGCAGGGACCACGGCGGGGTCGTGTTCATCGACCTGCGGGACGGCAGCGGCGTCGTCCAGGTCGTCATGCGCGAGGAGGACGTCGCGCACGACCTGCGGGCCGAGTACTGCGTGCTGGTCACCGGCGAGGTCAGGCGCAGGCCGGCCGGGAACGAGAACCCTGAGCTGCCGACCGGCGCGATCGAGGTCGCGGCGGAGCGGATCGAGGTGCTGTCCGAGGCCGACCCGCTGCCGTTCCCGGTCGACGGGCACGGCGGGACGGACCTGAACGAAGAGGTGCGGCTCCGGTACCGCTACCTGGACCTGCGCCGCCAGGAGATGGCGGCGGCGCTGCGAGCCAGGTCACGAGCCGCGTACCTGGTCAGCGACGTAATGCGGGACCACGGGTTCGTGAACATCGAGACGCCGTTCCTGACCAGGTCGACCCCGGAGGGGGCCAGGGACTTCCTCGTGCCGGTCCGGCTGCAGCCAGGCAGCTGGTACGCGCTGCCGCAGTCGCCGCAGCTGTTCAAGCAGCTGCTGATGGTCTCGGGGATGGAGCGGTATTACCAGCTCGTGCGGTGCTTCAGGGACGAGGACTTCAGGGCAGACCGGCAGCCCGAGTTCACCCAGATCGACATCGAGATGTCGTTCGTGACCAGGGCCGACGTCATCGACGTTGCCGAGGACCTGGTGCAGCGGCTGTGGCGCGACATCGCGGGATACGAGCTCGCACGCCCCATCCCGCAGATGACCTACGCCGAGGCGATGGCCAGATTCGGGTCGGACAAGCCCGACCTGCGGTTCGGCGTCGAGCTGCGGGACCTGACCAGGTACTTCGCAGGAAGCGGGTTCCGCGTCTTCCAGGCCCAGCACGTTGGCACCGTGGTGATGCCCGGCGGCTCAGGCCAGACCCGCAAGGAACTCGACGGCTGGCAGGACTGGGCCAAGTCGCGCGGGGCAAGGGGCCTCGCCTACGTCCTGATCGGTCAGGACGGCGCGGTCTCCGACGCAGGGCCCGTCGCCAGGCACCTGTCCGGCGAAGAGCGAGCGGGCCTGCCCGCCGCGACAGGGGCGGGCCCGGGCGACTGCGTGTTCTTCGCGGCGGGCACGCCGGCGGCCGCCAGGTCCCTGCTGGGGGCCGCGCGGCTGGCGATCGGCGAGCGCTGCGGGCTGATTGACGCCGCGGCGTGGGCGTTCACATGGGTGGTCGACGCGCCGATGTTCGAGGAGACGGGGGAGGGCGGGGCTGGCTCAGCCGGCGGCTGGACCGCCGTGCACCACCCGTTCACCGCCCCGCTGCCTGAGTGGGCCGACAAGTTCGCCGCAGAGCCCGCCGGCGCTCTCGCCAACGCCTACGACCTGGTCTGCAACGGCACCGAGATCGGCGGCGGCTCGATCAGGATCCACCGGCCCGCGATGCAGCAGCAGGTCTTCGACGTCATCGGCCTGTCGCGGGACGAGGCCAGGTCACAGTTCGGGTTCCTGCTCGACGCGCTGCGGTACGGCCCGCCGCCGCACGGCGGCATCGCGTTCGGCTGGGACCGGATGCTGATGCTGCTGACCGGGCGGGAGTCGATCAGGGACGTGATCGCGTTCCCGAAGGCGGCGTCGGGCAGCGATCCGCTGACCGGGGCGCCGACGCCGATCACAGCCGCACAGCGCAAGGAGGCCGGGGTGGATGTCGTGCCGGCCCCGGCCCCGGCAGCCCGGCCCCCGGCGCACGAGTGACTGCGACATTCAGTCGCTTTTTCCGCAGTGAATGCGGCATCGAGCCACGGGGACCGGTGGGTCCGGCGGCAGCTGGCCTCAGGACATAACGACGGTAGCTGCGAGTATCGTCGAGCCGTGGCGGCAAGGAGTTCGGGAGCTACCGGCGCGAGCCTGTTCGACGCTGCCGGCGAGGAGGCGGCCAGGGCGGTCGCGCCGCTCGCGGTCAGGATGCGGCCGCGGAGCCTCGACGAGGTTCGCGGCCAGCCGCGGCTGACCGGGCCCGGATCCCCGCTGCGCAAGCTCGTCGAGCACGCGGCCCCGATGTCGGTCCTGCTGTGGGGGCCGCCGGGAACCGGCAAGACCACGCTGGCTTACGTGCTCAGCCAGGTGACCAGCAGGCGGTTCGTAGAGCTGTCCGCCGTCTCGGCAGGCGTCAGCCAGGTCAGGGCCGCGATCGAGGCCGCCAGGACCGAGCTTGGGCTGACCGGCGCCCAGACCCTGCTGTTCATCGACGAGGTGCACCGTTTCAACAAGGCGCAACAGGACGCACTGCTGCCGGCCGTCGAGAACCGCTGGGTCTCGTTCGTGGGAGCCACGACGGAGAACCCGTCGTTCTCCGTCGTGGGTCCGCTGATGTCCAGGTCGCTGCTGCTCACCCTGCGGCCCATCCCCGATGAGGACATGCGCGAGCTGCTGGACCAGGCCGTGACCGAGGGGCGCGGCCTCGGCGGCTCTGTCACCCTCGCCGACGACGCCACGGAGGAACTGCTGCGGCTGGCCGGCGGCGACGCGCGGCGCGCGCTGACGTACCTGGAGTCGGCAGCGCTCGGCGTCGACAAGGGCGGGGTGATCGACACCGTGGTACTGGCGCAGGCCGTCGACCGGGTCGCGGTCCGCTACGACCGGGCCGGCGACCAGCACTACGACGTCATCAGCGCGTTCATCAAGAGCATCAGGGGCAGCGACGTGGACGCCGCGCTGCACTACCTAGCCCTGATGATCGAGGCGGGCGAGGACCCGAGGTTCATCGCCAGGAGACTGATCGTGCACGCGAGCGAGGACGTCGGGATGGCCGATCCCACGGCCCTGCCGGTGGCCGTGGCGGCCGCCCAGGCCGTCGAGTTCGTCGGCCTCCCCGAGGTGCGGATCAACCTGGCCCAGGCCGTGATTCACCTCGCGCTGGCGCCGAAGTCCAACGCGGTGATCAGGGCCATCGGGGCGGCGGCCGACGACATCAGGTCGGGGCACTCCGGGCCGGTGCCCGCGCACCTGCGCGACGCGAGCTACCGGGGCGCGGCGCGGCTCGGGCACGGCAAGGGGTACCGGTACCCGCACGACTTCGCGGAGGGCATCGTCGCGCAGGACTACCTTCCCGACGCGGCCGCGGGACATCGGTACTACGAGCCGTCCAGGCATGGCGCCGAGGCGCGGTACGCCGATCGGCTCGAGCGGATAAGGCAGGCTTTGTCCGATGCGGACCGCGACCCTGACTCGGCAGCCGAGGGCTGAATCCAGGCAGCCCGGCAAGCGGCAGCCCGCCAGGCGATAGGGTCGGGCCCGGGCCACATACAGCAAGCCGCAGGGCCTTGGAGGGCCGATGAACGCCGGGCAGCTCGCAGCGCTGATCGCGGCCGCCTTCTTCGCGATCGCCATGTGCGCGGCCGTCTACGTGCTGGTCAGGCTCGCCAGGCTGATCTCCGCCGCGACGTCGCTGGTGACCAGCTATCAGGCAGGCGCCGAGGACGTGCTGGCCAGGTCCCGCGCGGCGGTGGAGCGCGCAGACCAGCAGCTAGCCCGCACGGGCGCGCTGGCCGATGGCGTCGACGCGGTCGCCGCGAGCATGTCAGAGCTGTCCGTCCAGGTCTCGGCCGTCGCAGGAACCACCAAGCTGATCGCCTCGTGGCTCGGTACGCCGGTGCTCCGGCTGGCCGCCGCCGGTTACGGCGTCCGGCACGCGCTCGCCGTCCGACGGGGAGCCCGCGCGGCAGCGATCCGCGCCGGGCAGCTCGATCGACCCGTGCTAGATCGGAGCGGGCGATGATCCGGCGGTCTTTCTGGCTCGCGGCCGGCGCCTTTCTGGGCATAGCCGGGTACCGGCGCGTCACGAGGACGGCCAAGGCGCTGCGTCCACCGATGGTGAGGACTGGCCGTGGCGCGGCCGGCCGGGCTGGTACCGAAACGATCGCGTTCGTCCGCGATGTCCGCGCCGGAATGGCCGACTATCTCGACCGTCGCCAGGAGATATGAATCGGCAGCACGCGGTTCAGGCAATACCCTCGTAGGTCAGCGCGCTCGCGCAGCACCTCACAACCGTAAGGATGGCCGTTGATGGAGTCGGCAGAGATCGCACGCCGTTTCCTTGACTACTTCAGCCAGCGCGGGCACACCGTGGTGCCGTCGGCCAGCCTGGTCGCAGAGGACCCCACGCTGCTGCTGGTCAACGCCGGAATGGTGCCCTTCAAGCCGTACTTCCTCGGCCAGCTCGTGCCGCCCTTCCCGCGAGCGACCAGCGCCCAGAAGTGCGTGCGCACGCCGGACATCGACGAAGTCGGCAAGACGACGAGGCACGCGACCTTCTTTCAGATGCTCGGCAATTTCTCCTTCGGTGACTACTTCAAGGAGCAGGCGATCCCGCTCGCCTGGGAGCTGCTGACCAGGCCCGAGTCGGACGGCGGCTTCGGCTTCCCTGAGAGCAGGCTCTGGGCGACCGTCTACACCGGTGACGACGAGGCGTACTCGATCTGGCGCAACGCGGTGGGCGTGCCAGCCGACCGGATCCAGCGTCGCGGCCTGGCCGACAACTACTGGCACATGGGCGTGCCAGGCCCTGGCGGACCGTGCTCAGAGATCTACTACGACCGCGGCCCTGAGTACGGCCAAGAGGGCGGGCCAGAGGCCGATGAGGACCGCTACCTCGAGGTCTGGAACCTGGTCTTCATGCAGTACCAGCTCACCGCCGTGCGCAGCAAGACCGACTTCGACACGCACGGCGAGCTGCCGTCCCGCAACATCGATACCGGCATGGGCCTGGAGCGGATGGCCGCCCTGCTGCAGGGCGTCGACAACATCTACGAAGTCGACACCATGTGGAAGGTACTGGAGCGGGCCGCCGAGCTGACCGACCAGAAGTACGGCAGGAACCCGGCGAGCGACGTCGCGCTGCGCGTGGTCGCCGACCACACCAGGGCGGCGGTGATGCTGGTCGCGGACGGCGTGCTCCCATCCAACGAGGGCCGCGGCTACGTGCTCCGCAGGATCCTGCGGCGCAGCGTCCGCGACCTGCGGCTGCTCGCCGGCTCGCAGCGCGGCGGCGACGGCGGGCGCGGCGGCTCAGGCGAGCGCTACCTGCACGAGCTGGCCTCGGTGGCGATCGGGGCGCTGGGCGACCAGTACCCGGAGCTGATCACCGACGCCCCGCACATCCACACGGTCCTGGACTCCGAGGAGAGCGCGTTCTTGTCCACGCTGCGGACCGGGACGGCCATCTTCGACGCCGCGGTGGAGGAAGCGGGCCGTAAGGGGGAGCGGAGACTCAGCGGCGCGCAAGCGTTCCAGCTGCACGACACCTACGGGTTCCCGATCGATCTCACCCTCGAAATGGCCGCCGAGCAGGGCCTCAGCGTCGACGAGGAGGGTTTCCGATCCCTGATGGCGCGGCAGCGCCAGCGCGCGAAGGACGACGCGGCGGCGAAGAAGACCGGCAACGCCGACATCTCGGTGTTCGCGTCCTTCCTCGAGCGCACCGGCAAGGTGGTCTTCACCGGCTATGACGAGGTGGCCTCCGACGGGACCGTGCTCGGGCTCCTGGTCGGCGGCGCCGCGGTGCCCGCCGCGGGGGCGGGCACGGAGCTCGACATCGTGCTGGACAGGACGCCGTGCTACGCCGAGGGCGGCGGCCAGCTCGCCGACAAAGGGATCATGCGCTCGGCTGGCAGCGGCACGGGCGAGGGCGCCAGGATCGAGGTCCTCGACGTGCAGGCGCCGGTGCCGGGGCTGATCGTGCACCGGTGCCGGGTCGCGGCCGGCGAGATCGCGGCCGGCGACATGGTGCACACCGAGGTCGACGTCGAGCGGCGCCGCGCGATCTCGCGCTCGCACACGGCGACGCACCTGGTGCACAGGGCGTTCCGCGGTGCGCTCGGCGAGTCGGCCGCGCAGGCCGGATCTGAGAACTCGCCTGGACGGTTCAGGTTCGACTTCACCGCGATGGGAGCCGTGCCGCCCGCCGTTCTGGCCGACGCAGAGGATGAGGTCAACGAGGTGCTCGTCAACGACCTCGACGTCCGCGCCTTCCACACCTCGATCGGCGAAGCGAGGGCGATGGGCGCGCTCGCCTTGTTCGGTGAGAAGTATGGCGAGCAGGTGCGGGTGGTGGAGGTGGGCGACTATTCGCGTGAGCTGTGCGGCGGCACCCACGTCGCAAGGTCGGGCCAGCTCGGTCTCGTGAAGATCCTCGGCGAGTCGTCGATCGGGTCAGGTGTGCGGCGTGTCGAGGCGCTGGTGGGCATCGACGCTTTCCGCTTCCTGGCGCGGGAGAGCCTGCTCGTCAGCCAGCTCTCCGAGCAGCTCAAGGCTCCGCGCGCGGACCTGCCCGACCGGATCGCCGGCATCCTCACCAGGCTCCGCGACGCCGAGCGGGACATCGGCCGGATGCAGTCGGCCCAGCTCGCGACCGTGGCGTCGGACCTCGTCGCTCGCGCTGATGACGTGAACGGCGTCCTGTACGTGGCGCACCAAGCCCCCGACGGTACGCCGGCGGACGGGATCCGCAAGCTCGCGCTCGACATCCGCGGTCAGATCCCTCAAGAACGCCCAGGCGTGGTCGTGACCGCGGGGGTTCCCGCGGACAGGCCGGCCATCGTGGTCGCGCTGAACGACGCGGCCAGGGCCAGGGGACTGCGGGCCGGCGAGCTGATCCGCACCGCGACCGCAGTCCTCGGCGGCCGCGGCGGCGGACGCGACGACGTCGCGCAGGGCGGGGGAGCCGCGCTCGGCGAACAGTCCGCTCAGGTCCTGGCAGAGGCGTTTGGTGCGGTTCGAGGTGATATTGGCGGCATCGGGGCTGCGGGTAGCGTAACGTGAGATCGTGCTGCCGCCGAGTTGTGTCAGATCCGAGACCAGGCACGGGGAGCCCAGTTCCTTGAGCCCGGGTGTCAGGCTCGGCATTGACGTCGGATCGGTGCGGATCGGGGTCGCGAGAAGCGATCCTGGCGGTTTGCTTGCCAGCCCGCTGCGGACGGTGCGGCGCGGCCGGGGCGATTTGGCCGAAATCGCGCGGCTCTGCGCTGACCATGAGGCGGTCGAAATTGTGGTCGGACTTCCCACGAGCCTTTCTGGAAATGCTGGACAGGCCGCTGACCAGGCACGAGACTTTGCCGAAGCGCTCGCAGCCGTGGTCGGTCCTGTCCGGGTCCGGCTCGTCGACGAGCGCTTCACGACCGTCATCGCCCACGCAGCGCTTGCGCGGGGTGGCCGCGACTCGAGGGAGCGCCGTTCCGTGATCGACCAGGCTGCAGCCGCTCTGCTGCTTCAGGACGCGCTCGACGCGGAGCGTCAGACGGGCGTCGCGCCCGGTGAGGTTGTCGGTCCGATGCAGGGCGGTGGCGGCTGAAGTGAATGACAGCGGGTACTGGTCGCGGACCGGCCGGCACCGGCCGGCGAGAGACGAGTTCGGCGAGGACGGCTACGACGAGGCTGGCCAGGGCGGCCCGGGCGATCCCTATCACGACACCGGCAGCTACCAGCGCCCTGCGTGGCACGACGCGCGGAACGGGTACGGCGGCTACGCCGATCCGTCAGGGTATGACCAGCAATCGGGTTACGGTTACGGCGGCTCGGACCCGTACGGCAGCACCGCGGGTTACGGCTACCCGAACTCGGGCGGCTACGGCGACCAGCCAGGCTACGCGGACTCGTCCGGCTACGCCGGATACAGGGACGGGCCGGGAAACGGCCATGGGCACGGCTACCGCGATGGGCACGGCTACGGCGGTCAGGCGGAATACGCAGATCCGCGCAGCTATGGCGGCGACGCCGCCTATGGCCAGGAGAGCTATGGCAGCCAGGAGGATTACGGACAACAGGGCGGTTACGGCGACCAGGCCGGTTACACAGACCAGGCCGGATACGGCGACCGGGATGGGTACTCGGGGTACTACCGGGAGCCTGATGACTACGGAGCCGGCCGGCCCAGCCGCGGCAGGCACTCTGCCGAATCTGGAGGCCATGAGTCGTATGGCTATCAGCAGTCCTACGGCGCCGCGGATGCGTACGGCACGCCAGGCTCGCAAGGATCCTGGCAGGACCAGTACGGCCAGACGGACCCCCTGACCGGGTCGTTCCGCGCCGGCGACACGGGCAGCTACGGAGACACGGGCAGCTACGGCGATGCCGGAGGCTTTGGCGAGTCTGACACCGGATCACACAGCTGGGCCTTCACCCCTGAACCGCGTGGCTACGACGCCGGTCCGGACGCCGCGGCCGGGCCGTTCCCACCGGAGGCGACCGGCGCGTTCGGAGCGGCGGACTCCGGCGTCTTCGGAGCGGCGGACTCCGGCGTCTTCGGCAGGCCAGACACCGGAGCATTCGCGAGGCCAGACACCGGCTCGTTCCGCCGTACCGACACGGGATCCTTCGGGCGGGCTGACTCGGGATCCTTCGGGCGGGCGGACACGGGTTCGTTCGACCGGGATGAGGAGCTCGATTCCGAGAGCGACCACGACTCGGGAAGCATCAGGTGGATCTCTGGCCCGCCTCAGCTGCGCGAGCCCGCCGACGAAGACTGGCGGGACGACGAGGACGGGCTGCTATCCCGCCGGTTCGGCCGCGCAGGCGCAGCTCCCGAGCCGGAGACCGGCGGCCGCGGCAAGGTTCGCGTCCGCAAGCGCCGCCGCTTCCGCGGCAAGGCCGCCTTCACCGGTGCGATCTTCGTCGTCGTCGCGGTCCTGCTCGTCGCCGGCGTGTTCGGCTATAAGTTCGTGCACGGCTGGATCACCAACAGGTACGGCGACTACGGAGGGCCGGGCACCGGCACCGTCAAGATCACCGTCACCTCTGGCTCGTCGCTGGCCGGTCTTGGCCCGACCCTGGTCAAGGACGGCGTCGTCATGTCCTTGCGGCCCTACGAGACGGCCGCCGCGGCCGCCACCGGCATACTCCAGCCAGGCGTGTACAAGCTGCACCATCACATGAACTCGGCGCTTGCCGTGAAGTTGCTGCTGAGCCCGAAGGCCAGGATCAAGATCCAGGCCGTCATCATCGAGGGTACGAGGGCAATCAAGGTCGCCGCCGAGCTGGCGGCCGCCACGGGACTCAAGGCCAGCGCCTTCCTGCAGATCATCGACAATCCGCCGGCCTCGCTCGGCCTGCCGAGCTGGGCTAAGGGGTCGTCCGCTGAGGGGTTCCTGTTCCCCGACACCTATAGCTTCCTGCCGCACGAGACCGCGCTGCAGATCCTGCAGACGATGGTGCGAGAGTTCAATCAGAAGGTCGCCAGCATCAACCTCGAATCCAGCGCCGCCAAGGTCTTCACCACGCCCTGGCACGTGCTGATCGTCGCCAGCATGATCCAGGCCGAGGCAGGAAACACCGCCGACATGCCCAAGATCTCGCGCGTCGCCTGGAACAGGCTGCAGCTCGGCAAGCCGCTCCAGTTCGACAGCACGGTCTTCTACGGGTTGCACATGTACGGCACGCACGTCAACGCCCAGCAGGAAAAGTCCAAGACGCCGTACAACACGTACGTGCACACCGGCCTGCCGCCTACGCCGATCGGCAACCCAGGCCTGGATGCCATCAAGGCGGCCCTGCACCCGGTCAAGGCCAGCTACCTGTACTTCATCACGGACACCAGGCATAAGCCGTACATCACGCACTTCACGAACAGCCTGAAGCAGCTGCAGCGATGGCAGAAGGAGTTCCAGGGCTGAGTGGGATCGACCGGCGGAGCGTGCGGGCCGCCGTGGTCGGCTCGCCGATCAGCCACTCGCTCTCGCCTGTCCTGCACACGGCCGCCTATCAGGCGCTCGGCCTCACGTGGTGGCGCTACGACGCCATCAAGTGCGACGAAGCCGGGCTTCCCGCGCTGCTCGACAGGTGCGGGCCCGACTGGGCTGGCCTGTCGCTGACCATGCCGCTGAAGCGGGCCGTCCTGCCGCTGCTGGACCGGATCGACCCGCTGGCCACCGACGTAGGAGCCGCGAACACGGTGCTGTTCGCCGCCGCGCAGCGGCTGGGCTACAACACCGACGTACCCGGCATGGTGCACGCGCTCACCGGGCACGGCGTCGGTGCGGCCGGGCCCGCCGGCCCCGCGGTCGTCCTGGGCGGCGGCGCGACCGCGTGCGCCGCCGTCGCGGCGCTGCGTGACCTGGGCGAGCGGACCGTCGCCGTCGCGGTCCGCGAGGCCGCGAGGGCCGCTGACCTGCTCACGGCCGCTGACCGGCTGGGCGTCGCCGTCACGCTGCGCCCCTTCGGGCCCGCCGCGATGGAAGGCGCGCGCCTGATCATCTCTACGGTCCCCGCGGGCGCCGCTGACCTGCTCGCCGCGGCGCTCGCTGACCTGCGGCCTTGTCCACAGGTGGTCTTCGACGTCAGCTACCACCCGTGGCCCAGCGCGCTCGGCAGCGCGGCTCAGCGGGCAGGCGCCGCCGTCGTCGACGGCTTCGAGTTGCTGCTGCGGCAGGCGGGCCTGCAGGTCGAGCTCATGACCGGACGGCCCGCGCCGCTCGCCGAGATGCGCGCGGCCGGGCGCGCCGCGCTGGCCGGCCGCGCCGATCGCTGAAGCGGCCCAGCTCCGCGGCGTGGCGCCGGCCCGCGCACACCGGCGCGACGAGACAATCAGGCATGATCCGGCGGCAGGCGCCTTCGACGGAGCTGACGTGCGTGGAGATTTGCGCCGGAGCAGGGGGTCAGGCGCTCGGCCTCGAACAAGCTGGCTTCGGCCACACCGCGGTCGTGGAGATCGATCCCGACGCGTGCGAGACCCTGCGGATGAACCGCGGATCGCGCTGGAAGATCATCGAGGCCGATGTCGCGGACGTGAACGGCGCCGAGTTCCGCGGCGCCGACCTGCTCGCAGGCGGCGTGCCGTGCCCGCCGTTCTCGGTCGCGGGGCACCAGCTCGGCGCGGCCGACGAGCGTGACCTGTTCCCTGAGGCGCTGCGGCTGACGAGCGAGATCGGCCCGCGCGCGGTGCTGCTCGAGAACGTTCGGGGGCTAGCGGCCAGGCGGTTCGACGGCTACCGCACCCAGGTCGTGGCCACGCTCGCGGACCTGGGCTATCAGACATGGTGGCAGCTGATGCACGCGAGCGAGCACGGTGTGCCGCAGCTGCGGCCGCGCCTGGTGCTGGTCGCGCTCAGGCACCCGTGGGCGCCGGCGTTCTTCTGGCCGGTGCCATCGGACGCAGCGCCGGCCACGGTGGGTGAGTCGGTCGCCGACCTGATGGCCGCCGGCGGCTGGCCTGGTGCGGCCCCGTGGGTCGCGCGCGCGCACGGCATCGCGCCCACGATCGTGGGCGGCAGCAAGAAGCACGGCGGCCCTGACCTCGGCCCGACCAGGGCCAGGGCGGCGTGGCGGCAGCTCAGCGTCGACGGGCTGGGTGTCGCCGACGGCCCGCCGGACGCGTCTTTCCCGGTAGAGGCGTTGCCGCGGCTGACCACCCGGATGGTGGCTAGGCTGCAGGGCTTCCCCGACAGCTGGCAGTTCGCTGGCCGCAAGACAGCCGCGTACCGGCAGGTCGGCAACGCGTTTCCGCCGCCTGTCGCACGCGCCGTCGGCGTCGCGGTCGCCGCTGCCCTGCGCGCTCGCCCAGCGGCGGTCACGCCAGGTGAGGAAATAACCCGCTGGCGTGACTGGTTAGATATCGAGCCAGTACGTCCAGGTCAGCGCAGCGGCTACGATGTCGCATCCATGATGCGCTAGGCTTACTGCGAAAACTTAAGGCCAGGCGCATGCCGGGCCGCAAGTGGAGGGCCACCTCGGCCACCTCCCACCTTGTCAGTACATGCGGCGTCGAAGTAAGTGACCCATTAGGGACGACGCCGCTCTGCCGGCGGGTATGTGCTAGCCAGCACTTCGCTGGGTAGCGAGGCCGGACGCACCGGGTTGGCGCGCCATTGGCGGGTCAACATGGGGCGTCGCGTGGCGACGCAACGCGGGCGTTGTTACCTGCGGCGCGGTCGTCGTGCCCGTGGTGGCCCCGCAATGCGCGCTGTGCGGGGAGCCGCGGGCTTTCTGCTTTACGGCGAGCTGCGCGAATCGCCAGGACCGGGACCGACCCGGTTCCTGGAAAGAGGTGACATTGGAGGTCACATCAGCACTGAACCTCGTATCAACGACCGTATCCGGGTACCTGAAGTCCGGCTCGTAGGCCCGTCGGGCGAGCAAGTCGGCATCGTGTCGATCACAGACGCGCTCCGGCTGGCACAAGAGGCGGACCTCGATCTGGTCGAGGTCGCGCCGACAGCGCGGCCGCCCGTTTGCAAGCTCATGGACTTCGGCAAGTTCAAGTATGAGTCGGCCCTCAAGGCCCGGGAATCGCGCAAGAACCAGGCGCAGACGGTCATCAAGGAGATCAAGATCCGGCCGAAGATCGACCCGCACGACTACGGCACCAAGAAGGGTCACGTCGAGCGGTTCCTCCGGCAGGGCGACAAGGTCAAGGTGACGATCATGTTCCGCGGACGCGAGCAGTCGAGGCCTGAGCTTGGCTACAAGCTCCTGCAGCGGCTTGCCGGTGATGTCGAGGAGCTTGGCTTTGTCGAGTCCCAGCCCAAGCAGGACGGCCGGAACATGATCATGGTGATCGGCCCGCATCGTAAGAAGGCCGATGCCAAAGCCGCTCGCGGCCCTGACCGGGCCAGTGCCAGGGCGGCAGCGCCCACGGCCAGCCAGGACCGGGCCGCGTCGTCACGGCCGGCCGCGCAGGTCAGGCCCGCCAGCCGCCCAGCGCCCGCCAGCCAGGAATCGGCAAGCCCGTCGCCAGGCCCGCGGCCCGAGCCGACCAGGACTGGTGCGGCGGGTGGTCAGCAGGGCGCAGGCTCAGCTACCGGTACGGGCCAGGCGGCCCCGTCCCCGGCGCCTCGGCCGGGCCCGCCGCGACCAGGGCCCGCGAGCACCGCGGGACCTGCGGCTCCGAAGCCTGGACCAAGGCCAGCGGCGCCGAGGCCGAGCGCGCCACGTCCGCCAGCGGCCAAGCCAGCTGACCCGCGGCCCGTGCCCACGCCGAGGGCCAGGTCGGCCCAGGGCGCGGCTGCACAGCCGACCTCGGCCGAGCAGCGCGCCGCGGGCGCGGAGGCCGGAGGCTAACGAGCTAACCGCCAGAAGACGATCACGCACCCGCCTGACAGCCAGGGTCGGCGGGCGGAAACCCCAGCGCGTGCTGCGAGCACGCGAGGAACGAGGGAAGCGGCGACATGCCGAAGATGAAGACGCACAGCGGTGCCAAGAAGCGGTTCCGCGTCACGGGCACAGGAAAGATCACGCGCCGCCGCGCCAACCGTGCCCACTACCTTGAGCACAAGCCGAGCACGAAGACCCGCCGCCTGGCGAACTACGTGACGCTGTCGCCCGCCGACGCCAAGAACATGAAGAAGCTGCTGGGCAAGTGACCCGGCCTGTGCGAGGAGAGTCGAACACATGGCACGCGTGAAGCGGGCGGTCAATGCCCACAAGAAGCGCAGGGTGGTGCTGGAGCGCGCCAGCGGCTACCGCGGTCAGCGCTCCCGGCTGTACCGCAAGGCCAAGGAGCAGCAGCTCCACTCCATGACCTACGCCTACCGGGACCGCAAGGACCGCAAGGGCGCGTTCCGCAGGCTCTGGATTCAGCGCATCAACGCCGCCGCCAGGGCCGAGGGAATCACCTACAACAGGTTCATCCAGGGCCTGAAGATCGCGGGCGTCGAAGTGGACCGCAAGATGCTGGCCGAGCTCGCGGTCAGCGACGCGGCGGCCTTCTCGGCGCTGGTCGAGGTCGCCAGGCAGGCACTGCCCGCCGACGTGAACGAGGCCGCCTAGCTCCGGCGCCCCGGTGGCTGCCAGCGTCCGCTCACCCAAGGTCAGGGCCGCCAGGGCGCTGGCCAAGCGCGCGCTGCGTGAGCGCTCCAGGCAGTTCCTCGCCGAGGGCCCGCAGGCCGTGCGGGAGGCGCTGAAGCACGGCGCCGGCGTGACCGAGCTATTCGTCACCTGGCAAGCCCGCTCGCGGCACGCCGACCTGGTCGCCGGTGCCGCTGAGGCCGGGGTGCCGGTACACGAGGTCAGCGGCGACGTGATGGCCGAGCTCGCCCAGACGGTGACGCCGCAGGGGCTGCTCGCCGTCTGCCAGTTCCTGGATGTGCCCCTCGAGTCGCTGGTCGCGGCGCGACCGCGGCTGGTCGTCGTCCTGGCGAACGTCAGGGATCCAGGCAACGCCGGCACCGTGCTGCGGACGGCCGACGCCGCTGGTGCCGAAGGCGTGGTCTTCGCTGCGGCCTCGGTCGACCCGTACAACAGCAAGTGCGTCCGCTCGTCGGCCGGGTCACTGTTTCACCTCCCGCTGGTGACCGGCGTCACGGCGGGTGATGCCACCACCGCGCTCCGCGCTGCGGGACTCGCTGTGCTCGCGGCCGACGGCGGGGCGACCCTCGGGCTTGACCGGCTGGACCTGGACGGCCGGCTCGGCAGGCCGACCGCGTGGCTGTTCGGCAACGAGGCGTGGGGGCTTCCACGCGACCTCGTCGCGCTCGCCGACGAAGCTGTTGCCGTTCCGATATACGGGCAGGCAGAGAGCCTGAATCTGGCCGCCGCGGCGGCCGTGTGCCTGTACGCGTCGGCGCGCGCGCAACATGGGGGTGCCGCGCAGCACGGCTGACGCGCTAGGCTCTGATCACGTTGCGTCATGACCGCCGCCGCATGGGTCACTGGAGGCGAGCCGTGACGCGGCAACTGCCGACCGCGGGTTAGCCCCCGGACCCGAGGACGGCGGCATTGGCACGCCGGGGCAGCGGCGCAGCTGGGGGCAGCAGTCCAGAATGGACCGGCGAGCCAACGTGAATCGGCGACTAAGCGCGGTAACCGCAGGCGCGGGACCCGCGGCCCTGACCGCTCCCGTCATCAGGCCGGCTGACCTGGTCCGTGGTGACCTGGTGTGCGCCGACGAGTTGCCCGACGGGCTCGTGGTGGCGGACGAGTGCGGCCGGGTCGTCATCTTCAACCACGCCGCCCAGCGGCTGACCGGAGTCAGCGCCGGCGAGGTCATCGGGCGCGACCTGGTCGCCGCGCTGCCGCTGTGCGACGGTGAGGGGCACTGCTGGTGGCGGCAGTCCCGCCCGTACGACGGCCTGTCGATCCGCACGAGGCATCCCGAGCGCCCGCTGTACCTGCCAGACGGCACCGAGTTGCTCGTCACGATCGGCTACCACCGCGGGCCGCGGCACCCGGCGGCGCGGGCCGACTGGCCGTGCGAGCGGGGCGCGGTTCGCAGGCTCACGATCACGCTGCGCAGCGCCGAGCAGCGGGCAAGGCTCGAGCGCAAGCGGGCAGACCTGGTCTCGACGGTCGCGCACGAACTGCGCTCGCCGCTGACCAGCGTCAAAGGGTTCACGGCGACGCTGCTGTCGAAGTGGCCGCGCTTCACTGACGATCAGAAGCGGGTCATGCTCGAGACCGTCAACGCCGACGCCGACCGGGTGACCAGGCTGATCACCGAGCTGCTCGACGTCTCCAGGATCGAAGCGGGCCGGGTGGAGCTGCACAGGCAGCTCGTCGACGTGCGCGGGCGGGCCGAGAAGATCGTGGCGGGGCGCGTGGCCGCCGGGGACGCCGCGTCCCGGTTCGCAATCGACGTCGCCGGCCCGCTGCCCGAGACCTGGCTCGACGCCGACAAGGTCGACCAGATCCTGGCGAACCTTATCGAGAATGCGATCAGGCACGGGGCTGGTACCGTTACTACCGTGATCGAGTCGGCTACGGTTCACGGCGAACCCGGCGTCGCGGTTTCCGTCCGTGACCAGGGTCCCGGGATCGCGCCCGAGTGCGCTCCCAGGGTCTTCCGCCAGTTCTGGCGCGCCAAGCGCCGCGGCGGGGCCGGCCTCGGATTGTTCATCGTCAAGGGCCTTGTCGAGGCTCACGGCGGCGCCATCACCGTTGCGCAGGCGCCGGGCGGCGGAGCTGAGTTCCGATTTACCATGCCCGCTGGCGCGCCAGATCACGGCTGATCTAGATCTGCCCGAGTGATCTGCACCGCCCGGCGGGCGTACCGGAGTCCCCGGCGACGGTCCGTCATGCGCAGGCCGCGCCTCGGTCCCGTCCAAGCAGGCGGGCCGACGCGTGGCAGCCACGGGTGCGGGCCGTTGCGAAAGATCGTGAATCTAGGAGATCGGGACGATGTCCGCACCGAACAAGAGCTATGACCCGGTCCGCGCCGCGGTGCTGGCGCCGGCCGAGGTCGAACGCATGACAGCGGAAGGGCTGGCCGCGATCGCGGCCGCGGCCAGCTTCGACGAACTGAAGGCCGCCGAGGTCGCGCACCGCGGGCGCCAGGCGCCGCTCACCCTCGCGAGCGCCGAGATCGGGGCCCTGCCGCCTGAGGCCAAGGCCGAGGCCGGGCGCCGGGTCGGTGTCGCCAGGAATGCGCTCGACGACGCCATCGCGACCAGGAAGACCGAGCTCGAGGCCGACAGGGACCAGCGGGTACTGATCGATGAGGCGGCTGACGTCACGCTGCCGTGGAATCGCGGCCCGGCGGGCGCCAGGCACCCGGTCCCGATGCTGGCCGACCGGCTCGCCGACGTCTTCATCGGCATGGGCTACGAGATCGCCGAGGGGCCAGAGGTCGAGGCCGAGTGGTACAACTTCGACGCGCTGAACTTCCCGCCCGACCACCCCGCCAGGGAGATGCAGGACACGTTCTTCGTCGCCGATCCAGGCGGGTCACGGCGGTCCGGCATCGTGCTGCGCACGCACACCTCGCCGGTGCAGATCAGGGCCATGCTGACCAGGCCGCTCCCGCTCTACGTGGTCAGCCCTGGCAAGTGCTTCCGCAGCGACGCGCTGGACGCCACGCACAGCCCCGTGTTCCACCAGATCGAGGGGCTGGCGGTGGACGAGGGCCTGACCATGGCCGACCTGCGGGGCGCCATCAGCGCGTTCGTCGCGGCCATGTTCGGTGAGGGGCTGCGGACCAGGCTGGGGCCAGACTTCTTCCCGTTCACCGAGCCGTCCGCCGACGTGTCGATGGAGTGCCACGTCTGCCGCGGCGAGTCCACCAAGCCTGGCGCGCCGCCGTGCCGGGTCTGCAAGTCCCAGGGCTGGATCGAGATCGCGGGCTGCGGGATGGTCAACCCGCGCGTGCTCGTGGCCTGCGGAATCGATCCCGACAGGTACAGCGGCTTCGCGTTCGGGCTCGGCATCGAGCGCTCCTTGATGATCAGGAACGGCCTGAGCGACATCCGGGACACGATCGAGGGTGACGTCCGGTTCTCCGCGGCGTTCGGATCGGAGGCGTCATGCTAGTCCCGCTGTCCTGGCTGCTCGAGTACGCGCCGCTGCCGGAGCCCGTCGACGTCGGTGAGGTGGCGCGGCGGCTGACCGCCATCGGCCTCGAGATCGAGGGTGTCGAGCAGGTCGGGCACGACATCGGCGCGATCGTGGTCGCGCAGGTGCTCGAGATCTCCGAGCTCACGGAGTTCAAGAAGCCGATCAGGTACTGCCGCGTCACGACGGGCGGGACCTGCACCCCTGATGGCGAGCGGAGCGTGATCTGCGGCGCCGCCAACTTCAGCGTCGGCGACAAGGTGCCGCTCGCGCTGCCTGGCGCCGTGCTTCCCGGCGGCTTCGAGATCGGCGCGAGCAAGCGCTACGGCCGGATGTCGGAGGGCATGATCTGCTCGCCGTCCGAGCTGGGCCTCGGCGACGACCACACCGGAATCATGGTGCTGCCGCCTGACGCGCCCGTCGGCGCCGACTTCGTGGACTACGCCGGCCTGCGGGACACCGTGCTCGACGTGAACGTCACGCCTGACAAGGGGCACGCGCTGTCGATCAGGGGCATTGCCAGGGAGCTGGCCAGCGCGTTCGAAGTCGAGTTCACCGACCCTGCCGACGCCGGCCTGCCCGCCTGGACGCAGGCGCCAGGGCCAGATGGCGCGGTGTGGCAGGCCAGCATCGCCGACCCGACCGCGTGCGACCGGTTCGCGCTGCGCGAGGTGCGCGGCATCGACCCGGCCACGCCGACGCCGCTGCCGATGCGGGTGAGGCTCGCCAGGGCCGACGTGCGCGGCGTGTCGCTCGCCGTGGACGTCACGAACTACCTGATGATCGAGCTCGGCCAGCCGCTGCACGCGTTCGACCGGGCGACGCTCGACGGCCCGATCGTGGTCCGCAGGGCCGCGGCGGGGGAGACCCTCGAGACGCTCGATCACGTCGTGCGGGCGCTGGACCCTGACGACATCGTGATCACCGACTCGTCTGGTCCGATCGGGCTGGCCGGCACGATGGGCGGGCTGGCGACCGAGGTCAGCGAGACCTCGACCGACCTGGTCATCGAGGCCGCGCACTTCAGCGCGCCAGGGGTCGCGAGGATGAGCCGCAGGCACCGGCTGTTCAGCCAGGCGTCGGCGCGGTTCGAGCGCGGCGTCGACTACGACCTGCAGCTACGCGCGTCCGCGAAGGCGGCTGCCATGCTCGCCGGGCTCGGCGGCGGTACCGCGACCGAGGGCTACACGCTGGCGTCCGCGCCGATCGAGCCCGTCAGGATCGAGATGGCGGCCGACCACCCCGACCGGGTCGCCGGCGTCGGCTACGGGAGCGACACGGTGGTCAGCAGGCTGCGCGAGGTCGGCTGCACGGTTCAAGCCGGACCCGTGCTGACCGTCACGCCGCCGTCGTGGCGGCCCGACCTGATCGACCCGAACGACCTGGCAGAAGAGGTCATCAGGATCGAGGGCTACGAGAAGATCGGGACCACGACGCCCAGGGCCATCGCGGGCAAGGGCAGGACAGCGACCCAGCGGCTGCGGATCGCCATCGCCGGCGCGCTCGCGGGGGCCGGGTACGTCGAGGTGCTCAGCAGCCCGTTCGGCTCGGCGGACGACTTCGACCGGCTGCTGCTCGAGCCGGGCGACCCGCGACGGCGTGCCATCAGCCTCGCGAACCCGCTGCGGGACGAGGAGCCCCAGCTGCGCACCTCACTGTTGCCAGGGCTGCTGCGGGTGGCCACCAGGAACGCGGGGCGCGGTTTCGCCGACCTCGCGCTGTTCGAGGTGGGCAACGTCGCCATGACCAAGCCAGATGGCGGGCCCGGGGTCGCGCCGATCCTGCCCGTGGATCGCCGCCCGACGCCCGAGGAGACCGCGGAGCTCGATGACGCGCTGCCCGGCCAGCCGCGGCTGGTCTCGGTCGTGCTCACGGGACATCGCGAGCCCGCCGGTTGGTGGGGTCCCGGCCGCCCTGCCACGTTCAGAGACGCGATCGAGGCCGCGCGCACCGTGCTCAGCACCGCCCGGGTGCCGTACACGATCAGGGCGGGCCGGTGCGAGCCGTGGCATCCAGGGCGGTGCGCCGAATTCGCGATCCGAACCTCCGGCGCGGGAGAGAGCGCTGATGAGCGTCTCGTCTCTGTCGGGTACGCGGGCGAGCTGCACCCCAGGGTGATCACCGCGTTCCGGCTCGCGCCTCGTGCCTGCGCGGTCGAGCTAGACCTGTCCGCGATCGAGCGCGTCGCGGCTGGCCTGCCGCCGGTTCAGGCGCCCGCCATCTCCGGCTATCCGCCCGCGACGCAGGACGTGGCGCTCGTGGTCGGCGACGCCGTCCCCGCGGCTGAGGTGGAGGCGGCTCTCGTCGCAGGCGCCGGCGCGGCGGCGGACGGAACCGAGTCGCTGCTCGAGGACGTGCGGCTGTTCGACGTCTACACCGGTGAGCAGGTCGGCGCAGGCCGCAAGTCACTGGCGTACACGCTGAGGTTCAGAGCGTCCGACCGCACCCTGACCGACGAGGAGGTCGCGGTCGCCAGGGACGCTGCCGTCGCGGCCGCGCGGGAGCGCACGGGCGCGGTGCTGCGCGGCGCGATCGCGGGGGCGGGGCCGTCCTAGGACCCAGAGGAGGCCGATCCAGAAGAGGCTGACACCGACGCGGACGGCGACGCTGGAGGCGGCAGGATCTCGAGGATCTCGACGCCGTGGCGGGCGCACCTGGCCGCCTTGCCTGTCTGCAGCACCACGGGGGTGGCGAATCCCTGGCAGGTCCAGCCCTTGATCGACACCGGGCCGCCGCCGCCGTTGCCTGGCGCCTGCCCCGACCTGATCGCCTTTGCGTAGGCCTGTACCACGGCCCTGGCCCTGGTGCAGGCCAGGTGCCCCTTCGCGACAAGGACCTTGACGGGCACGTTGGCGGCGGTCTTCGCGGTGCCGCAGGCAATGACGCTGGTCCTCGTCGCGGGCGGTGATCCCGGCCCTCCGCACCCCGCGGCGGCTGCCATCAGGAGCGCGACGAGCCACGCTGACCGCCCGATCGCGGCACGTGCGTGACCGCTGGCGCGGCGTCGCGCTCGGCGGGGGTGCATGGCGGCTCCTTCCTGCGCGGACAACATCATGCCGTCTGGTGCCGTCTGGCCGTGGGCCGAATCCCCGGTTAGTCCCGATCAGACTTGCATACTCAATCATTATCATGCATAATAATGCGAACGGCTGAATCTGCTGGGCCCTACGGGCTGGCTTCTCGCCTCGTCCTCTGGGTCCGCTTCCGCCCCGGGGCCGTGGGGCAGCAGGAGCGCGTGCGGCGTCGTGACGGAAACGGGGGTGCGGCGCCGCACGTGCGCAGCCGCAGGCTTGGCGCGAGGATTCAGCCACGAGGGTCGAAGGGTCGGTAACGATGCGTGTCGCCGTGGTCGGCGCGAGTGGCTACGCCGGGGGCGAGTTGCTGCGGCTGATCGCTGGGCATCCCGACCTTGACCTGGTGATGGCGACAGCCGACAGCAGCGCCGGCCGGCAGGCCGGCGACGTGCACGCGGCCCTCGCCGGGCACCGGGAAGTCGCGGACATGGTCTTGGAGCCGCACAGCGCCGTCAAGGCTGCCCGGGCAGACGTCGTGTTCCTCGCGCTGCCCGCCGGCCTGTCCGCGCCGATGGCGGCCAGCGCCGGCGAGGACACCGCGATCGTGGACCTCGGCCCTGACTTCAGGCTCGCGGACCCGGGGGCGTGGGCGAGGCACTACGGCGGCGATCATCCAGGGCGGTGGGCCACCGGGCTGCCTGAACTGCCGGGGATGAGGTCAATTATTCGCAACACAACCGCTGTCGCGGCTCCTGGCTGCTACGCGACGGCCGCGATCGTCGCCCTCGCTCCGCTGGCCGCCGCTGGCCTGGTCAGCTGCGAGGACGTGGTCGTTGTCGCGGCGTCAGGGACGTCAGGGGCTGGCCGCTCGCTGCGGGGTGACCTGCTGGGCAGCGAGGTGATGGGCTCGGTGTCGGCGTACCAGGCCGGCGGGTCGCACCGGCACACGCCCGAGATCGAGCAGGCTCTCTGCGAGCTCACAGGCCAAGCCAGCCGGGTGTCATTCACGCCGATGCTGGCGCCCATGCCGCGCGGCATCCTCGCCACCTGCACGGCCCTGCTCAGCTCGCCTGACGCTGACACCTCCGCCGTGCGGTCGGCGCTCACGCAGGCCTACGCCGACGAGCCGTTCGTATGCCTGCTGCCAGAAGGCCGCTGGCCGGCCACGGGCGCCGTAGCCGGCTCCAACGGCGTCCAGCTTCAGGCCGCCGCAGACCCCAGGTCCGGCCGCGCCACCGTGGTCGCGGCCATCGACAACCTCGGCAAGGGCGCCGCCGGCCAGGCGATCCAGAACGCCAACCTCATGCTCGGCCTGCCGGAGACCGCGGGCCTCACAACGATCGGAGTAGCTCCATGACCGTCACGGGACCGCTGGGATTCAGGGCGGCGGGCGTCGCGGCCGGGATCAAGGCGTCGGGCAACCCTGACGTGGCCGTCGTGATCAACGACGGGCCCTCCAAGGCCGCCGCCGGCGTCTTCACCTCGAACCGGGTCAAGGCCGCGCCTGTCCGCTGGAGCCAGCAGGTCCTGGCCGGAGGTCAGGTGCGGGCCGTCGTGCTGAACTCGGGCGGGGCCAACGCCTGCACAGGACCTGAGGGCCTCGCCGACGCCCGGCAGACGGCCGAGCACCTCGCGGGCCTGCTGTCGGCGCCAGCCAGCGAGATCGCGGTCTGCTCGACCGGGCTGATCGGCCAGCGGCTGCCGATGCACGCGCTGCTGATCGGCGTCGACGCTGCGGCGGCGTCCGCGTCCGCCGCGGGCGGGACGGACGCCGCCAGGGCGATCATGACGACCGACACGGTCGCGAAGACGTGCGTTGTGCAGGGCAGCGGATACCAGATCGGCGCGATGGCCAAGGGTGCCGCGATGCTCGCGCCCGCCCTGGCCACGATGCTGGTCGTGCTCACTACCGACGCCGACCTGCCGGCCACCGACCTGGACAAGGCGCTGCGTGACTCGGCGCGGACGACCTTCGACCGGCTGGACTCCGACGGCTGCATGTCGACGAACGACACCGTGCTGCTGCTGGCCAGCGGCGCCTCGGGGGCCCGGCCCGATCTGGCCGAGTTCACCGACCTGGTCACCGAGGCGTGCGACGACCTCGCCCGACAGCTGCTGGCCGACGCCGAGGGCGCGACCAAGGCCATCACCATCGACGTGATCGGCGCGGCCAGCGAGGACGACGCGGTCGAGGTGGGCAGGGCGATCGCCCGGTGCAACCTGTTCAAGTGCGCGATCACCGGCGAGGACCCGAACTGGGGCAGGGTGCTATCGGCCGCGGGGACGACCGGCGCGGCGTTCGAGCCTGACGAGCTGAGCGTCGCCATCAACGGCGTCTGGGTGTGCAGGCACGGCGCGCCAGGGGCGGACAGGTCGGTCGTGGACCTGCGCGCCAGGGACGTGGCCGTGACCGTCGACCTGGCGGCCGGCGACGCGGCCGCCACCGTGCTGACCACGGACCTGAGCGCGGCCTACGTGCACGAGAACTCGGCCTACTCGACGTGATCCGGGTGCGGCGGACATGATCACTGAGCACGCGCACGCCAGCGCGCTGCAGAAGGCGGCCACTCTGATCGAGGCGCTGCCGTGGCTTGAGCGTTTCCACGGCGAGGTCGTGCTCATCAAGTACGGCGGGCACGCCATGACCGACGAGGCGCTCAGGCTGGCGTTCGCGCAGGATGTCGTGTTCCTCAGGTACGCGGGGTTGCGCCCGGTCGTCGTCCACGGCGGCGGCCCGCAGATCAGCGCGCACCTGGACCGGCTCGGCATGGAGTCGACGTTCATGGCCGGGCTGCGGGTCACCACGCCAGAGACCATGGACGTCGTCAGGATGGTGCTGACCGGCCAGGTGAACAGGGACGTCGTCGGACTGATCAACAAGCACGGGCCGTTCGCCGTCGGCATGTCAGGCGAGGACGCGCGCCTGCTGACCGCGAAGCGGATGGGCGCGACCACCGACGACGGCCAGGTGATCGACATCGGCCACGTCGGCGACGTCGTGTCGGTCAACCCCGGTGCGGTCAGCGCGCTGATCGCGGACGGCAGGATCCCGGTGATCTCGACCGTGGCCTGCAGCGACGCCGGCGAGGTGCTGAACGTCAACGCCGACACCGCGGCGGCGGCGCTGGCCGTCGCGCTCGGCGCCGCCAAGATCGTGCTGCTGACCGACGTGGCGGGCCTGTACGCGAGCTGGCCAGGGGAGCAGGCCGTGCCGCACGGCGCGCCGTCCGCCGAGCGCGGGCGGCCCGACGAGGTGATCAGCGAGCTGACCGTCACCGATCTGGCGGCGATGCTGCCAGGGCTGAACGGCGGCATGATCCCCAAGATGGAGGCCTGCATCACCGCGGTCCGCGGCGGGGTACCGCGGGCGCACGTGCTCGACGGGCGGCTGCCGCACGCCATCCTGCTGGAGATCTTCACGGACTCGGGAATCGGCACGATGGTCGTGCCTGACGGAGAGCAGAGGGCAGCATGAGTACTCGGCAGGCGTCCGGTTCAGACACGACCGGCTCGCTGCAGGAGCGTTACGCCGCGGTCATGATGCCGAACTACGGCACGCCGCCGGTGGCGCTGGCCCGCGGCGAGGGCTGCCTGGTCTGGGACACCGACGGCAAGTCCTACCTCGACCTGATCGCGGGCATCGCGGTGAGCGCGCTCGGGCACGGACACCCTGACCTGGTCGCGGCCGTCAGCGAGCAGGTCGCCAGGCTCGCCCACATCTCGAACCTGTACCTGCACGAGGGTCAGGTCGTGCTGGCCGAACGGCTGCTCGGCCTGCTCGGTGCCGACGGACGGGTGTTCTTCGCCAACTCAGGCACCGAGGCCAACGAAGCGGCGCTCAAGCTGGTCAGGCGGATGCAGGGTCCGCGGCGGCCCGTGTACGTGGCCGCCGAGGGCGGCTTCCACGGCAGGTCGATGGGATCGCTCGCGCTGACTGGCAAGCACTCGATCAGGGACCCGTTCGCGCCGTTCGGCGTGCAGGTGCGGTTCGTGCCATACGGCGACTCGGACGCGCTGACCGCGGCCATCGGACCGGACTGCGCGGGCGTCTTCCTCGAGCCCTGCCTCGGCGAGGGAGGGATCGTGCCGGCCCCCGCCGGATATCTCAAGGCAGCGCGGGCGGCCTGCGACGCCGTCGGTGCGCTGCTCGTCCTCGACGAGATCCAGTCAGGCATCGGCAGGACAGGCGCGTGGTTCGCCTGCCAGGAGGCCGGCGTGATGCCCGACGTCCTGACGTTGGCGAAGGGGCTCGGCGGGGGATTGCCGATTGGGGCGTGCATCGGCACCGGCACGGCCGCCACCGGCCTGCAACGCGGCGATCACGGCAGTACGTTCGGCGGCAACCCTGTCGCGTGCGCCGCCGCGCTCGCCGTGCTTGACGTGATCGAGCGCGACGGCCTGCTTGAGAACGTCAGGAACGTCGGCGCCGTGCTGTCGGACGGGATCGCCGCGGTCAGCCACCCGCTGGTGGCCGGCGTGCGAGGCAGCGGGCTGTGGCTGGCCATGGCGCTCACGTCGCCGTCGGCCAGCGGTGTGGAGGCCGCCGCGCGCGAGGCAGGGTTCCTCGTGAACGCGGTCCAGCCGGACGCGGTCAGGGTCGCCCCGCCGCTCATCCTGTCCGCCGAGCAGGCAAGGACCTTCACCGACGCGCTGCCGGGGATCCTGGATGCCGCCGCGTCGGGGGGTTCCGGGGGGTCGTCCCCCCGGGCTGGCACGGCAGCTTCTGGTGCCGCGGGGCCGTCGTGACGACTCCGCGGCAGCAGAACGGCGAGCGGATCAGCCCGGCCACCAAGGCGGCCAGGCACGCGAAGATCTCGGTGATCCTCGCCCAAGCGGACGAGCCGGTGCGGTCGCAGGAGGAACTCGCCGACCGCCTCGCGGCCGTCGGCATCCGCGTCACTCAGGCGACGCTCTCCCGCGATCTGGACGAGCTCGGCGCCGTCCGGCTGCGCGGACCAGGCGGCGGGCTGGTCTACGCGCTGCCGCCAGACCCGACCGACCCGCCGCCCGGCGACGTCGACGACGCGGCGTTCCGGGAGGCGGCCGCGACCATCGCGGGCCTGTCCGGCTTCGCCGCCGGCACGGCGGCGGCCGCGACGAGCGGGCTCGCCAGGGTCGCCGCCGACCTGCTGCTGTCCGCCGAGGCCAGCGGGAACCT
>DASUHI010000236.1:0-9834 GCA_036273575.1 Streptosporangiaceae bacterium | reverse complement strand
GCGGGCGACTCACAGCGGGCCGGGAGCCACCTGACCGTCCCAGAGTCCGGCAAGCGTCCGGTTACGCTCGGGCCTTGACAGCCCGCGCAAGTCGGCCATCCCCCGCTCCGTGACGACGACGTCCACGTCGTGAGCGGGCGTGGACACCGGCCGCGACAGCGTCCTGACCAGCGTGGGCCGCCCGCGGTGCGTGGTCGGCACCGCGACGATGCTGAGGCCGCCGACGGACCTGGTAGCCGCCGCCGCGTAGTCGGGATGCCCGCCGATACCGCCGAGCGCCGAGGCCGCCGTGCCCTCGACGTTGACCTGGCCGTCCAGGTCGAGTTCGACCGCGGCGTTGACCGCGAACAGCGGGCTCGCCGACAGTCTGCCAAGGTCGTGGGTGTACTCGAGCGGATGCAGCAACGGCCTGCCGTCCGCCCACGCGTACAGCCGCGGGCCGCCGGCCAGGTACGAGCCTACCGGCGTCGCCGCGAGCAGGCCGCGCTCGTCGAGGTCCACGACGCCCGACGGCAGCAGGCCCGAGTCGAGCCGCACGGGCACGGCCAGCGACCCCAGCAGCGCGGTCGCGATCGGGCTCGGGCCGACCTGCAGGCGCGCGCCCGCGGGCACCAGCGGCGCGATCAGCGCGGCCATCGCCTGGTACGCGGGCCCCGGCGTCGCCTCTGGCAGGTCGCCTGGCGGCTCAGCGGTCTCCCCGACGACCACCACCTGCGCGGCCGGCAGCGGCGCGCCGGCGTCAGCACGCGGCGCGGCATCTGAAATCACGGCCGCAACAAGGGCTCCCGCGTCGATCGCCGCCCGCTGCCAGGACACCTCGCTGCCGAACAGAAACCCGCCGTCGGCCCTGACCACGGTCGCGACAAGCAGGTCAGGGCGCCACGGGCCGTGCACGAGCGCGGGCACGGCGGACATCCTGGCAGGAGCGAAGCTCACGTGGCCCGCGTCGACCGCCTGACGCAGACCCCAGCCCGGCATGAACGTCCTCACGTCATCGAACGCGCCGAACGCCAGCCCGGGGTCCTGCCGCGGCACCCAGCCGAGGATGAGGCGGACGCCGCCGCACCGCGCGGCGGCCTCGCTCAGCTCGCGGGAGACGCACCGCGGCGCGCCGAATCCGTCCCCCACCGCCACCGTCATCCCGGGCCTGACAAGCGACGTCAGGGACGTGGTACCGGCCGCAGCCACGAGCCGCTCCAGCGCTACTCGGCGGCGCTGAAGTAGAAGCGGCTGACCCAGTCGGCGACGCAGGCCGGCTTGGCGCTGCCCTCGACCTCGATGGTGACCCGGTTCACGACCTGCACGGCGCCGTCGCCAGTCGGCTCAACGCTGACCATCGTCGTCCTGGCGCGGATCCTGCTGCCGACCGGGACAGGCGCGGGGAACCGCACCTTGTTCAGGCCGTAGTTGATCCCCATCCGCACGCCCTCGACCCGCCGCAACTCGCTGACCAGGTGCGAAAGCAGTGACAGCGTGAGAAAGCCGTGCGCGATCGTCGTTCCGAACGGCCCTTTAGCCGCTCGCTCGGTGTCGACGTGGATCCACTGGTGATCCTCGGTGACGTCAGCGAACCCGTTGACCCTGTCCTGGTCGATCGTGAGCCACTCCGTCGGGCCGATCTCGGTCCCGACGGCGGCTTCGAGCGCGGCCGCGCTCTGGTATGTCTCCACCACTTCGCCTCCCACTCGCCGCACAACATGATGCACTGAGGGCGCTGCGCGAAGCGCAGCGGACATACCATACGGAGTCACCCATGGCCGCTGACCTGGACCTGCTCGTACTCGCCGAGCTCAACCCCGACGTGCTGGTCGCCGCCGGCGACGTCGACGTGCGGTTCGGCCAGGTCGAACAGCTCGTCGAGAACGCGACGATCACGCTCGGCAGCTCAGGCGCGATCACCGCGGCCGCGGCCGCCGCCCAGGGCCTGCGCGTCGCGGTGTGCGCGGTCACCGGCGACGACCGGGTCGGGGCGTGGACGACGGAACTGCTCGATGACCTGGGTGTCGACGTGTCCTGCGTGGTCCGCAGGACCGGCCGGCCGACCGGCATGAGCGTGGTCATCACCAGGCCAGATGGTGACCGCGCGATCCTGACGTTCGCGGGCACGATGACAGAGCTGTCGGCGGCGGACGTTCCGCACGACCGGCTCCGGGCGGCCAGGCACGTGCACGCGAGCTCGTTCTTCCTGCAGGAAGGGTTGCGGGCGGGCCTGCCTGAGCTGTTCGGCGCGGCCCGCGCTGCGGGCGCGACCACCACGCTGGACACCGGCTGGGCGCCGAGGGACGACTGGGCCGCGGTCAAGCCGGTGCTCGGCAGCGTGGACTACCTGCTGCCGAACGCGGCCGAGTGCGCGGAGCTCGCGGCCGCGACCGGCTGGCGGCAGGGCGGGCGGCCGCGAGACGACCAGGACCAGGCACAGTTCACCCGCGCTGCGGCGGAGGCGCTGCACGAGCACGGCCCGGCGGTCGCGGTTAAGCTGGGCGCCGCCGGCGGCCTGATCGCGGGGCGGGAGGGCGTCACGCGGGTACACGGCCAGCCCGTCGACCCCGTGGACACGACAGGCGCGGGGGACTGCTTCAACGCGGGGTTCATCGCCGGGCTGCTCGACGGCTCGACGCCCGCCGAGTCGCTGAAGCGCGCCGTGAGCGTAGGAACGATCGCGGTGACCGGCTGGGGCGGCACCGGCCGCCTGGCAAGCCGCGACGAAGCCCTGCGCGCGGCCGCCGACCTGGCAGTGGAGCGCCTTCCCGCCGAGTGAATGCGGCATTCAGTCGCGTTTCCGCGGTGAACGTCGCATTTCAGCCGGCCCGCATTCGGCCCGCCGCCGCCCGGCCGCTGTCCAGCCCTGCCGCGAACCCCGGCATACCGGTTCCGTCACTTCGCCCCGTATGTGCTGGCGCGCCATAGCCGCGCGGTTCAGGATGAGACGGACGGAGATGCCCACAGATGAGGAGAAGCGCCATGCCCGGCCGCAGGATGTTCATCCTTGCCGCAGCGACGAGCGCGGCGCTGATCCTGCCCTGGGTCAGCGCGGCACTCCCCGCGACCGCGGCGGCCGCGGGCGGCCACTGTTCAGCGGGCGCGCACACGCTCGCCCCGCCGGGCAGCAGACTGTACCCGGAGACCGGCAACGGCGGCTACACGAGCGTGCAGACGGTGGTGCACCTGGTCTACAACGCGAAGTCCAACCGGTTCCTCCCCGGCAACAAGGTGATCCTCACCGACCGCGCGACCCAGTGCCTGACCAGCTTCAGCCTCGACTTCGAACGCACGTCGAAGAACACCAAGTCCGGGCCCGACATGTCGGTCAGGTCGGTCTCTGTCGACGGCAAGCCAGCGACGTTCTCGTTCGCCCAGCCGACCTATCCTGGCGACCCGAAAGGCCAGGACGACCCGAACCCGGCCGCGCACGAGGCCTCGCAGACCAACCCCGTGGGCGGCCCGAAGCACAACCCGCTCCCGCCGGCCTGCACGCCAGAGGTGGTGAGCGGCGGCGTGAACGCGCTCAACGGCACCCAGTGCCCGGCCAACAAGCTCGTCATCACCCCGGCCAAGCCCATCAGGGACGGCTCCCGGTTCACCGTGACCGTCAGCTACACGGGCCGTCCTGGCCTGCACAACGACGGTGACGGCAGTACCGAGGGCTGGTTCCGCGCCCCGGACGGCGGGTTCGTGACAACAGAGCCGGTCGCTACAGAGGACTGGATGCCGCTCAACGACTACCCGTCGGCGAAGCCCACCTACGACTTCACCGACACCGTCACGGCGGGCCGGACCGTCCTCGCGAACGGCGTCCTCGTCTCGGTCAGGAAGCACGCGGCGAGCAAGCAGTTCCCCGCCGGCTCGGTCACCTGGACCTGGCACTCCCCCGCCCCGATCGCGAGCTACCTGGTCGAGGACAGCGTCGGGAACTACCTCCTGACCGAGCGCACCGCCGACAACGGGGTCAAGTTCTACGAGGCCCAGGACCGCGGGATCTCCCCGGCCAAGCGGGCAAAGAACCTGAAGATCATGAACCTGCAGCAGGGCATCACCGAGTTCGAGAGCCAGTTCAGCGGCAGCTACCCGTTCACCTCGGACGGAGTCGTGGTCGGCACGCCGAACGCGAGCTTCGAAGAGGAGATGCAGACCATGATCACCTTCGCCGGCGGCTTCATCGACACCGACGTCCTCTACCACGAGAACATGCACCAGTGGTGGGGCGACAACGTCAGCGAGGGCGGCTACCAGCTGACGTACTTCAAGGAGGGGCTGGCCACGCTCGGCGAGTTCCTCTACCACGCGCGGCTGGCCGAGCGCAAGGCCGGCGGCCCGTACACGCACAAGGGCCAGGCCGCGTTCCAGGCCAGCCTGGTACACCAGTTCAACGCCAGCTACGCCCAGGGCCAGAGCTTCTGGACCGTCGCGCCCTCCAACCCGCAGGCGTCTGGCCTGTTCAGCGGGTCATCCACGTACGAGCGCCCGGGCATCGGCTACATCGCCCTGCGTCAGATCCTCGGGCACGGCAACTTCACCCGCGCGCTGGCCCAGATCCAGCGGACCTACGGCGGCGGCAGCGTCACCGAGGCCCAGCTCGAGGCCGCCTTCCGGCAGTGGCTGCCGGTGCAGACCACTGCGTGCCGGGCCAGGCTCGGCCAGTTCTTCAAGCAGTGGTGGGACACGGCCTACCCGGCAGGCGGCGGCAAGAACCGGCCCCGTATCACCGGCCCTGGCCTGGCGGGCCACAACTTCTACCGTCCCGGCGGCGGCTGCTAAAACCCAAGCCGCGTAACAGGACGCACTCGCCGGTCAGCGGGAAGCGGCTACAGACCAGCCGCTTCCCGCGCGGCAGCCTCAACTTTCGCCCGGTAGCTCTGCCAGCCGGCCTTGTCGACCGGCGGCATGTTGTCGTTGCCGTTACGCAGGCCGACCGCGCCGTCGATCTCTTCGCGCACGATGTCGGCGTGACCGGCGTGCCTGGCGGTCTCGGCGATCTCATGGATCAGGATCAGGTGCAGCGTGACGTCGCCGTGCTCGCCCCACCACGGAACCCGCCCGGGAGCGTCGAGCGGCAGCTCTGTGATGGTCGTGTCCGCGTGCTCCCACGCACGCCGGTACAGCCCGACGATGTCCTCGCGTGACTGGTCAGGCGCGGCCCACAGGTCCGCGTTCGGGTCGGACTCGTCGAAGGCTGCCCAGGCCGGCGGGTCGGGGAACGGCCGGGCGAACGTGTCACCGAAGTACCCGATCTCGACCAGGGCCAGGTGCTTCACGAGGCCGAGCAGGTTCGTGCCGGTCGGCGTCAGCGGTCGCCGCGCGTCATACTCCGACAGCCCGTCGAGCTTCCAGACCACGGCCTCGCGAGCGTTCTTCAGGTACCTGTGCAGGTCAGTTTTCTGATCCGGTGCCGTCATGGCGGACAGTCTGCCACCCGGCACCGACAGCCAGGCGGCTAGCTGTCGCCGCCGATGCTGAGCACGTGCCAGAACGTGCCGGCCAGCCACAGCACCGCCGTGGACACGACCAGGATCTCCAGCGCCTGGCCGCTGCCGACGAGCGCCCCGGCGAGGCCCGCCAGCAGGGCGATCGCCCCCGCGACCGTCGTGATCCTGCGGTAGATCACACCGAGCCTCGGCTGCTTCGTGGTGTGCAGGTCGATGGCCGCGGCCAGCGCGCAGCACACGGCGAGCAGGAGGGCGACGATGCTGGCGGTGCTGGCGCTGGAGAGCAGCGGCACCTTCGGGATCACCTTGTAGACGGCGAAGACGAGCACGATCCCCAGGAGGGCAACCGATGACACCAGATCTCGCCAGGTCAGGCCCATCGCAGCAACTCCCATCGGCTCTCGGGAAAGCGCCGCTGTTCTAGTGTGCCCGCGGCCGGTCACGCCGCCTGCACCCGGGGCCGCCTGCTTACTCGTCGGCGATGATCGACCCGGCCCGCTCGCCAACCCCTGGGTCCCGCCGGTTCAGCCAGAACCCGTACGCCGCCGCCAGTACGACGATCGCCAGCGCCGCGTACGGGAACCAGTCAAACGGCGGATCCTGGCCGGGCTTGCACAGGTAGTACACGGGCACGCCGATCGCGATCATCCCGAGCACTGGCAGCACGACGTGCTTGACGACGCTGAACTCCGACCGCCGGTACCTGCGGTAGTAGAACGGCAGCGCCAGGTTGGCCAGGAAGTAGACGACGAGCACCAGGATGGTGCCCATCGTCGACGACTCCACGAAGAAGTTCAGCGCGTTCATCTGGCCCTGCTGGGCGTGACCGCCGATCAGGTGCCCGGCGGCCCAGACGAGAATGATGAGGCTCGCGATCCCGACGAACACGTAGATAGCGGCGTGGGGGGTTCGCCGGCTGCCGTGAATCCTGCCGATCCAGCGCGGCAGCAGGCCCTCGCGCCCGGCGTTGAAGATGAGCCTGGCCTGGGAGTTGATCGCGGAGATCAGCACGCCGATCGTGGACGTGAACCCGGCCACGTAGGCGAGGAGACCGAGGAACGCGGCGACGTCGTGCGCGACCGGGATGAACGGGATGGCGGCGCCAGCGACCGCGCCTGGCTTGTAGCCGAAACCGGTGAGGGTCGCGAACGCGAACAGGACGTACCCGACCACCATCATCGCAATGGACATGTAGACGGCGCGGGGGACGTTACGCCGCGGGTTGCCGGTCTCCTCGGCGAGCGCGGCTGAGTTCTCCCAGCCGATGAAGAAGTACACGGCGAGCGGGAAGCCGGCCGCCAGGCCGCCGAATCCGCCGGTGATGTGGCTCGGTTCGAACGGCACGGCGCTCAGGTTGCCGCCGTTCTTGATCAGGATGGCCACCGAGACGACGACGAGCACCAGCATCTCGATCGCGAAGAACAGGCCAGCGAGCTTGGTCGAGACGCCCACGCCGCGCACCGTCATGACGGTCGCCGCTCCGGTCAGCACGACCGAGAGGATGATCCACGGAATGTTCCAGTTGAAGTAGTACTTCAGGACGTCCGACAGGTACCCGCCGGAGATCGCGAACACCGACGAGACCGCGATGATGTACCCGGCGCCGCACAGCACGGCGGTCGTCACGGCGCTGGTCCCGCCGAACGTCTTGCCGACGAACGAGATGAACCCGCCGGTCGACGGGTGCGCCCTCGAGAACTGGGCCAGCGTGTTGCCGAGGAAGGCGATCGCTATACCAGCCACGATGATCGTCAGCGGGGCGGCGGCGCCCGCGGTGAAGACCAGGAAGCCGAACCCGAAGAAGAAACTGTAGGCAGGGCCGATGTTGGCCATTGTCGAGGCGGAGATGTCCACCAGGCTCAGCGCGCCGCGATGCAGCCGTTCGGCCGATTCTGGCGCTTTGGTCTCGGTAAATGGCACGGAGGCTGCGTCGCTCATGTCTTGATTGTCCGGCGAACGATTGCGAAGGGGAAGAGGCCGTTAGTCGCGGCGGGCAAAAGTCTGGCCGTGGCTGCCGGTGAGCATGTCCTGGACACGGTCCTTGAAGCGGATCACCGGCTGCCGCAGTCGCTCCTCACGGCGGCTGGCGGTTGCGAGCTTGCCAGGCCTGTTCCGGTAGCGCCACCTGGCCCACGGCGAACCCGGCATCGCGAGCCTGAGAGCGCCCACGATCAGCACGAGCGGGATGACGACGCCGAGCAAGGCCGTCCACGGCTTGCCCTTCAGCAGCGTGATGACGGCCAGCGCGAAGAGCACGGCCACGGTGGCGACGAGCGTGGCCTCCGCGGCGGGGCTGCCAGGTATGTGGTGGTAGTTGGCCACGTTCGCGACCCCGATCGGGCTCACGCCGATGATCAGCAGCGCGGTGATCCCGGCCGCGACGAACACGGCGTCCACGGAGAGCCTGCCCTCGTTGGCCCAGTACACGTCGCGCAGGTGCAGGATCAGCGCGAACTCGTCCAGCACAAGGGCCGTGCCCAGGCCGAACACGCCTGCGGCAGCGGCACGCCAGGCCAGTGAGAACGGCGGAGCCGCGAGGCCCGCGATCCCGGCGGCGGTCATCAGCACCACGCCGAACACCATGTGGTGAACGTGCACGGCGCCCGCGACGAGGTTGCCCGGCCACCAGCGCACTCGCGCCCTGATCATCCGCACCGAGACGCGGATGCCGGTGAAGCCCGTGACGAACGCGACGAAGAAGCAGAACAACGGCAGCCGGCCGGTGTGGACGACCTGCGCCTGGAACCAGCCGGACACCTACGCAGTCCTACCCCATCAGGCCATCTGCCGACCGCCGGTTCGCGGTCTCTACCTGATGACGCGAAAGGCGAGCTTGCGGTTCCCGCCGTACTGCCGCACCAGCGTGAACCACAGCGGCAGCAACCCGTCCACGATCGTGGTGGCGTCGGCGTCACCGACGAAGACTGGCTCAAGGCCGACCGCCGCGATCAGGTCCTCGGCGGCCTGCCTGGCCGGCGGGTCGGCCGCGAAGAACAACTGCGTCCCGGGCAGCGGATCGGCGAAGTTCTCCCAGCCGAGCGTGTTGAACGCGCGCACGTACCTGGCGTCGGGCGCGGCCGCCGAGATCGCCGCGCGGCTGTTGTACTCCGCGCCGCCCATCGAGTTGGTGGCGTCGATGATCACCTTTCCCGCGAGGGCCGCACCGTGGCCGCCGATCACGTCGGCGACCGCGCCCCCCGGTACCGCGAGCACGACCACGTCGGCGCCGTCGATGGCTTCAGCCACCGGCCGCTGCGGGGCTCCGGCGGGCCCGGCACCCGACCCGGCGCGCGAGCCGTAGACGACGTCATGCCCCGCGCCGCTCCAGCGGCTGCCGAGCGTTCCGCCGATATTGCCAGTTCCGATGACCGCGATTCTCATGCCCGGCGATAACCAGGGCACGCGTCGTCGCATTCCTGGAATCACGATCGCGCGCCGGAATGCTACGGTCTGCCGGACGACACCTTGACCAAAGGACCGCGATGATCTTCATTACCGCGAAATTCCGGGTGCGGCCCGAGCACGCCGGCGAGTGGCCTCAGATCGCCGCGGCGTTCACGGACGCGACCAGGGCCGAACCTGGCTGCCTGTGGTTCGACTGGTCCCGAAGCGTGGATGACCAGAACGAGTACGTCCTCGTCGAGGCGTTCCGCGACGGTGAGGCGGGCGCCGCGCACGTGCGCTCCGATCACTTCAGGCAGGCGCAGCGCACGCTTCCGCCGTACCTGGTAGAGACGCCGCGGATCGTCAACATGACGATCCCGCAGGACGACTGGTCGCGGCTCGGCGAGATGGCGGTCCCCGACGAGGGCTGAGGCCGCGATGAACGACGTCGTGAGCCTCGGCGGAACGGGCCGCCGGCGCCGATGGACGCGGCTCGCGGCGGCGGCCGCCGCGCTTGGGCTCGTCGCGGCCGGCGTCGTCGGCCACCTGCACGCCGCGGAGCACCACGCCGCGCGCGTCACAGGGCACGCGCTGGACGCTCATGCCGACCGCGGCGGTCCTGTCCAGCTGGCCGGGCTCGGATCAGCGGCCGCGCGGCAGCTCAACCACGCGGACTCCCCTACGATCGCCAGGTGAGCATCGACACCGTTCAGCTGGCTCAGCGGCTCGCCGATGACGTGCTCTTCCCCGCGGCCGTCGCCACGGACGCGGCGGACGCAGCCCCGGCCGGACTGCTGGACGCGCTGGGCGACGCGGGTCTGTACGGGATCGTGGCACCGCCGGACGCCGGCGGCGTGTCGGCCGACTTCGGCACGGTCTGCGCCGTGCTCGAGGCGCTCGCGTCCGGCTGCCTGACGACCGCGTTCTTGTGGATGCAGCACATCGGCCTGGTGCGGGCCATCGCGTCCAGCGACGACCAGGACCTGCGAGCCCGCTGGCTCAAGCCGCTGGCCAGCGGCGAGATCAG
>DASUHI010000235.1:0-13530 GCA_036273575.1 Streptosporangiaceae bacterium | reverse complement strand
TGGTCAAGCGAGGGCTGGACGGTGCGCTCTTCGAGCGAGGGATCGAGGATGATCATCATCTCGTAACGGCGCATGAGTATGCCGTGCCTCCTTCGGACTCAGCGGTCACGGTCTCTCCGTGACAGGAGGATCTGCGCATTTTCTTGCACCAGCGCAGGCCCGTAAGCCTACCAGGGAGGGCTGACAGCGCCGGACGCTTCACTCCAGCCGGGTTTGGGCAGACACTGTACTGGCAGGCACTGTTTAGGCAGCCAGGCAGGCCGCCCGCGCCGCTTCACCCGCGCGCGGCTGGCCTGGACGGTCACTGTCTCCCCGGAGGTGAATGCACGTGTCACAGGCCCCGGCAAGGCCTCGCCCGCGCGCACGCCATTTCTCGTTTACTTCAGAAGGCCAGCGCGGCCACCCCCTGATCTTGGCCGCGGCCGGCTACACGCTGGTCGCCGGCATCGTGTCCACGGTGCTCGGCCTCTTGACCGTCGCGCACATCGTGGGCACCATCCTCGGCCTGACGGCCTTCCTGGTTGGTCTCCTCGCCCAGATGCTGTCGGCGACCAGGTACGAGCGGATGGTCATCGTCACCGGAATCGTCGCCGCGTTCGTCGGGATGGGGCTCGGCTTCGCGCACGGCGGGTTCGTATAGCCGGCCGGGGCCAGCGGCCCGCACGCAACGCCTGAGGCCAGCACCGACTCGCAGGGCTGCCAACGTCACCAGCGGCCTGACAGAGCCGGTGAGTAGGCTCGTGGGATGCCAACCATCGGTCCTCATCTGCACGACGGTGACCCGCTAACCCAGGCGCAGGCCATCGAGGCCAACGCGGTCCAGTTCTTTCTCGGTGACCCGCAGGACTGGAAGGCTCCCTCGTTCCCCGCGGACCGCCAGCCGGCCCAGATCCGCGCGGACTTCGAGGCCGCTGGGGTAGCCGCGTACATTCACGCGCCCTACCCGATGAATCTGGCCTCGACTAACAACAGGATCAGGATTCCGAGCAGAAAGATCCTTGAGCAGCAACTAAGCGCCGCGGCGTCGATCGGCGCGGCAGGGCTGATCGTGCACGGCGGTCACGTGACGGCGGACACCGACCCGGCCGAAGGCTACGCGAACTGGCGCAAGGCGATCGAGCGGGTCGAGCGGCCGCTGCCCATGCTGATCGAGAACACCGCGGGCGGCGACGGCGCGATGGCGCGCAGCCTGGAGAACATCGCGCGGCTGTGGGACGCCATCGGCGACGCGGGAGACGAGAACGTCGGGTTCTGCCTCGACACCTGCCACGCCTTCTCGGCCGGCGAGGACTTGGCCGGGATCGTGGACCGCATCAAGGCCGTCACGGGCCGAATCGACCTAGTGCACTGCAACAACTCGCGCGACGAGTTCGCGTCGAGCCGCGACCGGCACGCCGACCTCGGAAAGGGCACGATCGACGCGGCCCTGCTCGTCGAGGTCGTCAGGGCCGCCGGGTGCCCGGTCATCTGCGAGACGCCCGACGCGAAGTCCGACGTTCGCTGGCTCCGCGCCCAGCTCGGGGGCTGACCTTCGGGATCTAGGCCAGGCCCGTGGTGGTTACCGCCCAGCCTGGCTTCGCAGACGGGGACTGCGGCAGCGTGGCAGCCGTCGTGAGGCTCGGAGTGCTGGCCACCTGCTTGTGAGCAGGCGCGTGGCCCGCCGGGCTGGCCGCTGCCGCGTTCGCCGCCAGCCCGAGACCTGGCGGGCTCGCGCTGGGGCTCGGGAAACCGGACGGGCTGGGGCTCGGGAAGCCCGACGGGCTCGGGTTCGGCGTCGGGAAGCCCGACGGGCTCGGGTTCGGGGCCGGCGAGCACGTCTTGTTGCGCCCGTGCCCGCGCCCGCGGCCGTTGCCGAACCAGAACGGCTTGCACTTGGGCTTCGGGATCGACTTGGCCTGAATCCATTTGCTCATGCCGGTCACGTTCAGCGGATCGAGCTGGGCGATCGGCCTGTGCGACATCGCGAGCAGCTTGGTCATGTAGAGCTGCCAGATCGTGGCCGGCCAGGCGCCACCGTAACCACCGGTCCAGCCGCCGCGCGACGGCAGGACCGCAAGCGTCTGCGAGTTGTCGTTGAAGTCCCGGGTGAACATCCCCACGACGAACGAGTACTGCGACGGTAGCGCGCCGAGGAACCAGGCCGCCTTCGAGCTGTCGGTCGTACCCGTCTTGCCGATCGTGGGCCGGTACGGGCTCAGCACCGCGTTGGTGCCGGTGCCGGTGTAACCGGAGTTCGAGTTCGTATCGAACGACAAGGCCCAGTCGACGTCCGCGGTCTCCTTCGGCGTGAGGACCCGACGCTGGTCGACCCTTAGCGGTATCGGCTGACCATTGCGGGTGATCTTCGCGATCACGTGCGGGGCGTGGTACATCCCGCGGTTGGCGAGCGTCGCGAACGTAGTGGCCTGCTCCTCCACCGTCAGAGACGCGATACCGAGTGCGATACCGGTCTCACCGAGGTAGCTCTGCAGCTTGGAGGAGTAGGGGCCCTTGACGGCGACGCCGAAGTCGTTCGCCAGGTCGATGATGTACTGCGTGCCGACCCGGTGCGCGAGGTCGACATAGGCCGGGTTCGACGACGCTGCGGTCGCGGCAGCCACCGAGACCGGGCCGCCCCTAGTGGCATTGTCCGGCGTGACCGTGGCCCACAAGGGCGGGCAGGCACCACGCTTTGGCCTGGAGAGCGTCATCCTGGTCTGCGCCGAGCTGTCGGGCGGCACGCACAGCGGCGATGTGCCGTTGAGCTTGCTCGTGGCCACGTTCATGCCCTGCTTGACGGCTGCGGCCAGCACATAGGGCTTGAACGACGACCCGACCTGGCTGCGCGCCTGAAGCGCGGTGTCGAACTGGCAGTCCAGCTTCTTGCAGTTTTTCGCCGTGTAGTCGGGCCCGCCGTACCACGCCTGGATCGCGCCGTTCTTCGGGTTCTCGAGCACCGCGCCGATCCGTCCCCAGATCGGGAACGCCCGGCCATCGACGCGCATCATGTGCTTGGCTTCGCGGACCGCGGCGTACAGCGCCTTCATCTTGCGCCAGTTGATCGTCGTCGTGATCTGCAGGCCAGCGCTGCTGATCTGAGCGGGGGTAAAGCCGTACCTGGTCTCGAGTTCGTTACGGACGGCGTTCATGACGTAGCCGCGGAAACCGCTCCAGTTGGCCTGCGCGGATCTGGGCTTGTCAACCTTCGGGAAGTTCTTCAGGTCAGCGGCCGGGTTGCCCGGGTCGGGGACGAGCTTGTGGTACTGCGCCTGGGTAAGCACCGGCGTGCCGCCGGGGAACGTGTCGCCCGCCATGTTGCCCAGCACGTAGACCCAGCGATCAAGCAGCGAAACGTCGAGGCCCGACACCGGCTGCGTGGGGTGATACGGGTCGAATCCCGATGGTTCCTGCACCATCGCGGCGAGCATGGCCGCCTGCGCAGGGTCGAGCAGCCAGGCGTGCTTGCCGAAGTACGTCTGCGCCGCAGCCTCGACCCCGTAGGCACCGTTGCCCAGGTAGATGGCGTTCAGATAGTGGCTCAGGATCCATTGCTTGTCCTTGAGCTTGGCCAGCTTGATGGCGTCGATGATCTCCTTCAGCTTTTCCTTGTAGGTGAGGTTGCCGCCCGCTTGCTGGAAGTACGTCTTCACGTACTGCTCGGTGATCGTCGAGGCGCCCTGGTAGCCGCTGCCGGAGAGGTCAACCAGCAGGGCCCGCGCGGTACCAGTGATGGAGATGCCGCCTTCGGTGAGGAAGTGCCGGTCCTCGGCCGCGAAGAAGGCCTGCTCGAGGTACTTGCCCTGCGCGAGCTGAGTCTGCGACAGCGCGGTTCTGTTGATGCTGCAGAAACATCCGACCAGGGACTTGCCGTCGCTGTAGTAGACCTGCGAGGACTGGCTGAGCGGGGCGCTCAGCTGCTTGATCGGCAGCTGCACTTTCGAATAGATGAAGAAGAACCCCGCGATGAGGATCAGGACGGTGCCGAGCGCCATGGCGCTCATCACGAGCGCGGCCTTCTTCAGCGTCCACGTCCGCCACCAGCTCGCCTGCCTTTGCCGCTGCCAGAACGTGCCCGGCGGCTGAGCCCGTCGCCGGTCGGGATCGACGAGCCCCCGCGGCCCCCTGCGCCCGCCGCCTGGACCATCGCCGCGCCCGCCGCCACGACCGCCAGGACCACCTGGCCCGTAGGGACCGCCAGGTCCGTAAGGCCCGCCGGATCCGTAAGGACCCGATGGCCCGCCATATCCGCCGCCGTCGGCGTCGGGGCGCGCGGCAGGCCCACCATCGACCAGTCCCGTGCCGCTGCGCAGGCCGGCTGGCCGGCGGCTGAACGGCTCCCTGGCCGGGCGCCCGCCGTACTGGCCGCCTCGCCCGCCGGAGCGGCGGGGGCGCCCGTCGGGGTCGCCATTGTCGTACCGGCTGGACCCGCGACCCCGGGCCGCGTAGCCGTTGCCGTTCCCGTTGCCCTCGTAGCCGTCGGGTTCGCGGTCAGCCGGGCGGTAGCCGTTGCCCGCGTCGACGCGGTAGGCGCGCGACCGTCGGCCAGTGCGACCCGACTCGTTCGCGCCGTAACCGTCATCGGGCCGCCGGTAGCCGGGATCGCCGCCTCGTCCGTTCCGAGAAGCCGAGGGGGAGCCGTTGCCCTCGCCTGCGTGCCGGCCTCGCGTCGTCCCGCCTGAGGAACGGCCGTCGGTGATGCCCGCCGGGCCGTAGCCGGATCCGGCTGAGCTAGGCGTCCAGGAACCTGCAGCCGGCCAGTCGACGCCGCCGTAGCCGCCGGCGGTGCCGCGATGGGCCGGCGATCCGTCGTGAGACGCGGATGCGTCGCTTCGTTCCTGCCATGACGGCCCGGAAAAGTCTGGATTACTCACGTGATCCTCGCTGGTCGGCGCTTAGGCAGTCGCAAGCGGAGCATCGGGAGCATCCGGACTCCGCCAGGCAACACGCTACCCGGCTGCACCGAGTGTCCCGGTATTCTCAGCGGAACGCGTATTCATCCGTAGTTGCGGACTCCCTTGCCCTGCTTGTCCCCGGGGGCGGGAGCGCCCGGCTAATCGCCTGTTCGGGCGGTGCGAGCACGACGACCGCGCCTGGCCGAAGGCTCACCGGTGCCGAGGACGTAGGACGACGCCAAGTGATTCCACCCGCAACTCTGGCAGACCTCGACCACATACACCTTGAACTCCGCGTATTCCGCGGCCATTTCGTCGAGTTCCCTGCCCTGCTTGACACGTCCCTCGTACCGGCCTAGCTCGTCTCCGTAGACGTAGGTGACGTGCGTCAGCTTGACCTTCCGGCAGATCGGGCACCTGGTGTCGGTCGGCTCGCCGTGGAACTTGGCAGCGCGCAGCAAATAGGGGTGGGCGTCGCACACATCGGTGACCGTCGTGCGGCCGGACAACACGGACGCGAGCGTCGCGCGCCGCGCCAGTGCGTAGTCGACCACCGATCGCCTCATGACCGACAGGTTACGACGGAATTGCGCTGAGGCCGAGCCCTGGTCCCCTCTCCGCCCGCAGAGGAATTGACCTGCGGACATGCGAGAGGACATAGCCGGACTTGCGTCTCACGAGGGCGCGACATATCGTTGAGATGTATCGGTCCGATACATCGGGCGGATATGCGGCCGCGGCCGTCCTGGAGGACGGCTTGGTGGATAGTAGCCCAGAACTTGCCAGTTAAACGAATGGCCAGGAGACAGGAGCGCAGATGAGCAGCCAGCGAACAGGCGTGCTTGAGCTCGCTGTGCTCGGGCTGTTGCACGAGACTCCGATGCACGGCTACGAGCTGCGCAAGCGGCTCAACTCGGTGCTCGGGGCGTTCCGCGCGTTCGGTTACGGCTCGCTCTACCCCTGCCTGAAGGACTTGACAGCGCGGGGGCTGATCACCGAAGACGCGATCCCCGAGGCGGCCAAGGCCCTCGCCGGGCGCCGCTCGAAGATCGTCTACCGCCTGACCGCCGACGGCAAGGAATACCTGCAGGACTTGCTCACCCAGACCGGGCCAGCCTCCTGGGAGGACGACGGGTTCGGCGTCAGGTTCGCCTTCTTCGGCCTCACCACGGCCGACGTCAGGCTGCGGATCCTCGAGGGCAGGCGCAGCCGGCTGGAAGAGCGAGTCGAGTCCTTCCGCGCCGGGCTTGCCAGGACCAGGGAACGCGTCGACAGCTACACCCTCGAGTTGCAGCGGCACGGCCTGGAGTCGGTCGAGCGCGAAGTCCGCTGGCTGAACGAGCTGATCGCCTCCGAACGGCGGACGGACACGGAGTCCGCGCGCGAGCACGGCGGCACCGCACATGACGGCACCGACTGACCGGGCAGGCTGCCTGGTCAGCACGGTGCTTGATGAGAAGAAAGATAAGGAGCACAACGGTATGGGTTCGGTACGGGTAGCCATCGTGGGCGTCGGGAACTGTGCCAGTTCCCTCGTCCAGGGCGTGGAGTACTACAAGGACGCCGACCCGGCGAGCCGGGTGCCGGGCCTCATGCACGTCCAGTTCGGCCCCTACCACGTCGGCGACATCGAGTTCGTTGCCGCGTTCGACGTGGACGCCAAGAAGGTCGGGCGTGACCTCGCCGAGGCGATCGTCGCCAGCGAGAACAACACGATCACGATCTGCGACGTGCCGCCGACCGGCGTGCTGGTCCAGCGCGGGCCGACGTACGACGGGCTCGGGGAGTACTACCGCGAGATCATCACCGAGTCGGACGAGCAGCCGGCCGACGTCGTGCAAGCGCTCAAAGACGCGCGGGCCGACGTGCTCGTCTCCTACCTGCCGGTCGGCTCTGAGGAGGCCGACAAGTTCTACGCGCAGTGCGCCATCGACGCGGGCGTGGCCTTCGTCAACGCGCTGCCGGTGTTCGTCGCGTCCGACCCGGAGTGGGCCGCGAAGTTCGAGCGGGCGGGCGTTCCGATCGTCGGGGACGACATCAAGAGCCAGGTCGGCGCCACGATCACCCACCGGGTGATGGCCAAGCTATTCGAGGACCGCGGCGTGGAGTTGCTCCGCACCTACCAGCTCAACTTCGGCGGCAACATGGACTTCATGAACATGCTGGAGCGCAAGCGCCTGCAGTCCAAGAAGATCTCCAAGACCCAGTCCGTCACGTCGCAGATCCCGCACGAGATGGCCAAGGCCGACGTGCACATCGGCCCGTCTGACCACGTGCCGTGGCTCGACGACCGCAAGCTGGCCTATGTGCGGCTCGAGGGCAAGTCGTTCGGCGACACCCCGCTGAGCCTGGAGTACAAGCTCGAGGTCTGGGACTCGCCGAACTCGGCCGGCGTCATCATCGACGCGGTCAGGGCAGCGAAGATAGCCAAGGACCGCGGCATCGGCGGGCCGGTCGTGTCGGCCTCGTCGTACTTCATGAAGTCGCCGCCCGAGCAGTACAGCGACGACACCGCCCGCGACGCTGTCGAGAAGTTCATCCGCGGCGACCTCGACCGCTGACAGCTGACAATCGAGCAGACGTCTCAGTGCGGGCCGGGCGCCACACGGTGCCCGGCCCGTACTCTGATTGCGTGAAGTGCCGCGCGGGTCACCGGGCCCTGCTGGCCGGCCGCTGGCCTCAGGCCAGGACATGACGGCGGCGGCTGCCGGGCCGAGGTCGTCCTTCATCGGCGACCTGCGCACGGTCCTGGGCAGCAGCGGTTTCCGCAAGTTGTACGCGACGAGGCTGATCTCGCAGACCGGCGACGGCGTGTTCAACGCCGGGCTCGGCGCCTACGTCTTCTTCAACTCAGCCTCGTTCCCCGACCCGGCGACGGCGGCGACGTCGTTCGCCGTGCTGTACCTGCCGTACTCGCTGATAGGCCCGTTCGCTGGCGTGTTCATCGACAGGTGGTCGCGGCGCCAGATCATGGTGTGGTCAGCCGTGCTCCGCGCGGGATTCGGCGTGCTCACCGCTGCCTTCATCGCGGGCGGGGCGCTCGGGCTGCCGGTCTGGCTGGCCGCGCTGGTCGTGCTCGGCGTGAACCGGTTCTTCCTGTCCTCGCTGTCCGCCGCGCTGCCGCACGTCGTGCGGGCCGACGAACTGGTCATGGCGAACTCGGTCGGCCCTACGTCCGGCACCGTGGTGGCGTTCATCGGCGGCATCATCGGGCTCGGCGTCCGCCTGGCGGCCGGTCCCGGCGCGTTCGGGTCGGCCGTGATCCTGCTCGCGGCCGCGCTGTGCTACCTGGCCGCCGGGCTGAGCGCGACCCGCATTGCCCATGGCTCGCTCGGGCCGGATCTGCCCCCAGGCGCCGCCCTGGCCAGCATCGCGACCGAACTGGGCCGCGTCGCGGCCGGGCTCGTCGCCGGGCTTCGGCACGTCGTGCACCGGAGGAACGCGCGCGCCGCCCTGACCGCGATCGGCGCGCACCGGTTCGTCTACGGGATCCTGCTGCTGATGTCGATCCTGCTGTACAGGAACTACTTCTACCCAGGCAGCAACAGCAACGAGGCGCTGCGGCACTTCCTGCCCGTCGTAATCAGCTCGGCGATCGGCTACGGCGCGGCAGCCTGGCTCACTCCGGTCGCCACCAGGCGGATACCGTACGCGGCCTGGATCTCGATCCTGCTCGCGGCGGGCGGCGTCGTCACCATCGCTCTCGGGCTGACGTTCGGCCAGCTGGAGTTCATCGCCATCGGATTCGCGCTCGGGCTGGTGGCTCAGGGCCTGGCGATCTGCGTGACGACGATCCTGCAGCGGGAAATGGCGGACGACTACCGCGGCCGGGTGTTCTCGGTCTACGACATGCTCTTCAACGTCACGTTCGTGCTTGGCGCGGCCGTGAGCGCTGGATTCATGCCCGACACCGGGCACTCGATCCCGCTGCTGCTGATCGTCGGCTGCGGCTATTTCGTCGCCGCCGGGGCGTACTGGCTGATGACCGGTCAGCCGGTGTCGGCCGAGCCTGGCCCGGCCGAGTCCGACCCAGCCGCCCAGCGCAGCAGTTCCTGAATCGCGCGGTCGCGACCGAGCGGGCCATGCTCGATCCGCAGCTCGAGCAGGTGCGCATAGGCACGGCCGACTTCCCGGCCAGGGGGAATGTCGAGCAGCGCCATGATCTCGTTGCCATCCAGGTCGGGCCTGATCTTCGCCAGTTCCTCCTGCGCGGCGAGCTCGGTGATCCGCCGTTCGAGCGCGTCGTAGCTGCGGGACAGCCGCTCGGCCTTGGCCTTGTTCCGTGTCGTGCAGTCCGCCCTGGTGAGCGCGTGCAGCCTGGGCAGCAGCGGGCCTGCGTCGGTGACGTAGCGCCGAACCGCGGAGTCCGTCCATTCCCCCGTTCCGAACCCGTGGAACCGCAGGTGCAGGCCAATCAACTTCGCGACGTCGTCGGTCACGTCGTTCGGGAAACGCAGGCTCCGCAGCCGGCTGCGCGCGAGCTTCGCACCCACTGTGTCGTGGTGATGGAACGCGACCCGGCCGTCCGGCAGCAGCGACCTGGTTCTGGGCTTGCCGACGTCATGCAGCAGCGCGGCGAGCCTGAGCCGCAGGTCGCCCTCGAGCCCGTACCGCTCCTCCAGGGCGATGGCCTGGTCAAGCACGGTCAGCGAGTGCCGGTACACGTCCTTGTGCCTGTGGTGCTCGTCCACCTCGAGCCGCATCCTCGGCACCTCGGGCATGATCTGCTCGGCGACGCCCGTCCGCACCAGCAGGTCGATGCCGGCCGACGGCCCGCCCGGGCGACCGGCGCTAAGCAACTTCGCCAGCTCGGCCGATATCCGCTCGGCCGAGACGATCTTCAGCCGCGGCGCGAGTTCGGTCATCGCGCGCGTGACATCCTGCGTCGGCGTCAGCCCGAGCTCCGCCACGAACCGCGCGGCCCGCAGGATCCGCAGCGGGTCGTCGTCGAACGAGTCGGTGGCGCGGCCAGGCGTCCGCAAGATCCGGTCGCGCAGGTCGGCAAGCCCGCCGAACGGGTCCTCGACCTCCAGGCCAGGAAGCCGGGCCGCCATCGCGTTGACGGTGAAGTCCCGCCTGGACAGGTCCGCGTTGAGCGACTTTTCGTACTCCACGCCCGGCTTGCGCGAGTGCCGCTCGTATCGCTCGCTCCGGTAGGTCGTGATCTCGAACTGGTTGCCGTCCTTGCGCAGCCCCACGGTGCCGAACTTCATCCCCACCGGCCAGGTCACGTCCGCCCACTCGGTCACGATCTCCAGCACCTGCTCGGGCAGCGCGTCGGTGGCGAGATCGATGTCGCCGTGCGGCCTTCGCAGGAACGCGTCCCTCACTGGGCCGCCGACGAGCGCGATCTCGTACCCGCGCCTGGCGAACAGCCGGGCCAGCGCGGCCGCCGGCTTCAGCCCGCCGGACAGCGACGACCTCAGCAAAGCCTTGGCCGCGCGCTGCTGTTCCGGCGTCATAGGAGTGGGATCCTGCACGGGCATCGAGGGTAGGCGCAACCGCACGCCTACCGGAAGCCGGGTTCCCGGCGAGCGCGACAGGAAAGGTAGACGTAGTGAACAGATTGCGGGGCGGACTCCCCGCGCTCATGGTCTGGTTGACGGGTGCTGAGCAACGGACGGCCTGACGCGCTCGGCAGCCGCAATAGCATGAGCGCCATGGCCCGCTCGCATGTCGCCAGGCAGCGCCAGCGCCGGTTTCGCGCGTGCGCCGCGGCCGCCATCGCCGGACTGTCTGCCGCGCTGCCGCTGCTCAGCGGCCGGGCCGAGGCGCAGCCGAGCGCACAGGCGCCGAGCGAGCCGCTTGCGATCAACGTGACGTCCGTGAGCCCGGCGTACGCCCAGCGAGGCCATACGATCACGATTACCGGTCAGGTGCGGAACCAGTCCTCGACGGCGGCCACCGGCCTGTCGGTACAGCTGCTTTCCTCGAGCACACCACTTGGATCGCGCAGCAACCTGGAGCACTTCGCCCGTGGCGGCTACCAGCCGGGGCAGACCGCGGTGAACGTCCCGGCCGTGCATGTCGCACGTCTCGGCGGCGGGCAGCGCTCCCGGTTCGCGATCCAGCTGCCGGTCAGCAAGCTGGGCCTGAGCTGCTTCGGCGTATATCCGCTGACCGTCCAGGTCAGCGACGTTCTGGCCGTCGCGCAGGACCCTGTTCCGCTGCCGTACTGGCCGCCCAAGGCGACGAGCTGCGCGGGGCAGCGAAGGCCGAAGCCGTTCCCGATTTCCTGGGTCTGGCCGCTGATCGACACGCCGCACCAGAATGCGTGCGCCGGGCTGACCGACAACAACCTCGCGGCGCGGATCGCCCAGAACGGCAGGCTGAACTCCCTGCTCGCGGTCGGCGCACGCTACAGTTCGCGGGCGGGGCTCACGTGGGCCATCGACCCGTCGCTGCTGCAAGGCGTGCAGGCGATGACCAAGCCGTACCGGGTCGGCGCCACAGCGCGATGTCGCCCGGGCGCAACCCAGCCCGCCGATCAGAACGCCTCGCGCTGGCTCGCGAACGTGCGCAAGGCGACCGCGGGGCAGTCGGTATTCCTGACTCCGTACGCCGACATCGACGTGGCGGCGCTAACCAGGAACAGTGACGTCTCGGACCTTCGGCTTGCCTTCATTGCCGGGCAACGGGCCGGTCATCAGATCCTGGGCAGGAGCTCGGTGCCCGCCCCGGTTCCGGCCAGCCCGCGCCAGTTCTCGGCTATCGCCTGGCCGCCCTCGGGCATCGCCAGCCAGGTGGTGCTCGACACGCTGGCGGCCAAGGCGACCATCAACACCGTGATCCTCGCCGCGCCCGGGGCCTCGCCGGTGAACTACACCCCTGGTGCGGTCAGCAAAAAGCTGACGGGAATCGGCGACACCTTCCAGATCCTGCTCGCCGATCACGCGATCTCGGCGCTGCTGAACACCAAGGCAGCCACGTCGGCCAGCGCGGGCGACATCTTCTCGACCGGCCAGCTGTACCTGGCCGAGACCGCGATGATCGCCTCAGAGGCGCCGAGCATCGTCCGGCCGATCATGATCGCGCCGCCGCGCCGATGGGACCCGCCGAAGCAGCTCGCCAGCGGTCTGCTCGCCGACACGGTCAGCGCCCCGTGGCTGAAGCCCTCGACCGTCAGCCAGATGGTCGCGCAGCCCTCTCGGCGGATCTACCCGAAGATCACCCAGGACGCATCAGCCGCCGAACTGCCCGCGAAGCTGCTGCACGACGTATCCAGGCTCGATCACCGCATCGCGCTGCTGCAGTCGATCAGGGAGAACCCTGACCCAGAACTCAGCCGCGCCATCTACGGCATCGAGTCTTCCGCCTGGCGCGGCAGGGCAACGAAGCACGCGCGCCTGCTGTTCGGACGGACATCTCGCTACGTGCGCAGCCAGCTTCATGGCGTCACGATCCGGGGCGGCGGCGGCAGGCACAACGCGTATCACGTCACGTTCGGCGGGAAGACCGCGCCCGTGAACGTGGTCATCCGCAACGACCTGCGGTACACGGTCAGGGTCAGCCTGCGAGTGGATGCGGACCATGCCACGGTCACCGGCGCGCCACCGTCGATTCAGGTCCCGCCGCTGAGTTACTCGGCGCCGGTCAAGCTGACGGTCCGGGTCAACGGAGAGCACGGCAAGATCAGGCTGAGCCTGACGGCGCCGGCCGGATCGCGGCTGGCCGCACACCCGCTGCCGACGTTCCCTCTGGTCATCGTCGTCCACCCGACCGACTTCGGCACCGTCGCGCTGGTGATCTGCGCGGCCGTACTCGCGCTGTTCGTGATCGCTTCCGCGGCGCGCGCGATCAGGACCGGCAGGCCTGCACCGCCCGATGACGCGAACGACTTTGATGGCTCAACAAAACCGCCGACGCAAGACGACGACGCGACCGCGCCGTTTGCCTACGAAACTGACGGGCCAGGACCGGCGGCGGGCGATCCGCTCACGCCGGCACCCGGTGGCGGATCCGAGTCGCCGTCAGACTGGATCGCGCCGCCGGAGTTTCGCGCCGCGGCCGGCGCGCGAGCCGGATACGGCTCGGAAGGTTTGCAGAACCTGACCAGCCCACCGGAATATGCAGATAGCGTCGGTGATGGCCAGGAGCCGCGAGCGACGGAGGAGCGCAGATGAGCTCGCCAGGATCTGAGGCCGGGTCGGGCGCGTCTGACTCCGACCGAGGTCAGGGATCCCGGCCGACCGGGAACCACCATCGCGCTCGCCGCAACAATGAGCGCGACGACCGTCAGGGCCCTGGCAGCTACCGCCCGCCGTCTGACCGCGGCCAGCCGGGGAACGGCTATGGCCCGCCTGGCAACGCCTACCGTCAGGACGGCGGTCCCCGCTACCCCCCTGACGGCAACGGGTACGGGCCGGGCGGCAACGGGTACCGGCAGGCGAGCGACTACCGTGGCGCGGGCGGGCGAGATGACTGGCGCTGGCCCGGCGGCAGTCAGCTGCCTCCAGGCGGCAACCATGCGAGTGGGGACTACCGGCCGCCCGGGTTCGACGACCGTACGACGCGCGGATACCGGCGACCCGCACCTGACAACGACTACGGGGCCACCGCCGAATTCCCCGCGCCCGATGACCGCCGCCCGCCGGGCGACGTCGGGCGCAGCGCACCTGGCGCGGGCTGGAGCGCCGGAGCTGGTCGCGTCGGACAAGGC
>DASUHI010000234.1:0-2182 GCA_036273575.1 Streptosporangiaceae bacterium | reverse complement strand
GCGATCCCGGCGAAGATCGCGGGCGCGCCGGCCCCGTGGCCCGCGCACACCTGCTCGGCGTCGTCGAGGCTGAACGTGCCGTCGAAGACGGCCAGGCGGCCGAGCAGCGTCCGCTCGGCGTCCTCGAGCAGGCTGAAGCTCCAGTCCAGCGCCGCGGCCAGGCTCTGCTGCCTGACCGGGCCGCTGCGGTCGCCGCCCGCCAGCACCTCGATGCGCCCGTCGAGACGGCGCAGCAGGTCGCCGGGCGACATCACGTCGCAAGAGGCCGCCGCGAGCTCGATCGCGAGCGGGAGGCGGTCGAGGCGGCGGCACAGTTCCTCGAGCACCGCCTGGTCGACTCCGGTCACGCTCGAGTTGCGCTCGGCCATCCGCAGCGTGAACAGCGCCACCGCCTGGCCCAGGCCGAGCGGGGGAACCGGGCACACCGATTCCCCCGCGATACGGAACGCCTCGCGGCTGGTGGCCAGCACCCGCAGCCCGCCGTCGGCGCGCAGCAGCGCGGAGATCGTCCGCGCGCACGAGCCGATGACGTGATCGCAGCCGTCCAGCACCAGCAGCGTCTCCTGGCCGCGCGCGCCGGCGGCCGCTGCCACCAGCGCCGCGGTCACGTCGGCGCCCGGGTCCGCCTCGGTCAGGTCGACGAACCCGCCGGTGTCGAGCCCGTTGCGGATCAGGTACTCCACCAGCAGCCGGCTCTTGCCCGCTCCGGGCGGCCCGGTCAGGGTGACCAGGCGGCCGCGCCGGAGCAGCGCGTCGAGCTCGGTGAATTGTGCGTCGCGGGAGACGAACCCGTTCGGGGGTGGCGAGACGGATGTCTCCTGCACGGGTGCCTCCTGTGCAGGGGTTTCCTGCCCGGACGGGATACCGCTGATCAGAGCCGTAGTTCCCATGGGTCTCCTTTTCCGCCGCCGGTCAGTCGACGACTCGGCGTACGAACGCACGCGACGCGATCGTCACGGTCAGGGCGATTCCTCCGCACAGCACCAGCAGCAGGATCCACACGTGGATGTACTTGATCTCCGGCGTGAGGGCCGCCCGCAGCGCCTCGCTGATGTAGACGAGGGGGTTGAGCAGCACGACGTACTGCAGCCAGCGGATGGAGCTGAGCTGCGCCCAGGGGTAGTAGACGCAGCCCAGCATGGTCATCGGGACGACGATGATGGCGAAGATGGTGCTCAGCTTGCGCGGGTCGATGACCATCCCCAGCAGCATCGCGAACGCGGAGGTGAACACCGAGGCCAGCAGCAGCACGGTGACCAGCAGCCACCAGCGCGAGAAGTCGAGCGTCGGCGCCTGGCCCTTGGCGTGGATGAGCAGCACGAACGGGAAGACCAGCAGGCCCGCGAGCAGCGCCTGGATGGCGCCGGCCACGATCTTCTCGACCGACAGGGCCCAGGTGGGGACCGGGGCCAGCACCCGGTCCTCGATCTCCCTGGTGTAGGAGAGCTCCATCATGAGCGGAGCGGTGGTGGCCATCAGCCCCTGGACCAGGATCGACGTCGCGACCAGGCCGGGGACCAAGATGGTGGAGAACGAGATCGAGCCCGGGTGGCTGGCGGCGAACGGCGAGGCGCCGCCGTGCGAGCCCAGCCTCGGCAGTACGTAGGCGAAGACGAAGACGAACAGCGCTGGCTGCATGATCGACCGGATCGAGAACGACACGAGGTCGCGCCGGGCGACGCGCAGGTCGCGCGCGAGCAGGGTGACGAAGGCGTGGGCTTTGCCGCCCCGGGGCCGGACGACTGCCTCGTCCGCGATCGCTACCGTGGTCATTCGCGGTACTCCCTGCCGGTCAGCGAGAGGAAGACAGATTCCAGGCTCGGCCGCAGGATCTGCACGTCCTGGAGCGGGAGCCGCAGTTCCGAGGCGGTCTGGAGGGTCCATTCCAGGGCCCGCTCCGGCTCGGCGGTGTGCAGGCGCAGCACCGCGCCCTCGTGCTCGGCCGACGTGACCGCCTCGGCGTGCTGGGCCTTGCCCGCCAGTTCCTCGGTGTCGCCGGCGAACGTGAAGGTGAGGACCGTCTCGTCGCCGACCGCCGCCTTGAGCTCGGCGAGCGTGCCGGTGGTCAGCAGCTTGCCGTGGTCGATGACGCCGATCCGGTCGCAGAGGTTCTCCGCCTCCTCCAGGTAATGGGTGGTGAGCAGGATCGTCTGGCCCTCGGTCCGCATGCTCCGCAGGATGT
>DASUHI010000233.1:0-28316 GCA_036273575.1 Streptosporangiaceae bacterium | reverse complement strand
GTCGGCTACATCCGGCTCAAGCCGCCCACGCGGCTGCCGGAGAACGCGCACGTCATCCAGGTGCAGGGGCTCGCGGTGCACCCGGAGGCGCGCCGCCAAGGCGCGGCCGGCAGCCTCCTGGACACGGCCGCGAAACAACTGCGCGACCGAGGCATCCGCAAGCTGACGCTGCGGGTGCTGAGCACCAACAGGGCGGCCATCCGGCTGTACGAGCGGCACGGCTTCGCCCGCGAGGGAACCCAGCTTGAGGAGTTCCTCATCAACGGCCGGTACGTGGACGACATCCTGATGGCCAGGCGCCTGTGATGGATGCCGCGGCGCTGGCCGCCTACCTGGACCGCATCGGGATGAACCGGCCCACGACGTTGGACGCGGCCACGCTCGGCGCCATGCACCTGGCGCACCAGCGCACCGTTCCGTTCGAGAACCTGAGCATTCACCTGGGCGAGCCCATCTCCCTGGGCGAGGCCGACCTGATTGCCAAGATCGTCACCAGGCGGCGCGGCGGCTTCTGCTACGAACTCAACGGTGCCTTCGCGCTGCTGCTTGAGGGGCTTGGTGCCCAGGTGACGCGGGCCGCCGCGCGGGTCTACGGCGGCGAGGGCCGGCTCGGGCCGCCGTTCGACCACCTGGCCCTGGTGGTGCGCCTGCCCGATGGCAGCGGCCCGTGGCTGGCCGACGTCGGCTTCGGCGCCCACAGCAGCTATCCGCTGCGTTACGACGGCAGGGACGCCCAGGGCGATCCCGGTGGCCGGTTCGTGCTGGCCGACGCGCCGGACGGTGACGTGGACGTGGCCAAGGACGGCCAGCCGCAGTACCGGATCGAGCGGCGCGCGCGGGCCCTGGCCGACTTCGTGCCAACCTGCTGGTGGCAGCAGACAGCGCCCCAGTCGCACTTCAGGATGGGACTGATCTGCTCGCTGCTCACCGACGACGGCCGGATCTCGCTGAGCGGCCGCACGCTGATCAGGACCAGCGGCGGCACCAGGACGGAGCAGGAGCTGGCGGACGACGACGCCGTGCTCGGTGCCTACCGCGAGTACTTCGGCGTCGACCTTGACACGGTGCCCGAGCTCATCACGACCCCGGCGCCTTAGCACCCATCCTCGGGAACCGCCCGCGCCCGAAGCCGGCGCAGCATCCTGGCGTCCTGGAAGCCGACGGCCAGGGCGGCCGACTCCACGCTTGCGCCGTGCCCGATCAGGTGCTCGGCCCGCTCCAGCCGGAGTGCCTGCTGATAGCGCAGCGGCGTAGTGCCCGTGGCTTTCTCGAAATGCCTGGTCAGGGATCGTTCGCTGACGCCGCACGTGGCGGCGAGCTCGGTCAGCGGGAGCCTATCCGTGAACCTGGACTCGATCTGGTCCTGCACGCGGTGCGCGAGGTCGCTCAGGTGACCGCGGTGCCGCAACATGGCGCTCGCCTGCTGCTCTTCGCCGTTCCGCCTGGTATAGACCACCATGGACCTCGCCACCCGGGCGGCCGCGGACGGGCCGTGCCGGGCCGCGATCAGGTGCAGCGCCAGGTCGATGCCGCTGGCGATCCCCGCTGAGGTGGCGACCCGCCGGTCGACGACATACAGCACGTCCCGCACGACCTGCGCACGCGGGTAACGGGCCGCGAGGTCGTCCTGTATGTCGTGGTGCGTGGTGCAGCGGCGGCCGTCGAGCAAGCCGGCGGCGCCCAGCGCACGCGCTCCCGCGCACACGCTCGCCACCATCCCGCCGGCGGCGTGGTGCCCGGCGAGCCGGCGCAGGCTCGCTTCGCGGAAGGGCTGGCCGTGCCCGTACGCGCTGGCCTGCCAGCCAGGTACCAGGATCAGGTCCTGCGGGCCAAGATCGGGCCAGATGGTCTCCGCCCTGACCGTGATGCCCTGCGCGGTGGGTACGTCTGGCTGGTCGGCGACGTACCTGAGCACGTAGCCGTGCCCCTCCTCCGCCGCCGTGGAGAACGCCTGGGAAGGGCCGGCCAGGTCGAGCACGTGCAGCTGCGGAGCGAGCATGAACGCGACAGTAGGCATGATCTGGTCAGGCTAGCCTGTGCTGGCTTTGTACCGCTCGAGCAGATCGGCGATCGAGCAGACGTCGGCGAACCGGCCGGCGAGCGTGTAGCGCGTCCTGTCCATGATCGCCTCGACGGTCAGCGTCCGCGGATCAGCGAGCATTTCATCGATGCTCTGGCCCGCCTTGGCGGCCGGGTCAGGGATCGGGTTGGTGGCGGTCCCGTCGAGCACAAACGTGACCCAGTAACCGAGGTCGGAGGCGAGCCTCGCGGTCGTCTCGCAGCACTGCTCGGTGCGCAACCCCGTGATGAGCAGCTCGCTGATGCCCCGGCTGGTCAGGAGCTGCTGCAGGTTCGTGGTGGTAAAGGCGTTGTGCGATGTCTTCGTCAGCACAGGATCACGAGGCTCAGGGACGAGCGGCGGCATGATCGTTACGAAGCCCCATCCCGGATCGAACGGGCCTCCGCTGCCAGGCTCGCTGTGCAGGACCCAGATGACCTCGTCGCCGGCTGCCCGGGCCGCGCACACGAGCGGCCGGAGGTTATCGGCGATCTTGGGATCGGACACGGTGCGCCAGATCGGCTGGTGACGGAAGGACTCCTGAACGTCAATGATGAGTAGTGCGCGGCTCATATCGGCAATCTTCCGGCATGAGACGCGCACGCAGAAGGCAGCAACGAGTCCGGTTGCGGAACGATCCGGTCAGTTCGCGAGGAGCGTTATGCAGGTCTTCAATACCCCGCCCACCCTTCCCTACTACAGCCAGGCCGGGCCGATGACGTCGCCTGGCCGGCACGCCGCGCTGCTGAGCGACCAGCCGCGCGACGTCGCCGGGCTGTCCGCGGTGCTGCACGGGCTGATCATCCACGAGCACCTCGCCGGGTTGTACGGCGTGAGCCTCAGCGACGAGGACCGTGCGAGCGTGCACGTCAGGCGGACAGAAGAGCTGCTCGGGCTCATCACCGGCAGGGATGCCAGCCCGCTTACCGAGCCGCGACAGCCCTCAGCCAGGCTGGCAGGCAACTGCAGGCACTTCACGGTCCTGCTGGTCGCGATGCTGCGGGCACAAGGTATACCCGCGCGCGCCAGGTTACGACCGATTCCATCAAGAGGCCGTTGGCGCATCCGACATCGAGGAACGTGCCCGCGCTGGTGATGGCGTCGGTGACGTGGAGCCTGGCCTGCCGCCATTCGCCGGCATCGCCGGCGAAGCCTGAGCCCTCCTGTGGCATCAGGGTGAAGTGACCGGTCACCGCCAGCGCCATGTCGACTCGCCGCCCGGGTGATCCTCGACCGCCACTCCGGCCTCGGCGAGCTGGTCGCGGATCCGGTCAGACGTCGCGAAGTCTCTGCCGGCCCGTGCCGCGTTCCGCCTCGCGACCAGCGCCTTGACCTCGTCGTCGGCGAGCGTCGCGTCGCTGCGCTTCAGGTCGAGGTCGGCGGGCATGAGGTCGGTGAGACCGACGGCGAGCACCTGGTCGAACTGGCGCGCCAGCGCGGTCAGGTCGGCGTCGCTGAGCTGGTCGTCCCGCGACGCGGCTGCGACGGCGGCCAGAGCCCGTGGCGTATTCAGGTCATCGCTGATCGCCCCGCTGAACGCGGTCAGGTGCGCGGCGGCCGCGGCGCTGAGCTGCTGGCCAGGTCCGGTACCGGCGGACAGTGCGTGGGATCGGGCCGTGGCGAGGCGGTCGAGCAGTCTCCTGAGCGCCGCCTGGGCGCTGTCCATGCCGGCCCAGGCGAACTCCGACTGGCTGCGATAGTGAGACTGCAGCAGCAAGTACCGGTAGACCGCGGGATGATAGCCGCGGTCGATGAGGTCGCTGACGAGCACGCCACCGCCCGTCGACTTAGAGATCTTCGCGCCCCTGAGGTTGATGAACTCGCCGTGCAGCCACCAGCGGACCCACGGCTGCCCGTCCGCGAGGTACGCCTCGCTCTGCGCGATCTCGTTGGTGTGGTGCACGGGAATGTGATCGACCCCGCCCGTGTGGATGTCGAAGTGCGGGCCCAGGTAGCGCATCGACATCACCGAGCACTCCAGATGCCAGCCTGGCGCGCCACGGCCCCACGGCGAGTTCCACTCCATCTGTCGGTTCTCGCCGGGCGGTGTGGTCCGCCAGACCGCGAAGTCGGCCGGGTTCCGCTTGCCCTCGGCGACCTCCACGCGCGCCCCTGCCTGCTGGCCGGCCACGTCAATCCGGGCGAGCGCGCCGTAGTCAGGGATCTTCGAGGTGTCGAAGTACAGTCCCGACGGCAGCCGGTAGCACCAGCCGGCCGCGTCGAGTTCCTCAGCGAAACTGATCATCTGCTGGATGTGCTCCGTCGCCTTGCACCAGACGTCGGGTTCGACGATGCGCAGCCGCCCGAGGTCGGCCTTGAAGTCCCTGGTGTACCGCTCGGCGATCTCCCAGGCGTTCGCGCGCTCGCGCCGCGCGGCGAGCTCCAGCTTGTCGTCGCCCTCATCGGCGTCGGAGGTCAAGTGCCCGACGTCGGTGATGTTGATGACGTGGCGCACCCGGTAGCCCTTCCAGGTCAGTGCACGCTTGACAGTGTCAGCGAAGACATACGCCCGCATGTTCCCGATGTGCTGGTCCGCGTAGACGGTAGGGCCGCAGGTGTACATGCCGACGTCGGGCGGGCTGCCGGGAACGAAGTCGGCGACCTGGCGGGTGAGGGTGTTGAACAGCCGGACTGGCGAGCCCGGCTGTCCAGCAGAGTCCTCGGCGGTCGCGCTCACGGGCCCTCACCATACCGCCGGCGACGCGCCGTGCCCCTGCGCGAGCGGCATACGGTGTACCCGTGGCGATGAAGCTGGCGCTCGTGGTCAGGACCGACCTGGGCATGGGGCGCGGCAAGATCGCCGCCCAGGTCGCGCACGCTGCCGTGGCCGCCGCGCTCGCGAATCAGCGCGGCGCGGCCTTCCATAGCTGGCTTGAGGACGGCCAGGCGAAGGTCGTGCTCAAGGTGGCGGACGCGGGAGCGCTCGATCAGCTCGTCGCCAGGGCGCGCGGCGACGGCCTGCCGGTCGAGCTCGTCCGCGACGCGGGCCGGACGCAGGTCCCGGCGGGCACGCTGACCTGCTGCGCCATCGGTCCCGCGCAGGCCGAGCGGATCGACGCGGTCACCGAGGGGCTTGGGCTGCTGTGACCGCGCGCTGCGTCAGGACCTGGCGAAGCCGAGTGCCTCCCTGGCGAGCGGCAGCCATGGCTGATCGCTGGCTGGATCCAGGCTGAGCCACTCCCGCATCCGCGTGCCCTTGTTCGCGTCGAACCGGACGCCATGACCAGCGGCGATCATGTCGTCGACGCGGCACTCCGGCAGCTTGAGCACGAGCCGCCCCCTGACGAACATCACGAAGATCTTGCCGTTGTACCGGCAGGCCGACCGGCCGAAGCCGCCGCCGTGCGGCGGCGTCACGCCGGGCTCCCCCATCAGCTCGTCGATCAGGTCCTCGTAGCGAGGATCTGGCTGGCTGTCGTGCGCAGGCATGTGGTCAGGCTAACGCGCGGTGCCGGCGGCTTGGGGGAACACGACGCGTGGCGCCTCAGCCGCCGGCCGGGATCCCCGCGCCGGACGGCATCCCGGCAGCGACGTAGTCGTCGTAGTGCCGCTGCCACGATTCCGCGGTGTCGCTGTGCGGGCCGTCGGCCCGCTGCCCGGCCAGGTGCTTGCCGAGCTCGGCCAGGCAGACTGTCCAGCCCGCTGCGTTGCGCGCTGCCGCATCCCGTGCATCGAGCACGTCGGTCAGCGTGAGCACGCAGCCGCCGCCGGCCGCCGCCTCGATCGTGAAGTGCAGCTCGCTGGCGTGCCAGGTGTAGGCGAGCCGGGTCGGCGGCTCGAACACGAGAATCGTGCCTGTGGTGCGTGCCGCTGGCTGGTTGGGGTCGCCGAAGAACTCGATCGTGCCACCCGCCCGTGGCTCCATCCTGACCTTGGAAGGGAACCAGCGCGCGAGGTCCTCGGGGTTCGTGATCGCGGCCCAGAGCCGCTCGGCCGGGTGGGCGAACTCGCGCCTGAAGCGCACGGCCGGGCGGCCGTCGTGATCTATCAGGGTTCCGCGTTCCATCAGCTCTCCTCCTCGTGGTCGAGATAGCCGGCCAGTGCGTCGAGCGAGTCGTTCCACAGTTTCCTGTACGGGGCCAGCCACGCGTCGAGGCTGGCCAGGCTGGCCGGATCGACGGCATAGATGCGCTGCTGCGCTTGCTTGCGCACGTTGACCAGGCCAGCGTCCCGCAGCACCCGCAGGTGCTTGGACGTCATCGGCTGGGACAGGCCGAGCCTGCTGGCGAGCTCGCCGACCGGGCACGGCCCGTCGCGCAGCTCATCGAGCATGGCGCGGCGGTGCGGATCGGCCAGGGCTGGCCAGAGTGTGTCCATCACCAGTAAATATGCCTGCCAGAGTATATACGTGTCAAGCCATATACTGGATCCGGAGTGCGACGGCGTGCTACGGGATCAGCGCGATCTTGCCGGGCGTGTGCCCGGTCATGATGGCGCGATGCGCATCGGCCGCCTCGGTCAGCGGGAACGTCGCGGCGACGATCACCCGAAGCCGCCCTTGCGACGCGAGCCTCGCGAGTTCTGGCCTGGCCGCCGTCCGGATCTCGGTTCCGGGCTCGGCGCCCGGGCCGCCGCCGAGCGCCCTGATGCCCGCCTGCCCGGCGCGAGAGAAGGCCGCGATGGTCGCGATCCTGGCTCTGTCGGCCACGAGCTCGAGCGAGACGTCCACGGCCTCGTCGGTACCGACCAAGTCGAGCGCGGCCGTGACGCCATCGGGTGCGGCCGCTCTGACCCGTTCCGCGAGCCCCGGCCCGTACGTGACCGGGCGGGCCCCGAGTTCACGCAGCAGCTCGTGCCTGCGCGGGCTTGCCGTCGCGATCACGGTCGCGCCGCGGTCGGTCGCGAGCTGGATCGCCATCAGGCCGACTCCTCCGGCCCCGCCATTGATCAGCACCGTGTCACCGGCGTCCACGCCGGTGGCGGCCAGGCAGTGCCAGGAAGTGACCCCGGTGAGCATGAGCCCCGCAGCCTCCGGCCAGCCCAGCGATTCGGGTTTCGGCACGAGCGCGAAGGCAGGCGCCACGAGCTCTGTGGCGTAGCCGCCGGTGATCCGGTAGGCGATGACGTCGTCGCCGACGGCAATCGGTTCTGCGTCGTCGCCGACCTGGGTCACGGTCCCTGCGGCCTCGAACCCCAGCCGGATCGGCAAGGCCGCCGGGTCCGAACTGAACCTGCCCGAGTATGACTTGTAGTCGACGGGATTGACGCCCGCCGCCCGCACGGCGATCTTGGCGTCGCCAGGGCCGAGAGCGGGCGTCGGCTCCTCCTTGACCGCCAGCACTTCGGGGCCGCCGTACCCGGTAGCCAGCACAACCGTTGCCATGTCCGCCAGCAACCGCCGGGCACGGCCAGGCATTCCGGCCAGCGTGTTGTCAGTACTGAGGCGTAGCGTGCTGAACAGATCAGGGGACGCACACAGAGCCAGGGAGAGGCCGGGATCGTGAGCACGACGCAGACAGTGACAGGCGAGCGCGCCGACCTGCTGGCCTCGCTGGCCAAGCAGCGGTATTTTCTTCGGTTTACGACCCGGGGGCTGAATGACGAGCAGGCTTCGCGGCGGACGACGGTGAGCGAGCTGTGCCTTGGCGGGCTGATCAAGCACGTGGCGCACACGGAGTGGCAGTGGGGGCGGTTCATCGTCGAGGGCCCCGGCGTGATGGCGTTCGATCCGGCCACGGCCGCCGACACCTGGTCGGCCATGTTCCAGATGACCGACGGCGAGACGCTTGCCGGGCTGCTTAAGCGGTACGACGAGGTCGCCGCCGAGACCGACGAGCTCGTCAGGACGCTGCCGGACCTCGACGCCGAGCAACGGCTCCCTGACGCACCCTGGTTCGAGCGCGGCGCGTCGTGGTCGGCGCGCCGGGTGCTGCTGCACATCATCGCGGAGACGGCGCAGCACGCCGGCCACGCGGACATCCTGCGGGAGTCCATCGACGGCGCCAAGTCGATGGGCTGAGATCGGCGCCCTCAGAGGACTCGGTGCCAGGCGGCCGCGTCGCCGGGTACCGGGCAGAAGTCGTAGCGGACCCAGCTGGGCGTGAGCGCCACGAGCGACACCGACGTCGTACCCCAGGTGCGTCCGCCTTCTAGCTCTCTGCTGACTATCAGGGCGCGCTCATCATGTGGCTCGAGGCCGTCGCCGTTGACCAGCGGGAACCAGGCGTCCCAGGCATCTGAGACCGGTTTCCCCGGCACTGGGTCCGGGCGGGCGGACGACCTGAACCGGCTGAGAAACCAAGCGGCGCGCGCGAGCTCGTGTTCCCTGCCGTCAGGCGGCGGCGCTCCCTGCCAGTCGGGACCCGCCCAGTCGGCCGTCGTCCCGCCCGCTCCTGTCAGCTCGCTCGCGTGGCCGCTGTTGACGACGAAGTGGAGGCCGTCCGGCAGCGCCTGCTCGGTGATGTCGGATCCGTCCCAGGTTCGCAGCACCGCCAGGCCAGGCTCGGCGACGATCAGCAGGAACGGGTCGAAGTCCGTGAGCCGGCCTGGCCACTCGCCAGCGGCGGCCAGCAGCGGCAGTTCCCCGCGCGACCGCCTGGTTGCCGCTGGCGCTGCCCGCCCGGTGCCGTTGAGCACGCAGGACACCCGGTGCCGGGCTGGGGCGACGGCGAGCCACGTGCCGCCCGCCTGCAGGTCCCGGCCGCCGATCAGGTCGGGGTCGCGCGGCCAGTGTGCCGCAGGGCCCTCCCAGTGCCGGTCGGTGAGCTCATCTCTGATCCCCGCGAGAAGCACGGGACGTCCAGCCTGGATGCCGAGGACCGCGGTGCACATGTGCCCATCTCACCAGAATGGCGCGCACCGCCGGCCGCCGCGTCCTGGCGAGATCGCAGTGTCAGGATGCTGGCATGGACGCAGTCAACATGGGCGCCATGCTTGGCCGTTTCAGCGAGCACTGGGCGCCGAAAAAGATCGCCGAGCTCAATGACTACGAGATCAAGATCGTGAAGGTCTTGGGCGACTTCACCTGGCACGCGCACGCCGAAACCGACGAGCTGTTCCTGGTCATCGACGGCGCGCTGACGGTGCAGCTGCGCGACCGCGACGTGCACCTCGGCCCGGGCGAGCTCTTCGTCGTTCCGCGCGGGACCGAGCACTGCCCGCGCGCTGACGTCGAGACCGCGGTGCTGCTGATTGAGCCGCGCGGGGTCGTGAACACCGGGGACGCCGGCGGAGACAGGACCGCAGAACTCGAGACGCTGAGGTGACGGCCGTCAAACCGGGAGAATGGCCGCATGCGGCTGGCTGACGGGGCGGTGATTCACCAGGTTCATCCAGCCAAGATCGGTGCCGACGTGGCGGCGGCCCTGGTGTCCATTGCGCTGCTGTGGCGAGACCGGCCGCGAGCGGCCCTGGTCGTGCGCGTGACTGACCCCGCGGCGGGCTCAGCAGCCGTGCTCGCCCTCGCCGACCTTGACGACCTGGCGCGGACGCGGCGCGGCCGGTACGTGCTCGCGCACATGCCGCCGTCCGCGCAGGCCGTGCGGTTGGTGGGCGATGCGCTGATGGGACTCGGCGCACACCGGCGCAGCACCCTGGTCCTGCTGGCCGGCGCGGCCGTGATCGGCGTCGGGTGGTCGCACCAGCTGTGGCCGCGACTGCCCGGTCAGGTCATCGGCGCCGTCAGCTCCAGCTGAACGTTGTCCGGATCACGGAACGGCAGCACGTAGATGCCGAACGAGTCCAGGCCGGTGATCGGGCCATGCGGGACGCCTTGCTCGTCGAAGAGCGCGAGGGCGCGCTCCAGATCGCCGCGGCTGGCCACGCCGAAGCTCAGGTGATCAAGGCCAACCCTGTTCTCGTCGAACCAGTCGCCGGCCTGCGCGACCGGCCGCAGGCCGAGAAGCAAGTTGCCGCGGATCATCACGACGCCGCCGAACAGCAGCTCGGCCATCGCGGTGGTCGCCGGGTCGATGGGCTCAGGCGACTCCACCGCGACGCTGAAGCCGAGCAAGCTGGTGTAGAAGGAGCGGCTGCGCTCCAGGTCGGTGACTGTGAGCCGGAGGTGGTGGATGTCGCCGGTGGCGATCTGCTCGGTCATGGCGCTCCCAGGGTTACGTGGCCAGGACCGCATCATCTCGCATGGGCGGGCGGTGTCACAGTGTCCGATCACAGTGTCCGATCAGAGGGCCCGCTGATAGCTGCCGAACGCCCGGGTCGCCGCCGTGGCGGTCACGACCACAGCGAGGGCCAGGAACCCCGCGTAGGAGCCGACCGTGCTCCACTGCGGGTGCGCCTCGACCGCGATCCGTCCAGCGCTTGCCGCCCAGTTGACCGGGTTGAACCTGGCCACGTCGACGATCCAGCCCGGTACCAGCTGCAGGGACAAGAACGCGCCAGACAGGAATGTCAGCGGCAGCACCAGGGTGGTCGACGCGCCGATCAGGGCCTCCCGCTGCCTGGTCAGGAGCGCGAACCAGTTGGAGACCCCTGCCATGGCGACCGCGATCAGCACTGACACGCCGATGAGCGCCGCGATCCCGGCCGCACCGCCGGGGAAGGTCGCGCCGGTCCCCCAGCCGATGGCGATGATGATCGCCGACTGAAGCGCCGTCGTGAGCCCCTGGTAGGCCAGCATCGCGGCGGTCAGGGCGCCGCGGCCGACAGGTGCGGTGAGAAACCTGTCCATCACGCCGGTCTGCATGTCCTCGATGTAGGCCATGCCGGTCCAGCTCGCCGAGAACATCGCCGTCATGATCACCACGCCGGGGGTCAGGTACGTGATGTAGTCGCCGCCTCCGAACCCCGGAATCTCGGCGACCTTCTTGAACAGGGCGCCGAAGAGCAGCAGCCAGATGATCGGCTGAATCAGCGTCATGAAGATGACGACGGGCACCCGGTAGAGCTGGCGGAGGTAGCGCTGGGTGAGGATGACCCAGGCTTGGCGCAGCTGGCCGGGCCGGCTGCCGGTGTCGCTCCAGGTTGGCTGACCCGGAGCGGCCGCGCCGGCAGGCACGACCTGGGGCTGCGCAATGTCAGGAGTCAGGGCGGTGTGCTGGCTGCTCATCAGAGGTTGATCCTTTCCGCCTGGCCGAACGCGCGGCCGGCATGGTGCAGGTAGACGTCGTCAAGCGAGGGCCTGGCGACCGAGACGGACAAGACGGGAACGCCGGCGGCCTCGACGCCTGCCAGCACGGCGGGCAGCGTACGGGGCCCGTCAGCCACCCGCGCCCGAACCACGCTGCCGTCCGCGGCGGCGTGGTGCACCTGCGGCACCCTGGCCAGGGCCTGCCTGGCCTGCTCAGCCCGGCGTCCGTCGGGGAGCTCGAGCAGCACGGAGTCGCCGCGGAGCGCCGACTTGAGCTCGTCAGCGGTTCCCTCGGCGACGATGGCGCCCCGGTCGACGATCGCGATCCTGCCCGCGTACTGGTTGGCCTCCTCGAGGTAGTGGGTCGTCACCAGGATCGTCGTGCCTGCCTGGTCTGCGAGGCCGGTGAGGATGGCCCACAGGCTGGCGCGACCTTCGGGGTCGAGCCCGGTGGTCGGCTCGTCGAGGAAGAGCACCGCGGGCCGGTGCACGAGCACCGTGGCGACGTCGAGCCGCCGCCGCATGCCGCCTGAGTAGGTCCTGGCCTGCCGTTTCGCGGCATCGTCCAGGCCGAACTGGCCGAGCAGCTCGGCAACCCTGCGGCGCAGCTGCGTTCCGCGCATGCCGTGCAGGCTGCCTTGCATCGTCAGGTTCTCCTTGCCGGTCAGCTGCGGAACAGCGCCCGTGTGCTGGCTGACCGAGCCGATCACGGACCTGACCTGGCCTGGCCGCCTGAGCACGTCGATCCCGGCGACGCTTGCTGAACCAGCATCCGGCCTGGCGAGCGTCGTCAGGATCCTGACGGTGGTCGTCTTGCCGGCCCCGTTCGGGCCGAGCAAGGCGAAGATGCTGCCAGCGGTGGCGCGGAAGCTGAGCCCGTCGAGCGCGCGCACGTCGCCCTTGTAGGTCTTCTGGAGGCCTTCTGCCTGGACCATTGCTGTGGTCGTGCTCGCGGTCATGGCGACTGATCCCCTTACGGCGTTCTCGGATTGAACAACGTTCTCTACACGAACAGTGTTTACTACAGAACGATGTTCTGGTCAAGTACACTGTTTGGCATGACCAGTACGCGCGGTGATCAAGAGCGGCAGGAGCCAGCGGCGACCGCCCCGCAGCCACCGTGGCGGTCCGTTCCCAAACGCGGACGCAGCGCACCACGACCCCAGCTCAGCAGGGACGTCGTCGTGACCGCGGCGCTGAAGGTAGTGGAGACCGAGGGTGGCGACGCGCTCACCATGCGCCGCGTCGCCGATGAGATCGGTGTCTCTGCCTCCTCCTTGTACGGCTACGTCGCCAACAAGGAGGAGCTTGTCCAGCTGGTGCTTGAGCAGATCATGACCGAGATCCCGGTGCCCGAGCCAGCTACCGACTGGCAGGACATGCTGCGCGCCTGGGCGCGCGACTGTCTGGCGGTATTCAGGCGCCACCCAGGCGTCGCCGGCCTCACGCTGGGCCGCGTCCCGTTCGGCCCCTCGATGCTGGTCGCCGTCGAGCGGATGCTCGCCACGCTGCGAGCGGCCGGGCTACCCGACCAGGTCGCCGCGTTCGCCGGCGACCTGGGCAGCCTCTACGTAGCGGCCTTCGCCCACGAGCAGGACGTCACCCCGGTAGCCGAGCCAGGTGACTTTGCCGCGCAGGCAGCAACGTGGCTGAAGTCGCTGCCAAGGGACCAGTTCCCCAACACCGTCGCGGTCGCTGACGTGATGGTGGCTGGCACAGGCAACGACCGGTTCGAGTGGGGCCTGGACGTGCTGATCCGCGGATTCGCCTCGTACCTCAGTTCGCCGCCCACCGCCGAGGCGCACTGGCCAGCGAGCTAGAGGCGCTAGCCGAGCCGGTAGACGCGCCGCGCCGTGCCGCTGAACACGGCTTCCCGCTCGGCCGCGCTGAGCTCGCAGGTGAGCGCCAAGGCAGCGGCTACGACCTCGGCGTAGCTGGCCGAGAGCGTGCAGACCGGCCAGTCCGAGCCGAACATGATCCGGTCAGGTCCGAAGGCGGTCAGCACGGTCTCGTAGTACGGGATGAGATGCGCGACAGGATCCTGACCAGCCGGCGCACCTGCTGGCGGCGGCTCGCCGAGAATTCCTGAGAGCTTGCACACGGTGTTCGGCAGCGCGGCCAGGTTGCCGATGTCACGTACCCATTGCGCGTCAGGTTGCCCGTCGAGGCGCGGGTTTCCGAGGTGGTCGAGCACGAATGAGACGTCTGGGCAGGCTGCGGCGGCGTCGGCTGCCGCGGGCAGCATAGTAGCTGGGACCACGATGTCATAGCACAGACCAGCGGCTCCGACCGCCGCCAGGCCGGCCAGCACGGCTGGGCGCCTGAGCCAGCCGGGATCGGTCTCGATCAGGACGGGATGCCGGACCCCGCTCAGCAGATCACCGCCCGGCTGCGCAAGCAGCGCGGCGACCGCGTCGGCGACTCCCGCGGCTTGCAGGTCCGTCCAGCCGACCACGCCGGCGATCAGATCACTCGCGACCGCGATCGCGAGCAGCTCAGGGGTTTCCGAGGCCTCGGTGACCGTCTGCACGACGACGCTCGCCGTCACGCCTGCCGTAGTCGCGAGCGGGCGCAGGTCCGCTTCTGAGTAGTTCCGCAGCAGCGGCTCGTTCCCCGGCAGCTCCAGCCACGGCTGCGCGTGGGCGGCGAGATCCCAGACATGCTGATGCGCGTCGACGATGCCGTTCGGTCCGGTCGCGCCAGCCTGCCCGAGGCCAGCAGCCGGCCCGGAGGGCCCGGTCATTCAACGCGGGCGGCGATCGGCGTGCCCAGCTCGATCGTGCGCCCGACCGTGCAGAGCTTGTCATGGGACTTGCGGGCCACGTCGGGCAGGATCGCCCTGGCCTCATCGCCATGCGCGCCAGCGGGAAACGCCACCCGGAACGTCACCACGATGTCCGTCAGCCGGTTGCCGTCAGCGTCCCTGACCTTGTCGGCTTCCACGACGACCTCGAACGCCTCGGGCTCGGCCCGGCGGGAGGTGAGGATGTCGATGTCGATCGCCGTGCAGCCGCCGACGGCGGCCAGCAGCAGCTCGGTGGGGGTGAACTCGGTGCCGTCGCCGGTGCCGAACGTGAACTCGCCGCCACGCTCATTGGCAACGGCGAATCGTCCGCTGGCGACCCGGCGAACGGTCACGGTGCGGTGAGTGCTTGCCATTGTCCTAACCTGCCACAGGACGCGGTCCGTCAGGGCGGGCGGGCATCAGCGCGTGGGCGGCACCGCCGCGGTCGCCCAGCACCAGAGCGGCGGCGGCGAGCGCGAAATAGGTCAGCGCGCTGATCTTCGCGCGGCGGCGCCGGGCCTTCGCAGTCCTCGCGAGGCGGTCTGCGAGCCATGCGGCAAGCAGCACGTAGCAGGCGTCAACGCTCATCGCGATCAGAATGTAGAGGAGGCCGAGCAGGGCCACCTGCGGTGCGACGGCCTGTCCTGGCATGATGAACTGCGGGAAGTACGCGAGGAAGAACACCGCCACCTTCGGGTTGAGCAGCTGGACGACCAGGCCGCGCCCGTACGCGGCCCAGTCGCTGCCAGCTTCCTGGCCAGTTTCGTCGGCGCCGTGGTCGCGCCAGGCCCGGATCCCGAGCAGGACCAGATACGCGGCTCCCGCGTAGCGCAGCACCGACAGCGCCGCCGGCGACGCCGCGATCAGGGCCGTGAGTCCCAGCGCCGCGCCGGCGATGTAGACGGCCTCGCCGCTCTCGATGCCGAGCATCGAGACCAGGCCCGACCTCCGGCCGCCGCCCACCGACCTGCCGATGACATAGAGGACCCCTGGCCCTGGCGTCACCGTGAGCACGAACGTCGCGAGCGCGAAGACCGCGAGCAGACCGGGATTAGGCATGCCGGCAGCCTAGGTCAGGGCCGGCTCGGCGGCCATGGGAGCCTCGACCACGTCCTGGTGCTGGCGGAGCTGACGGCCGAGGCGCAGCCCGAGCAGCACGGTGCCGAAGCAGCCTGCGCAGAGCAACCCGATCCACGCGCCGGCCAGGCCGGCGGCGATCATCGCGGTGCAGATCGCCGGCGACGCGACGAACGCGATCGAGTACGCCATCGTCGCCAGCGCGTTGGCGCGGCCCCTGACCTGATCGCTCGCGAGGCTGTTGACCAGGGGCGAGATCGTCGGCGCCATGAATGTCTCGCCGACCGCGAACAGGCCGGCGAACCCCAGGACGGCGGCGATCCGCAGCCCGGCCGATTCTGGCAGCGCCGACAACCCGAAGATGGCCCACGACGCGGCCCAGATCAGGCCGATCGCCGCGAGCGCCCGGCTCCGTCGCAGCCGTCTGACCAGTCGCAGCACGAAGAGCTGCAACGCCACGATGACGGCCGTGTTCAGCGTGATCGACAGCGCCACGACCTGCACGGAGACCCGTGCCTCGACGGTCGCGTAGGCGGGCAGCCCGGAATCGAGCGCGGCGTAGCCCGTGAAGGCCAGCGCCAGGATCGCGAGCAGCGCGGTCCGCAGCGGACGGATGCGCAGCACGTCGCGGTACCCGCCCGCGGGCTGGTCGGCGTCGCGGGCGTGCCTGACGTTCGGCAGCCTGCCGAGGATCGCGACGAACACCAGGCAGGACACCGCGTTGGCCAGAAAGAGCAGCTGAAACGATGCGGGGTGAGCCGGGTCCACGACCGCGGCGCCCAGTGCGCCACCCGCGCCGATGCCCGCGTTGACGCCGGTGAAGCTGATCGCGAACGCGCGCTGTTGGCCGGCGGGATCCGGGTTGATGCCGGCCAGCATGGTCTGAAACGCGGGGAACGACGGGCCGAGTGACGCCCCCAGCACGACGACGGCCGGCAGCGCGGTCGCCGCGTCGTGCGCCCAGGCAAGGCCGGCCTCGGCGACGGCCTGGCCGCACAGGACGGCGAGCAGGACCGTGCGGGCCCCGAGCCGGTCAAGCGCGATGCCTGCGAGCGGCACGGCGATCAGTCCCACCGCGCCGGTCGTCGCCATCAGCGCGCCGACGACGGGCAGCGCGATGCCCCTGACCTGGTGCAGGTAGATCAGCGTCAGCGGCAGCACGAGGCCGGTGCCCAGCGCGCTGACCGCGTCGCCGGCGATCAGCAGCCAGGTCGCGCGGGACAGCCGGGAGCGGGTCATGGTCTCCACCCTGTCGGCCTGGCCGGTACGCGGTCCACCGAATATCAGGCGCCAACGGTCCCGTCGATGGCCTCGCGCAGGAAGTCCGCGTGCCCGTTATGCCTGGCGTACTCGAGCAGGACGTGGACCATCACCAGCCTGAGCGAGACGTCCTCGTCCCACCGGGCGAAGTGGGCGGTCACGTCCAGTGACGGCGCCGCAGCCTCGATCTGGCGCGACCTCTCGACCTCTGCCTCCCAGGCGGCGAAGGCCTCGGACCTGGTCGACGTCCGCGCGTCATAGGCGACCTGGAAGTCGTTCTGGTCGGACCAGACCAAGCCGATGTTCTCAGAGTCGATCACGCGGCGGAACCAGGTTCGCTCCACCTCGGCCATGTGCCGCACCAGCCCGAGCAGCGACAGCGTGGACGGCGGCGAGGACTGCCTGCGGAGTTCGCCGTCGGTGAGGCCGTGGCACTTCATCGCCAGCGTCGAGCGCTGGTAGTCGAGGAAGGCGCGCAGCGTCTCGCGCTCGCCTGCGGTGACGGGCGGGCCGATCCGCGGCGGGAACGGCTCAGCGGCCATGGCAGCGATGCGCGCGGGTAACGGCCGTGTACCTGGTCCACTTCTTCGAGCCTGGCCGGCGACCTGAACAGACCGTGCGGTACTTCCCCGCGCGGCCGGCCAGCACCTTCCAGAAGAGCCAGTGCGATGACGACGCCTTGCCGGCCCGGTAGAAGAACCGCTTGCGCCGGGGACCCGCGACCCGGTAGGCGCGCGAGCCGCCTGATTTCCGCTGGTACCAGACACCCGTGGTGAACCTGTGCCCCGAGCGCACCGACGGCGCTGGCTGGTTGACGAGCACTACGCCGGCCGCGCCGTCAGGGCTCCGGCCTGCGCGGCGCCGGCCAGGTCAGCGGGCGCGCCGAGGAGTGCCAGAAGAGCCAGGGCGGTCGTCAGCAGGGCGAAACGCGCTCCGCGCATCCTGCGTGCCTCCCGATGTCTCGCGAGATCGGGCGCACCTGAATAACCGTCGGTCGCGCCCGCCCCACTACTCTACTGGCGACTCATCCAGGCAACCGGCGCCGCCCGGAAGGAGCCGCAGCCGGCCTCTTTGGATCAGCCCACGGCCGGACCGCGACCGGCCCCCCGACTCAATGTGAGATCCACTGCGGAAAAAGCGACTGAATGCCGCATTGAGTCGGCGGGGCGGGTCCGGGGCGGGGCGAGGCTACTGGGCGGGACGGGGCTACTGGGGGGCGGGGCTACTGGGGGGGGTCGGAGGTGGGGCGAGGGGAGCAACGAGGGAGGCGACGACGGGGTACGGCAGGTGCCGCGGATGCACGAGCAGCGCCCTGGCCACGTGCCTGATCGCGGGGCGCAGCGGGATCAGCACTGCCTCGCTCTGCCGCCAGGCCCCTGGTTCGTCGCCGGGGAACCGGGCGGCGATGCCCAGGCGGAAGCGCCTGGCGTCCCCGCCGTCGGCGCGCCAGGCCGGCAGCCAGCGCCGGAGTTCGTCGTCCTCCAGCATCGTCCACGTCATCAGCCGCTCGGCGATCTGGCCGCCGGCGTCGATCACGAAGCCGGCGTCACCGCCGGCCCTGATGCGATGCACCCTGCCTTCTGAGTTCCGGCCATGATGAATGCTGGCCGACGTGAACCGCGCCCCGGTCGCGAGCGCTGCGACGGCGTGGCCCGCCTCGTGCCAGGCGGTGCGGACGGCGGCCCTCCGGGCTGGTCCATACGTCGGGTAGCAGCCGCAGTCATAGCGCTGCCTGATCCACCGCTCGTGCACGATCGACTCGTCGTCGTACCTGATCATCTTCGTGAGCCCGGCGTTGATCCCGGCCAGCGTGCGCTGCTGCGCGGGTGTCAGCATGAGCCAGACGATAGGGCACCCGTAAGGCTGTCAGTGGCCGCTGGTAGGACGAAGCAATGACATCAGGCGAGATGCGCTGCGGCGCCGTGCTGCCGGGCGGCACTGCGACCGAGCAAGTCGAGATGGGCGTACTGGCAGAGCGGGCCGGCTGGGACGGCGTGTTCACCTGGGAGGCGGCCTACGGCGTGGATCCGTGGACCGTTCTCGCAGCGATCGCGGCACGGACGTCGCGGGTCAAGCTCGGGACGATGCTGACACCGCTGCCGTGGCGGCGGCCGTGGAAAGTGGCGAGCCAGGTCGCGACGCTCGATCAGATTTCCCGCGGCCGGGCCATCCTCGCGGTCGGTGTCGGAGCGACCGACACGAACCTGCCAGACACCGGTGAGGAGACCGGCATCCGCGCCAGGGCCGAGCTGCTGGACGAGGGCATCGACCTGATCCGCGCGCTGTGGGAAGGCAAGGGCAGCTACGACGGCCGCCGCTACCGGTATCACTCCGGGCGCTTCGACCTGGTGACGGCCGTCAGGCCCGTGCAAGACCGGATCCCGATCTGGGTTGTAGGCGTATGGCCGGCGCGCAAGTCCATGCGCAGAGTACTGCGCTGTGACGGCCTGATCCCCCAGTTCAGCGACGCGGCCGACGAGGCAGCCTGGCCAGACCTCGTACGCGCGGCGACAACATGGCTCGCCGAGAAGGGCGCCAGACGCGACCTCGACGTGATCGCCGACGGCGAGACGCCAGCCGGCGACCCGGCTGCGGCAGCGGCGCGCGCCGCGGACTGGGCGCGGGCCGGGTGCACGTGGTGGCTCGAGACCAGGTGGGGCGTGCAGGAAGACCTCGCCGAGCGGATCAGTGCGATGCGCGAGCGCCTCGAGGCCGGCCCGCCCCGCGACGCCGGAGGGCCGCGATGATCGGGCGCATGCACCATGTGATCATCGACTGTCCTGACCCGGCGGCGCTGGCAGCCTTCTACTCCGAGCTGCTAGGCCAGCCGGTGACGTATTCGAGCCAGGACTTCGTGGTCGTCGCCGCGAGCGACAGGACCTCGGGACTCGGTTTCCAGCTCGCGCCAGGCAACAGGCCGCCGACCTGGCCTGACGGCACGATCCCGCAGCAGTTCCACCTCGACGTGATGGTCGACGACCTCGACGTGGCCGCCGAGCGCGTGCTGGTCATCGGCGCGCGCAGGCTCGAGCCGAGCCACCCGGATCAGCACGCGCACGTCTTCGCCGATCCGGCGGGGCACCCGTTCTGCCTGATCCCGCGGCCGGCCTGGGCGCCGCCTGTCGGATCTAGCGGCTAGGGGTTTCTCCTGCACGCTCGGCGATCAGCCGCGCGGGTGCCTTGCGCCGCCAGGACTCCTCCAGCAGCTCGCCGACCCGGTCGCGAGCCGCGCCTGCCAGGCGGACCTGCAGCCCCCTGAGCTTGCCGCCCCATAGCAGCGGCTCGAAGACCTCCGGGTGCTCCGCGACGCACGCCTGGGTCTCGGCGTCGTCGACGAAGACGTGCAGGTGCAGCCCGTCCGGCGGCACGGTTGCGAAGATCTTTCCGCGTACCCGGAACGAGACCATGTCGAAGTGCGGCTCCTCGGTTGCGCCAGGCAACGCCAGCGCGAGCTCGCGCACCGTGGTCAGACGCAGAGCCATGACAGCGTAGCTGGTACGACGCGAGGTCGGCGCGCTACGCCAGGGCCGCATAGGCGGCATCGGCGATCTCGCGGTGCGCTTGCGGCGTGTCAGCCGACTCGAACTGCCGCTGGGTCAGCACGACGACGGTAAGGTCCTTTGCCGGGTCGGCCATCCACGTCGTGCCGAGCCCGCCAGCCCAGCCGAACGCGCCGCTGTCCAGCACTGCCTGGCCGAACCCCCAGGACTGGCCGTTGAAGAAGTCATAGCCGAGCCCGCCGTGGGCCTTCTGCGCGGGGGTGAGCTGGTCAGACGTCATCGCCCTCGCCGCGTCCGCCGAGAGCACGGGCGCCCCGCCGCGCAGCAACATCCTGGCGAACTCCAGCAGGTCATCGACGGTCGAGACGAGGCCGGCCGCCCCGTCGCTGAACGCCGGCGGCCTGCTCCAGGCGCCGTCAGGCGGATCGGTCACGACGAGCCCGTCCTGGGTTGCCATGTACGCCGTGGCGAGGCGGTCGGTATGGATAGTCCAGAACGCCGTGTCCTTCATGCCGAGCGGCTCGAATACGCGCGTCCTGAGCACGTCGGCGAACGGCTGGCCAGCCGCCCGCGCGGCCAGGACGCCGAGCACTTGCGAGCCGGTGTTGTACATCCACCGCTCGCCGGGCTGGGCGAGCAGCGGCAGGCTGCCGAGCGCCGCGATCCAGGTGTCAGGGTCAGGCGGCACGTCGGGCTGCGGCGGACCGATCGTGCCGAGCCGCAGCCGGCTGGCCTCCTCGACCACCGGCCACGGTCGCGGCGTGGTGAACATCTCCAGGACCATGCCGAAGCCGAACGTGAACGTCAGCAGGTCGCGCGCCGTGATCGGGCGGCGGGCGGGCACGGTCTCGTCGAGCGGGCCGTCCATCCTCAGCAGGACGCGCCGCCCGGCGAGCTCGGGCAGCAGCCCGTCCACCGGCTCGTCCAGGTCAACAAGCCCTTCCCCGGCCAGCGCCAGCGTCGCCGCCGCCGTGATGGGCTTGGAGGTGGAGGCGATGCGGAACAGTGAGTCTCTCGCCACGGGCGGCCCGCCGACGGACAGCGTCCCGATGGTCTCGACGTGAACCTGCTCCCCCGCGCCGACGAGGGCGACCAGGCCGGGGATCTTGTCGTCCGCGACGTGCCGCGCCGCGATATCGTGGAGCCGCTTCAGGCCCTCGGCGGTCAGCTGGTCTGTCATCAGGCGCCTCCCTGCGCGGGTTCGGAGTCCGTGGGACATCGGCCGGCCACATAGGTTAGTCCCATGACCGAGCAGCCGATGCCTGAGGAGATTCAGGCGTGCGCGTTCTTCCTCGCGGATCACGCGGTCGTGGAGAACGGCAAGCTGTACGTCAACGGCGGCTTCTGGAACCAGGTCTACAGCGCCGAGTACCCGGTCGTGCGGGCCTTCGCGTTAGCCGCGGTGCTGCACATCCCGTGGCGCAAGCATCACGAGGGTCATGGCTTTGAGGTGACGTTCGAAGACGCCGATAGCCGGCCGCTCAGCGCCAGGTTCGAGGGCCAGTTCAGGGTGGGGACGTCGCCCAGCATGCGGGTCGGCGACTTCACTGTCATGCCGGTGGCGGCGTTCGTTACAAACTTCGTGCTCGATCAGCCTGGCGACTACGCCGCGCTGCTCGAGGTCGACGGCACCGAACTGGCGCGCTGGCGGTTCCGGGCGATTCAGGCGCCAGAACCTGGCGCGGGCACCCAGTCAGGGGCGGGATCCGCGCCGCCACCCGAGGAGTCGTAGCCGTGCAAGCCGGCGTGCGCGAGCTGCTTGAGGCTGAACGAACCGCGGCGGCGGAGCGCCTGACTGGCCTTGAGCGGGAGTTCAGGTCCGTCGTGGATGCGGCCCGCCAGGCCAACGCGGACGACGAGCACGACCCGGAAGGCGCGACCATTGCGTTCGAGCGTCAGCACGTCGCCGCCCTGGCGACGCATGCGCGCGAGCGCCTCGCCGAGATTAACGCGGCGCTCGCCAGGCTCGACGCCGGCGGCTACGGCCGCTGTGAGCGGTGCGGCGGGTCGATCGCGCCGGAGCGGCTGGCAGCCCGCCCCGCGGCCGCGACGTGCATCGGCTGCGCCAGCTAGGCAGGCACCGACAGCGAGAGCCCGAACCTGGCCTGCGCGTCTGTCCACCACGAACGCAGCTCGAGACCGGCCGTGGCCAGCTCGGCGGTGATCCCCTCGCGCCGGAACTTGGCGGAGATCTCCGTGCGCATCTCTTCTCCGGCGGCAAACGGGACGCTCAAATCCATCGCCCTCAGCAGCACGGTCTGATCCGTGACGGAACGGAGCCGCATCTCGATCCACTCGGCCCTCGCGTCCCAGATCGCGACGTGGTCGAATTCGTCGAGATCGAAGGTGCCGTGGAGCTCGGCGTTGAGCACCCGCAGGATGTTCTTGTTGAACTCGGCCGTGACCCCGGCCTCGTCGTCGTAGGCGGCCACCAGCACCGCGGGGTCCTTGACCAGGTCGGTGCCCAGCAGCAGCGCGTCGCCGGCCCGCATCTGGGCCCGCAGGCTCGCGAGGAACGCGGCGCGCTCATCAGGCAGGAGGTTGCCGATCGTCCCGCCGAGGAACACGATCAGCCGCGGCCCGCCCGGCTCGGCGAAGCCGAGATGCTCGGTGAAATCGGAGAGCACCGCGTGCACCCGCACGCCCTTGTACCTCGCCAGCACCCGGGACGCGGCCATGACCAGCGCGGACTCGCTGACGTCGACGGGGACGTACTCGGCAAGCTGGCCGGCCTCGCGGAGCGCGTCCAGCAGCAAGACGGTCTTGTCCGCGCTCCCCGAGCCGAGCTCGACCAGCGCCGACGCCCTCGTCGACGCCGCGATCTCGGCGGCCGAGGCCGCGAGAATCTCCCGCTCGGCACGGGTCGGGTAGTACTCGTCAAGCATCGTGATCTTGTCGAACAGCTCACTGCCGCGCTCGTCGTAGAACCACTTGGGCGGCAGCGACTTCGGCGTCGCGGTCAGCCCCGCGAGCACGTCAGCGCGCAAGGAGTCCTCGAAGAACCGATCGGGCAGTCGCCTGTCGATCGGGATGCTCGTCATGCCTGCCACCTTCCGTTGGAGTGCGCATGGCTAGCCGCGGATCTCTCATCGAGCGGCCTGACCTCGACGCCTGCCACGGTCGCCTCGACCACGCTGCCGTCCGGCACCCGCTGCCAGTCCTCCTCGTCGTCCGACGGCTCAGAGGCCACGGTGACCCCGTCGTGCCGGTGCCGGAAGCACAGCGAGTCACCGGCCGCCGTCGCGGCGATGAGCCGCCCGTCCGTAAGGAGCAGGTTGAAGCGGCCGGTCCCGCCCGCGGCCCAGACGTCGTTGACGGTGCCGGCCAGCGCGGCGGCAGCGGGCTCACCGGCCCGCAGCCTGGCCAGCACCATGGCCCACAGCAGCGCGGTGTCGCAGCGTGCCTGCAGCCCGAGCAGGTCGGCCGCGGGCAGCGTCGCGGCGAGCCGCAGCACCGCGGCCGCCGCCTCAGCCGCGTTGGGCGGCGCGGCCGGCGCTGGCTCGGTGATCGACTCTCCCGCCGACTCCGCGGTGGCCGCGGCCGACGTCCTGCGGCGCGGGGTCGTCGACCCGCCTGCCGCGGCTGACCATCCCACGAGCGCTCCGTTAAGGCTGAAGAGCCAGCTGCCGTCGGAATACGGCGCCGCGGCCGACGCGCCCGAATCGGTGCCGACGGACGCCGACCGGACCGCGCACAGCATCGCCCGTGTCGTAATCACTCGCGCGAGGTCGGGCAGGCAGTCGTCGGCCCATATCGGACCGCTCCCCCTGTACCTCGCGGGCACCGGGTCGCCGTCGGCGTACCATCCGACGCCGAACCCGTCGACGTTCATCGTGCCGTGGCGCTGCCGCCGCGGCGCCCACGCCTGCTGGACGAGGCCGTGTGGCGGGTCGAGCAGCGCGGACTTGATGCTGACGCGGTCACCGACGTATGCGAAGTGCCTGCACATCAGGCCAGGTCCGCGTCGCGGGCGGTGCGGAATCCGGCGAAAATCTGGCGCCTGATCGGATAGTCCCAGTTCCGGAACGTGCCGCGGCAGGCGACCGGGTCGGCGGAGAAGGCTCCGCCGCGCAGCACCTTGTAGTCAGGGCCGAAGAAGACCTCCGAGTACTCCTTGTACGGGTAGGCGCGGAAGCCGGGGTACGGCAGGAAGTCGCTGGCCGTCCACTCCCAGACGTCTCCGATCAGCTGGCGCGCGCCGGACGGCGCGGCGCTGGCCGGGTAGGACCCGGCGGGCGCCGGCTGAAGGTGCCGCTGGCCAAGGTTGGCGGTGTCGCTGGCCGGGTCGGCGTCACCCCACGGGTAGCGGCGCGAGCGCCCTGATGCCGGGTCGAACCGCGCCGCCTTCTCCCACTCGGCCTCCGTCGGCAGCCGCCGGCCGGCCCAGCGTGCGTACGCGTCCGCCTCGTACCAGCACACGTGCATGACCGGCTCGGCCGGCGGGACGGGCTCGGTGACGCCGAACCTGCGGCGCAGCCACTGGTCTGCCCCGCCCTGCTTCCAGAACAGCGGCGCGACGAGGCCGGCCTGCTGCTTGTGCGCCCAGCCGGCCTGGCTCCACAGCTGCTCGCGGTCGTACCCGCCAGCGGTGATGAACTCGATGTAGGCGGCGTTCGAGACCGGAGTCGTGTCCAGGTAGAACGACGGCACGTCGACTTGGTGCGCCGGCCGTTCGTTGTCGAGCGCCCACGGCTCGGTGGACGTGCCCATCGTGAACGGGCCGCCGGGCACCAGCACCTCGGCCGGCAGCCTGAGCACGTCGGCGGGCGCGGGCCACGGCGGCGGCGCGGACAGCACCGGGTGGCCGTCCCGAAGCTGGTGGGTGGCCAGCATCGTCTCGTCGTGCTGCTGCTCGTGCTGGGCGATCATGCCGAACACGAAGCCGTGGTCGACCAGCGGTCCCGTGCTGAAGCTGACGCCCTCGAGCAGGTCGAGCACCCGGCCGCGGACGTCGCAGGCGTAGCTGCGCGCCTCAGAGGGCTGCAGCAGCGGCAGTGTGGGCCGCTTGGCCCGCGGGTGCTCGAAGGCGTCGTAGAGCGGGTCGATCTCCGGGTGCATCGGCTCGCGGCCGCCGACGCCGCGGAGCAGCCAGAGCTCTTCCTGGTTGGCGACGTGAGCGAGGTCCCACACCAGCGGCGACATCAGCGGCGAGTGCTGCCTGATCAGGTCGGGCTCTTCGACGCAGTCGGTGAGCCCGCGAGTCCGCTCTCTGGCGGTGATCAGCCTGGCCGCGATCTCCTCGCGCAGCGTTCCAGGGGCGATGGTCATGGCTGTCCTTCCAGATCGGGGATGCTGTCGAGGATGTCGTCGGCTGGGCAGCGATTGCGGTAGACGTACCGTTCTGCGAAGTCGGTGACGGCGCTCCTGGCGACGGCGGGCGCGGCCGATCTGGCCAGCGACGCGGCCGCTGCGTCGAAGCACTGCTGCGCGGCTCTGGCCAGCACCGGGTCGGCGAGGCCGAGCCTGGCCGCCCTGAGCCACGGCGTCGCCTGGTCCCGGCCCGCGATTCGCTGGCGCGGGACGGGGCTGGCGCGCCCGCTCGCTCCGTTGGCCTGCCATACCGGCTCGGCCGCGGCCATCGCCGCATCGGCCGCGACCGGGTCGTCGGTGAGGGCGGCGACGACGGAGACCGGGACGATCCAGCCGTCGCCTGGCTGGGCGTCGATCATCCGGAGTTCGAGGTGGCCGCGCGGGCGTACCGGCGGGAAGAGCGTAGACAGGTGATAGCTGAGGTCATCGGCGGTCGGCGGCTCCGGAGGAACGCCGGATTCGTCTTCCGGGGCCCGCGGCTGGCCGGAGCCGCGCAGCCAGTCCCTGAACGTCAGCCCCGCTGGCACCGTCCAGGGCTCACCGTCTGGCCTGCGCACGCACAGCACGTCGGCGTCCATGGCGTACCTGACCCAGTGTTCCAGCGCGGCGTCGGAGCCCAGGCCCTCGCTGTCGGCAGGTTCTGCGCCGGCGGGCGAGCGGGTCCTGCCGGGATCGAGCCGGGACCAGACGAGCTGACGAGTGCACTTCCAGCCGGTCGGCTGGCCGCGGCGCAGCGGTGAGTTCGCGAACGCGCCGACGAGTACCGGGCCGAGTGCGTGCAGCAGGCGCCACCGGAACGCGCAGCCGGACGTGCCGTCGTCGTCGAGGCCGGCGTCGACGCAAACCTGGACGGAGGCGGTGCTGCACATCATGAGCCGGCCCCAGTGGCCGTCGCGGTCGAAGAACTCTTCCATGGCCGCGTAGCGCGGAAGCTCGAGTACCCGGTTCGGTCGGCGCAGGGGGTCGATTCCGCGACCGGTGAGGACGAGGCCGGCGTCGCCGAACGCCTCGTGCAGGACCGCGAGATCGTCGTTCGCGACGGCGATGCAGGCGCTGAGGTCCTTGGCTGGAGCTGTGCTGAGTTCGACCTGGCCGCCTGGCTCCAGGGTCAGGAGGCCGGCTCCGGGCAAGATGCCCGGTTCGCTGAGCGAGTCACAAACCTGCTGAATCCGGCTGAAAGGCACCGAGAGCGACGGATCCGCGCAGTCACGAACGAGCCATTCAAGCTCGGTGCCGATGGTCCCGGGTGGGCCGGTCTTGAAGCAGATCGCCCTGATCAGCCGTTCTGCGCCGGTTTCCGAGAGCGGCTCGGGACTCTGAGCGGCCGAGTCGTCCGGATGCGGAGCGCTTTGCTGCGCCTCCCCGGCACGAGTCCGGGGCAGTCCGTGATCCGTTGCAGCAGTATCCGTAGTGTCGGCGGGCAGCTCTCTCACCCTCCCAGGCGGATCGGCGGGCGGCACCGGGCACTGGCTGTCCCAACTGCCGGCAAGGCAAGGTAATTCCCTGATGTGCTTGTCCTATCCATAGCAAGCGGGTCTGACAGTGCTAGCCAACAGGGCCAGCTGACTGGCCCAGCTGACAGGCCGGGGAGGCCAACGTGACCGAGTCCGAGTTCGACGTCATCGTGATCGGCATGGGCCCAGGTGGCGAGGAGGTCGCTGGTCGCTTGGCCGAGGCTGGGCTTGCGGTCGCTGGCGTGGAGTCCAGGCTGGTCGGAGGCGAGTGCCCGTATTTCGGCTGCGTCCCGTCCAAGATGATGATCAGGGCCGCCAACCTGCTCACCGAGGCGCGGCGGGTGCCGGGGATGGCGGGCCGGGCCATGGTCGAGCCTAGCTGGGATCCGGTCGCGAGAAGAATCAGGGACGAGGCGACCGACGACTGGGACGACACCGTCGCGGCAGACCGGTTCACCGGCAAGGGCGGTCACCTCTTCCGCGGCTTCGGCCGGATTACCGGCCCTGGCGAGGTGACTGTTGACCGGCCTGGCGGCGAGGGCCGCGACGTGCTGCGCGCGCGTCGCGGCGTCGTGATCAACACGGGAACGGCCCCTGCCGTGCCGCCCATCCCCGGGCTCGCCAGAACCCCGTTCTGGACGAACCGCGAGGCGGTTAAGGCCACGGCGGTTCCCTCGTCGCTGATCGTGCTGGGCGGCGGCGCGATAGGCGTCGAGCTCGCACAGGCGTACGCCCGGTTCGGAGCCAGCGTGACGGTCGTAGAAGCGCTTGAGCGGCTGGTGCCGCCCGAGGAGCCCGAGGCCGGCGAGCTTCTGGCCGGCGTGTTCGCGGCCGAGGGCATCGGCGTCCGGACCGGGACCACCGCCAGCCAGGTCAGCCACGGTGACGCGGGTTTCTCTGTGACGCTGGACGGCGGCGAGGCGCTCACCGGCGCGAAACTGCTCGTGGCGACCGGCAGGCGGGCAGACCTGGTCGGCATCGGGGCCAGCCGTGCCGGGATCGACGAGAACGCCAAGACGATCGCGGTCGACGAGCGGATGCGGGCGGCGCCAGGGGTGTGGGCGATCGGCGACATCGTCGGGCACGGCGCCTTCACGCACATGTCGATGTATCACGCCGGCATCGTGGTCGCCGACATCCTCGGCGAGGAGCATCACGCCGCCGAGTACCACGCGGTGCCGCGGGTGACGTTCACCGACCCGGAGATCGGCTCGGTCGGGCTGACCGAGGCGCAGGCCCGTGAGCGCGGCCTGGCCGTGCGGACCGGCGTCGCGAAGGTTCCCGCGTCGGCGCGGGGCTGGATCCACAAGGCGGGCAACGAGGGATTTATCAAGTTGGTGCAGGACGCGGCCAGCGGCACGCTGGTGGGCGCCACGTCCGCCGGGCCGGTCGGCGGCGAGGTGCTGAGCATGCTGACGCTCGCCGTGCACGCCAGGGTTCCCGTGCCGCGGCTGCGCGAGATGATCTACGCCTACCCGACGTTCCACCGCGGCGTCGAGGACGCGGTCGCCGACCTGGGCTGAACCGGCCCGCTGGCGCGTGGATAGGTTGGAGCCGGACACTGGCAGGTAGCAGTAGGGAACACTGATGAGCGTCGGCAGCCTCGTCTCCTCTGGGCCGCTGCTGCTCGCGATCCCGGTCGCGGCGGCAGCCGGCGCGGTGACGTTCCTGTCCCCGTGCGTGCTGCCGCTGGTGCCCGGCTACCTGTCGTACGTGACCGGCGTCACCGGCACCGACCTGGCCGAGGCGCGGCGCGGGCGGATGGCCGTCGGCGCCGCGCTCTTCGTGCTCGGCTTCACGGTCGTGTTCGTCTCCGGCGGCGCGCTGTTCGGCTTCTTCGGGCAGA
>DASUHI010000232.1:0-19633 GCA_036273575.1 Streptosporangiaceae bacterium | reverse complement strand
GTCGAGCCCGAGCTGTACGTGCCGCCGCTGCCCGGCGCCGCCGTCAGCCGAGCGGCGGGCGACGAGCGCGACTCGGCGCTGTACTTCGACGAGATGGGCAGCGCCAGGGTGCCGGTCGGATTCGGGCGGGACGGCCAGCCCGTGTACGTGAACTTCGAGTTCATCGACGGCACGAGGGGCGCCCACGTCTCGATCTCCGGGGTGTCGGGCATCGCGACCAAGACGTCTTTTGCGATGTTCCTGCTGCACGCGATCACCAGCTCGGGGGTGCTGGCAGGCGAGGCGCACAACACCAAGGCGCTCGTGTTCAGCGTGAAGGGGGAGGACCTTCTCTTCCTCGACTACGCCAACTCCAGGCTGACGCCCGCGCAGGCGGCACGGTACGCGGACCTGAAGCTGCCCGCGACGCCGTTCGGCAACGTGCGCGTGTTCGCGCCGCCGCGCCCGGGCGATCCGTCAGGCACGCCTGACGTCCGCGCCCGCGACCGCGCCGTCAGCCCGTTCTTCTGGACCATCGCCGAGTTCTGCGAGCAGGAACTGCTGCCCTTCGTGTTCGCCGACGCCGAGGACGAGCGCGCCCAGTACACGATGCTGATCGGTCAGGTCGCCGCGAGGCTGCGCAGGGACGCGGTCGCGGCGGGGCCCGACGGCGCAGTCAGGATCTCTGGCGTCGGCACGGCAAACGACAAGATCGTCAGGACGTTCAGCGACCTGGTGACCTTGCTCGAGGCCGAGCTCGGCGACGAATCCGCCCGCGGGGCATGGGTCGGCGGCGCGGCCCTGACCGGCAGCATCAACGCGTTGCTCAGGCGGCTGCGCTCGGCCGTGACGCCGCTCAGCGTCGTGGTGCGCGGCGACCTCGCGCACCGCGGCGAACGCTCGATCAGCACCTCGCGCGCCCAGGTGACGGTCGTCGACCTGCATAACCTGCCGGACCGCGCGCAGCGCTTCGTGGTCGGCGTGACGCTGCGCTCGGAGTTCGCCCGCAAGGAACGCCAGGGCACGGCCAGGCCGCTGATGTTCGTCGTGCTCGACGAGCTCAACAAGTACGCGCCCCGGGAGGGCGACAGCCCGATCAAGCAGATACTGCTGGACCTCGCTGAACGAGGCCGCTCGCTCGGCGTGATCCTGATCGGCGCGCAGCAGACTGCGAGCGAGGTGGAGCGCCGCATCCTGGCCAACTGCGCTATCCGGGTCGCGGGCCGGCTCGATGCCGCAGAAGCGCAGCGTCCCGAGTACGGATACCTGCCGCCCGCGCACCGGCTCCGCGCCACGCTGGCCAAGCCGGGCACCATGTTTGTCGCGCAGCCCGACATCCCCGTCCCGCTGGCGGTGGACTTCCCGTTCCCCGCGTGGGCCACCCGGCCGAGCGAGAAAGGGGAGTGGTCAGGGCACGACGCCGGCCCGGCGAGGCCGCAGGACCCGTTCGCCTGCATCCCCGACCCCGCCGGCGACGTGCCGCCGTTCTAGGAGCCTGATGAAGATCCTGCACACCAGCGACTGGCACGTGGGCAAGGTGCTCAAGGGCCGGGACCGGCACGACGAGCACGTGGCGGCCCTCGGCAGCCTGGTCGCAACCGCGCGGGACGAGGACGTCGACCTCGTGCTGCTCGCCGGGGACCTGTTCGAGACCGCGGCGCCCACGGCCCGGTCGCAGGGGCTGGTGATGCGGACGCTGCTCGCGCTGCGCGAGGACGGCCGCCAGGTCGTGGTGATCGCAGGCAACCACGACAATCAGGGCCTGATCGAAGCCGTGTACCGGCCCGTGCTCAGCGAGATCGGGTTGCACGCGCTCGGCGTGCCCAGGCGCCCGGACGCGGGGGGCACCGTGGCGCTGCGGGCGAAGGACGGCACGCAGGTGCGGGTGGCGGCGCTGCCGTTCCTCTCGCACCGGTACGCGGTCCGCGCGGCGGAGGTCATGTTCCATGAGTTCGCCGAGCACGCGCTGGACTACTCGAGCCGGGTCCGCGGGATCACGTCGATGCTCACGGCGGGCTTCACGCCCGACACCGTGAACGTCGTGATGGCGCACGCGACGCTGCTCGGCGGACGGCGCGGCGGCGGCGAGCGGGACGTCCAGACCAGCCTGGACTACGAGCTGCCGGCCGGCATATTTCCCGCGAGCGCGCACTACGTGGCGCTCGGTCACCTGCACCGCCAGCAAGAGATCCCCGGGCCGTGCCCGATCTTCTACTCGGGCTCGCCGCTGGCGATCGACTTCGGCGAGGAGGCGAACGAGCCGGCCGCTCTGGTCGTCGCCGCCGAGCCGGGCATCAGGGCGGACGCGAGGCCTGTTCCGGTCGGCGGGGGACGCCGGCTGAAGACCCTGCGCGGCAGCCTGGACCAGGTGATCGCCGAGGGCGAGCGGGCCGGGGACTGCTACCTGCGGGTGGTGCTCGCCGAGCCTGGCCGCGCGGGACTCGGCGACTTGGTCAGGGACAAGCTGCCGAACACCCTGGAGGTACTGCTCGATGACGCGCACCGGCCCGTGCCAGGGCACAGTGCTGGCAAACACAGCACCAGCGGCAGGCCGAGCAGGATCGGCCGCAGCCCGAGCCAGCTGTTCGGCGACTACCTGAGCGAGCAGAACATCGCCGACCCGCGCCTGGAAGGCATGTTCGCCGACTTGCTCGAGGAGATCACGGCGGGAGGCGCCTGATGCGCCCGGTGCGGCTGCTGCTCGACGGCTTCGGCTCGTACCGCGAGCCGGCCGACATCGACTTCTCCGACGTCGAGTTCTTCGCCCTGGTCGGGCCCACCGGCTCCGGCAAGAGCACGGTGATCGACGGCCTGTGCTTCGCGCTCTACGGCACCGTGCCGCGCTGGGGCAGGGAGAACGTGATCGCCCAGGCGCTCGCGCCCGCCGCGAACGCGTGCCGGGTCTGCCTCATCTTTGAGGCGGCCGGCCAGCGCTACGCCATCGTCCGGGCGCTGACCAGGGACAAGAAAGGTCTCGTGCACACCAAGGAGGCCAGGATCGAGCGGCTTGACCCACAGGCCTATGCGAGCGCGCCGCTTGCTGAGCTGCTGGAGGCGGCCACCGAGCCGCTCGCAGAGGGGCCCGAGCAGGTCAAGGCGCAGGTCCAGCAGATTCTCGGGCTGACCTACGAGCACTTCACCCAGTCCGTGCTGCTGCCCCAGGGGCGGTTCTCCGAGTTCCTGCACTCCAAGCCGGCGGACCGGCAGGGCCTGCTCGTGGAACTGCTCGCGTTCGGGGTCTACGAGATGGTGGGACAACAAGCCCGCCGGCGTGCTGACGTGGCCAAGGAGCGGTTGCGCGCCGCGGAGACCACGAGGCAGGGGCTCGCTGACGCGAGCGAGCAAGCGGAGGCGGCCGCCGCAGAGCGGGTGCGTACCCTTGCCGCCCTGGCGCGCGCGGCGGAGGAGAAGCTGTCCTCGATCGGCGAGCTCGCAGGCCTGGCCGAGCAGGCTGCTCAGCAGGCGAAGAACGCCGCCGGCGAGGCGGCGACGCTGGCGCAGGTGCGCGCGCCGGCCGACGTCGCGGGTTTGGCCAGCAGGATCACCGCCGCCGAGGAGCTCGTGGCTGACCACGCCAGCAGGCGCGACGACGCCGAGCGGACTGAGGCGGCCGCCCAGCACGGCAGGGATGCGCTCGGGGAGGCGCTCAGCGCGGAGCGGCTGCGCGACGCGTACGCCAGCCGACGCAGGCTAGAAGCGGCAGCGGAGCTGGCCGAGCGCGAGCTCGCAACCCGGCAGGCGGACGCGGCGAAGCTCGCCGGTGAGTCGGAGGCCGCTGAGCGCAAGCTCGCCGCGGCGCGCGAGGGCGTCGCCGCCGCCGAGCGGACCCACGCGGCTGTCGCGCTCGCGCAGGAGCTGCGGGTCGGCGCGGACTGCCCGGTCTGCCTGCGCACGGTCACCGCGCTCCCGCACCACGAGATGCCCGCGGACCTCCTCGAGGCGGCGTCTGGGGCCGAATGGGCGAGCCAGGCCGCCAAGCAGGCGCGCGCTGCCAGCGACCAGGCCGGTCAGGCAGCGGCCGTGGCGCGACGCGACCTGGCCGAGGTGACCGCTCAGCTGGCCGCCGTCGCGGCGGTGCTGAAAGACGCGCCGGGAGAGGACGCGGTCGCGGCAACGCTCAGGGACATCGCGGTCAGCGACCAGGAGCTGGCCAGGGCGCGAGCCGTGGCCAGGACGTCGCGGCAGGCGCTCGCCGCTGCGGAGCGCGAGCGCGCAGCGCTCACCGAGGAAGAGCGCAGGGCGTGGGCTGGCCTGTCGGCGGCCAGGGACTCGGTCGTCCAGTTCGGCGCGCCGGCGACGACCGGCAGTGACCTCGCCGCCGCCTGGGACGCGCTGACTACGTGGGCGCGCGCACGGTACGAGGAGCGCCGTGCCGCGCTGCCCGACCTCGACGCCGCAGCGGCCGCGGCCGGGCGATCGCTGACCGCTGCGAGGGACGCCCTGGCCGCGATCCTCGCCGAGCACGAGATCACCGGCGTCGCGGACCCTGAGCGATGCGAGGCGGCGATCGCGCAGCACGCTGAGCGAGCCGCGAACCGGCTGGCCGCGGTCAGAGCCGACCGGCGCGCCGCCGCCATGCTGGACGCGCAGATCGCCGCCCACCGCGAGGAGGAGCAGGTCGCAGCCATGCTCGGCAAGCTGCTGCGGGCGTCGTCGTTCGAGCGCTGGCTGTGCGGTGAGGCGCTCGACTCGCTGGTCGCGGAAGCGTCGCAGACGCTGATGGAGCTGTCCGGCGGCCAATACCAGCTGGACCGCGACGACCGCAACGAGCTGTGGGTCATCGACTTCCAGGACGCTGGCGCGCGTCGTCCGGTGCACACGCTGTCGGGCGGCGAGACGTTCCAGGCCTCGCTGGCGCTCGCCCTCGCCTTGTCCAGGCAGGTCATCGGCCTGTCCGGCGGCATGCGCGACCTGAACTCGATGTTCCTCGACGAGGGATTCGGCACGCTGGATGAGGACACCCTGGAGACCGTCGGGACCACGCTCGAGCGGCTGTCGCTGGACTCGGACCGGATGATCGGCATCATCACGCACGTGCCGGCGCTGGCCGAACGGGTTCCCGTCCGCTTCGTCGTCAGCCGGGCGGGGACCACCTCGACCGTTCGCAAGGAGGGCGCGGCGTGACGGTGTTCACCGTCGACCCGTGGGATCCCTCCTACGGTCAGGCGGCCGACGAACGAAACATGCTCGATGATTCCACCGCCGAGCTGGACCTTGACCTGGAGCTGCCAGCGGCCCGCTGGCGCCCGCTCGACCCGGCCGCCCGCCTTACCCCGCCTGGCGCCGTGCTGTTTCTCGACGGGGTCAGGCGGATCGACGCCCGGGTCTGGGTGCACGGCAACGGCCAGCCGGCCGCGGGCATCGCGGCGTCGCTGGCGGCAGGCGTTGTCGCGTGTGACGGGTCAGCCAGGGTCGTAGACGTGACCGTCGAGCGCGGCATGTTCACGCACGCGCGCGGGGCTGGCGACATCGCGACCCGCGCGGCCGTCTATCCGGCCAGGCCCGCCGGCGGACCAGGGTTCGACCAGCTGTCCCTCGCGATGCAGCAGCGGCTCTCCGACATCGAGGCCGAGCTCGCGCTCGCGGTCCGCGGGTCCGGCCGGTCCGCGGACGACCTGCTTGTGGTCGACGGCCCGCTGCGAGGGAACGTGCGCTCGCGAGGGGGCCCCGATGGGTCGTCCCCCCGGGGCCAGCACTGCCTTACCGTCGGCTACATCAAGACCCACCACGCCTCTTACCTGCCAGACGCGCAGGCAGCCGTCGTCGGCGGGCTGCGGCCTGGCCAGCGCACGCCCGCGTTCGCGATGGGGACAACCTGGCGCCGCACCTCCTGGTACCTCCGGCTGCCATCTGGCACGGTTGGCCACGGGGGCGGCGCACCGTGGGCCGGAGTGGTCAGGATCGAGTGCTCGCCAGACCTAGCACCCGAGGACGTCACCGAGCTTGCCGATCTGACCGCCCGGGTATTGCCGCCGCTAGCCAGCGCGCCGCACAAGGATCCGCGGGCGCCGCAGAACCTTGTGCCCATCGGGGGCCTGGAACGGGAGCTGAGGCGTCGGCTCGGCGACCAGCAGCTGCTCTACCGCGCGCTGCGGGCGGCCGCCATGAGCGCCTGAGCGCGTGCCGAGGTCAGCCGACCTGCCTGCCCGCGAGCCGCGCCTTGAATGACGGCTCCCTGAGCAGCGGGCCCGACGTCCTGGCCAGGAACTCGCTGAAGGACTCGGGTGCCCGGTCCGGGTGCGGCAGGTAGCGGTCAGGCGCCATCGACAGGATGGCCGCTCGCCGCTGCCAGTAGTTGAGTTCCCTGATCAGCTCCACGAGCCGCTTCATCGCGCCCATCACGGACCATCTCCGCGGTGTCATGTCCTACCCGGTGTCCACCTCGCTGGCGTTCCGCGTCAGCCCGGCGGCAACCAGCCCGAATCTAGACAACGGATCTGAGCCAGCACAGGTTCACGCACGTGGCGGATGGTCACTGATAGGAGATCATGACCGGCTGAGGGGTGTTGACCATCGTCTGCACCGGACTCAGCGTCGGGTGATCCTTGGCGTAGAAATTCTTCCAGCCGAAGAAGACACCCGCAGGGGCCGTTGCCGTGACGGCGTTCCAGGTCTGCAGCTTGTCAGCGGGAGTGCCCTGCCCGTCCATGTGGATGACGATCGCAAGATCGTCATGGCTGGTGTCCAGGCGCCGTTCATCGGAGATCATCGACAGCCTGAACTGATGCAGCACCAGCAGCTTCTGCGGCAGGTGGTTCCTGGCGGTCAGTCCGGCGAGCCACCTGATGACGACGTTGACCTCGGCGATGCCGACGCTGCCGATCTGCCGCAGCGGCAGCTCGCCAGGTGCCAGCTTCCACTCAGGGTCGAGCGCCAGCCCGACGTTGGGCAGCCGCAGCAGCGACCTGTACCGCCTGGCCTGAGCGAGCAGGCTGGCGCGGCCCGGCTGGAGATCAAGGACGACGTACAGGCCAGCGGCGGTCGCCCGCCTTACCCACGGCCGCAGCGTCGCGAGGCCCGACTCGAAGGAGTAGCTGCCGTCGTGGCCGGGGCTCGCTTGCGCGACGGTCGCGATGATCTCGAAGGCCGGCACGACGTCCGCCCGGCTTAGCGGCCGGTACGCCGCGGCGATCCGGCGGATCCTGGCGATGCTCGCGCTGAGGCCCTGCGCGCCGAGCGCGCCGAGCGCAGGCGTGCCTGGATACCCGTAGAGCGCGAGCAGCCGGTGCATGGGGAACAGCACCTGCCCGCCGCCAGGCAGCTGCACCCCGGTGGCGGCCGTCGTCACACGGGCAGCGAGCCGCGTGGCCGGACCGAACCCGGCGCCGACCGCCAGGACCTGGCGCGGCGCGGTGGCGAACAACGCGTCGATCGCGCCGGGGTCCGCCCGCGGGTCGAAGCCGGACACCGCGATTGGCCGCGTGCCGGCGGCGCGGGCGGTTGCCAGGACCGCCCGCGCTCCCGCGCTCATGTCGTGGCTGCGCAGCAGCACGGCGACGTGCCGGAGCGGGACCGGGGCTTGCGTCGGGGGTGCCTCGCCAGGACTGGTGATCACCCGCACGCCGGGTAGCTGGGCGGCGAGCAAGCTGGTCGCGACCCCCAAGTCGAGCACCTCGCGCACGCCGAGCGCGCGGATCTCGTTGCGCAGCACGGTGATCGCACCCGGCCCCGGCGTCCCGCCTCCCGCCCGTGCGATGGCGGCCGCGCCGCCCGTCCTGGTCCGCCCTCCGGCCAGGCCGGCACCCGGCCGCTGCGGCACGAGCAGCAGCGGGACGTGCAGGTGCCTGGCCCGCGCCGCTGCGACCTCGATCGCTGCCTCGTGACCGGCGTTCGCGAGGACCACAAGGGTCGACTTCGCGAACAACGCGCTGGCCGCGCGCGCTGAGACTACGGCCGGTGCGCCGGAGAGCACCGACGCGCGCGCCGCGGGCGGCCTCGTGACGGCCCGCAGCGGACGACTGGCCGCGTGGCCCACGGCACACGAGGCCGTCCCGCCGGCCGCCACGGTGAGCATTAGCGCGCCGCCGGCAACGGCCACCCGGCCTGGCCCTCCGGGCCGGCTTCTCGCCTCGGGCACTCCAGGGCGGGTGCTCGCATCGGGCCCGCCGCTGGGCCAGGTCCAGAGCATCGGATTTCTCCCCCGTGATATCCACGCTCGCCGGCGGTACACGCCGGTTGAATCCTAGCCCTGGAAAAGTGAATGTGGACTACTTCTAATCCAATCCGGCCGAGAACTAATAAAACATCTCGCGCAAAATGGCAACGCGTCCAGATTGTCGCCCTGAGAGCTGGCCGCGTGCTGACTAACGGCGCCTCCAAACGCGTGACAGCCCAGGTAGCGGCCGCGCGCCCGGGAGACACGGGCTAGCCGGAGACGCCGAGCAGGAAGTGGAAGTATCCGACGTGGAATGACAGGGAGAAGCCACCGAAGTGGTGGACGACAAGGGCGGCGAGTATGAGGAGAAGGATCGCCACCAGGAACCAGAACAGCCACCAGAGGAGGGCCGGCACACTGCTTCTAATGCTCATGGCGCCCAACTGCCCGCGAAGCGCCAAGGTATGCGTGCAGTCTGGCTCAAACCCAGGCAACCCCCGCTAACCTCCGGTCTTGGTTCGATAAGGACATCTGCTGCCAGGCCTCGCATCCGCTGAGGTTTGGACCAGGCAGGCCTGGGCAGTTGCAGGCGCCTTCCGCCGATGAAAGGTGAGCTGCACAATGGCTATCATCCTGCTGGCCCTGCTTATCATCCTGATCCTGTTCGGGCTGGGCTTCGCGCTGCATGTCCTGTGGTGGATTGCGATCATCGCGCTAGCCCTGTGGCTTCTCGGCTTCCTGCTGCGCGCTGGCTCGAGCGCGGGCCCCCGGCGTCGCTGGTATCGCTGGTAGCGCCGTTCCTGCAAACTCGAAGAGTCCGGGCCGATACCCGTGAATCGGCCCGGACTCTGCGGGTAACGGACAAGCATGAGCGTCAACGCGACCGAGACCGAACTCAAGTACGAGGCCGCGGCTGACGCGGTGCTGCCGCCCTTCGCCGACTTGCCGCAGGTCGCTCGCGCCGAGGCGGCTGCGCAGGAGCAGCTTGACGCCGACTACTTCGACACCGACGACCTGCGGCTGATCAGCGCCGGGGTCACGTTGCGCCGCCGGGTCGGGGGCCATGACGCGGGCTGGCACCTCAAGCTGCCCGTGGGGAACGACACCAGGCGCGAGATCAGGCTGCCGCTCGGTCATTCCAGACAGCGGGTTCCGGCCGAGCTCGCGCGGCTGGTGCTCGTGCATACCCGTGGCAGGGACCTCAGGCCCGTGGCCAGGATAAGCACGACCCGCACCAGGCAGCTGCTCCTTGACGGCGACGGAACCTCGCTCGCGGAGGTGGCCAGCGACAACGTGACCGCGGAGGCCCTGGGGGACGCGCCGAGGACGACGCGGTGGCATGAGGTCGAAGTGGAGCTGACAGGCGGCGACCGGGACGTGCTGGATGGCGCGGATCGGTTGCTGCAGCGCGCCGGGCTGCGCAGGTCGGCGCAGTCCGCGAAGCTCGGGCGTGCGCTCAGCGTGCCGGAGAAGGCGCAGGAACCTGAGCGATCGGGCGGTGCCGCACGCGACGTGCTGCGCGACTACCTGGACGCGCAGGTCGCCGCGCTGAAGGCATACGACCCAGGGGTCCGGACCGACGAGCCTGACGCCGTGCACCAGATGCGGGTCACGACGCGGCGTCTCCGCAGCATGCTGCAGACCTTCCCTGGCGCGTTCGGCGCTGAAGGGCCGCGGATCGGCGAGCTGATCACGGAACTGCGCTGGCTCGGCGAGGAACTCGGCGCCGCCCGCGACGCCGAGGTACTGGCCGCCCGCCTCGAGAAGCGGCTGGCCGGGTTCCCGGCCGAACTAGTCGTGGGGCCGGTTGGCGCGCGGGTGCGCGGTCATTTCGCGCGAACCGGCGCCGGCGCGCTGGCGGGAATGCGCGAGGCGCTCGGCTCGCCCCGTTACTTCGCCCTGCTTGACGCCCTGGACCTGCTGCTCGACCAGCCGCCGTGCGAGAGAGCCAGAAGGGACCTGCGGCGCGCGGCGCGCAAGACGTACAGGCGGACCAAGCGGCGGATTAAGCACGCGTTCAGCCTGCCTGCCGGCCGGCCTTCCGACGAGGCACTGCACGAGGCGCGCAAGGCAGCCAAGAGAAGCCGCTACGCCGCCGAGGCCGTCGCCCCGGCGTTCGGCCGCCCGGCGCGTAAGCTCGCGAAGCGCATGAAGAGGGTCCAATCGGTGCTCGGCGATCATCAGGACGCCGTCATCGCACGGGCGGCGGTCCGGCAGCTCGGCATGACCGCGCACGCCGAAGGCGAGAACGCCTTCAGCTACGGCGTGATCTACCAGTGCGAAGTAACCGAAGCGGACCGGCTGCGGTGCCAGGCACGGCGAGCGTGGCGGTCGGCCTCGCGACCCGGCGTCCGCGACTGGCTGGGTTAGCGCCGCGCGCGACCGGGCTCGCGAGAGTGAGTCGGGCGTGCGTCCTGTTGAGTCTTGAACGTGTTTGCGCTCTGGTTTCTGGGTGAGGGTTCACGTTCATGGCTACAGAGACCACTGACAAAGAAGTCGGGTCGGCTGGTCGCAACGTTCTCGCCGAACTCGACAAACGGGTTCCTACCTCGTTCTACTGGTCGCTGACGATTCTCGCGACGATCGGCGGATTCCTGTTCGGCTATGACACAGCGAACATCGGTTCGGCGCTGCCCTTCGTTCCCTACTCGCTGAACGGCTTCGCGCAGGGCTACCTGGTGGCTGGCGCGTCGGCCGGCGCGGCCGTCGGGGCGCTCGCGGCCGGCCGGCTCGCAGACCGGTTCGGGCGAAAGTCGCTGCTCATCGTCGACGCATCGATCTACGCGATCGGCGCGCTGCTGTCCGCGGTCACCCCGAACGTCGGGATCTTGCTGTTCGCCAGGACGCTGATCGGGCTCGCGATCGGCGCTGACTCGGCGATCGCGACCGCGTACATCGCCGAGTACGCGCCGCGGGGGCGGCGCGGCGCCCTGAGCATGCTGCAGCAATGGATGATCACCGTTGGCATCCTCGCCGCGTTCCTCGTCGCTCTCGTCATTTTGTGGGCCCTGCCGGGGAGCGCGAAGACAGTGGACTGGCGGCTGATCCTCGGAATCGGCGCCATCCCCGCGATCATCGGCGTGGTGTTCAGGACGCGAATGCCCGAGTCGCCGCGCTGGCTGCTCAGGCATGGCCGCTACGAGGAGACCAGGCACGCGCTCGCGAAGCTAGGGGCCGACGCGACGCTCGACGACATCAAGCTCACCGCGCGCGAACTGCACGCCTCTGACCAGCGCACCGAGCAGGTTCGCCGCAGGATCTGGACGCCCGGTGTGCGCCGAGCGCTGATCGTGGTCTGCGTGTTCTTCATCTTCCAGCAGATCAGCGGCATCAACGTGCCGCTGTACTACGGGCCGAAGTTGCTTGGCCCGCTGTTCCAGTCTGGCGGCTCGACGGTCGCCTCCACGATGGCCGGCGTCGAAGTCACGGCCATCATCGCGGCGGTCAACGTGATCGCGACGTACTTCGCGTTCCGGTGGATCGATAAGATCGGCCGCCGGAAGCTGTCGATAGGCGGCTACGGAGGCATGTGCGTCGCGGCCCTGATCGCGGCACCCGGGCTGCTGGTGCTCACTGGCACGGCCCGTATCGTCATAGTGATGATCGCGCTGAACATCTTCGTCGCGTCGTTCGCGATCGGAGTCGGCGGAACCGGCTGGCTGATCCAGGGCGAGTCCTTCCCGACCGCCGTCCGCGGCCAGGCGGCCGCGATCGCGGCGAGCGTGGACTGGGCCGCGAACTTCGCTCTGATCGAGGTGTTCCCGACCTGGCAGTCCGGCATCGGGCTGGGCTGGATCATGATCTGCTTCGCCGGGATCTCGCTGCTCGCGATCGGCTTCGTCTACCGGTTCCTGCCTGAGACGAAGAACCGCTCTGTGGAGGAGATCACCGAGGTGTTCGAGCGGCAGGCAGCCGGCGACAGGCATGCTGGGATCATGCAGAAGGGACATGATGCAGCAGCCGCATGATCCGGCGACCGGGGGGACGGGCATGGGAGGCAGGCTTGACGCGCGCACGTCCCCGGTCGTTGCCGTCGCCAACCGGCTCCCGATCCGCCAATCCGACGGCGGCTGGGAGCTGTCACCAGGGGGCCTGGCGACCGCGTTGCGCCCTGTCATGCAGTCGCATTCAGGCGCCTGGGTCGGCTGGGACGGCGGCGACAGGGGAGTGCCCCCCTCGATGCCTGAGCTGCGGACCAGGCTGCTGCCGATCAGCCTGTCCGCCGCGCAGGTCCGGCAGTACTACCACGGCTTCGCCAACACGACGCTGTGGCCGCTGCTGCACGACGCGATCGAGAAGCCCAGGTTCGAGCGCAGCTGGTGGCGGAGCTACCAGGACGTCAACGCCGCCTTCGCGGGCGTCGCGATGGGGGCGCTGAGCGAGCTTCAGGGCGCGATCGCCTGGGTGCACGACTATCACCTCACGCTCGTGCCGGGACTGCTCAGGGAGCGGCGCCGGGACCAGGCGATCGGCTTCTTCCTGCACATCCCCTGGCCGGCGCCGGAGATCTTCGCCCGGGTGCCGTGGCGGCAGGACATCCTGCTCGGCTTGCTTGGCGCCGACGTGGTCTCGTTCCACGCCGAGCGCTATCGCGACAACTTCATCCGGGCCTGCGCCTGGCTGCTCGCCGACACCGGCGTGCACGTCCGCGGGTCCTCCGTGGTGATGCCCGATCAGCGGCGCGTGGCGACGACGACGGCGCCGATCTCGATCGACGCCGCGGAGTTCACCCGTCTGGGGTCTGACCCGGTCACGGTCTCGGAGATGGAAGGGCTGAGCGACCAGTTCGCAGGCAGGCTGCTGTTGCTCGGCGTCGACCGGCTGGACTACACGAAGGGAATCGTGGAGCGGCTGCTGGCGGTCGAGGCGCTGCTCGAGCGGCGCCAGGATCTGCGCACGAAGGTCGCGTTCCTGCAGGTCGCGGTGCCGAGCAGGGACAACGTGGCCGAGTACAGGAGCCTGCGCTCGGCGGTAGAAGGGCACATCGGCAGGATCAACGGCAAGTTCACCGAGCCCGGCTCCGACGTTCCCGTGCACTACCTGCACCGCTCGCTGCCTCAAGAGCAGCTCGCGGCGTACTACGGGGTCGCCGACATCATGCTCGTGACGCCGCTGATCGACGGCATGAACCTGGTCGCCAAGGAATACGTCACCGTGCAGCAGGCCAGGCACGGCAGCGGTGTCCTCATCCTCAGCGAGTTCGCCGGAGCGGGCTCAGAGCTGCGGCAGGCGATCCCGTGCAACCCGTTCGACGTTGAGGGCCTGTCGCTGCGGATCGAGCACGCGCTCGAGCTGTCGCAGAGTAGCCGCCGGTCCGCGGTCGCGGCCATGGCCAGGCGCGTCGCCGTCCACGATGTGCACCGCTGGGTGGACGGGCAGCTCGGCGACATCGCCACGGCGTCCCGTCGTGTCGGCCGTGGCCGGATGGACAGGCAGCTCGTCGCGGGGAGCGGCGGGGCCCGCAGCGAATCGGCGCGGGCCGCGGAGCTGCCACGGCAGGCCAGGGCGGCACGGCGCGGGTCGCCGTGATCGCCTACGACCAGCCACCGGTTCCCGCGTTCTTGTTCGACCTGGACGGGACGCTGATCGACAGCGTCTACCAGAACGTCATCGCCTGGCGGAACGCGCTTGCCAAGCTCGACATCGACCTGTCGGTGTGGCGGATTCATCGGCGGATCGGGATGAGCGGCGGGCTGTTCGTCTCTGCGCTGCTCCGCGAGACCGGGCGCTCGCTGTCCGAGCAGGACATCGAGCACCTGCAGGAAGACCACGTGAAGGAGTACGTGGCGCAGCTCGAATCGGTCAGGCCGCTGCCAGGAGCAGCGCAGCTGCTCGCCGCGCTTACGGCACAGAACGTGCCGTGGGCGATCGCGACCAGCGGCCGGGCGGGCATGGCGCGGCACGCGCTGCCGATGCTCGGCCTGCCGGCGGATACGCCGATGGTGACCCGCGACATGGTGCTGCACGCCAAGCCCGACCCTGATCTGTTCCTCGCCGCCGCGGCGATGCTGGGCGTCGACCCGGCCCACGCGATGGTGGTGGGCGATAGCGTCTGGGACCTGCTGGCCGCGAGGCGGGCGGGCGCGCTGGGCGTAGGCCTGCTGTCCGGCGGCTACGGCAGGGAGGAACTGGAGCGCGCCGGGGCCTACCGCGTCTACGCGGATCCCGCCGACCTGCTCGCGCACGCCGACGAGGTCGGCGTGCGCGGCATCGAAGGCCGGCTGAGCTAGCGCGGCTCGGCTGGGTGGCTCATCTCGTGTTTCTCAGCTCGTCGGCTCAGCCGGCGCCCCCGGCTGATGTGCCTCAGCTGACGTTGCGGTGCACGTTCTCCGCCTTGGACGGCCCCGGCTCGGCCTCGGCGATCCACGGCCCAGGAATCGACGGATCGATGATGCCGTCCTCGAGCCATGTGTAGCGGTCACTGAGAACGTGCTTGGCGAGCATCGAGTCGGTCGCGTCCGTGTTGTTCCACAGCTGGCTGAAGAGGTCTTCCGCGCGCAGCCTGGCCTGAACGCAGAACACGTCGGCGAGCTCCCGCGCCACCGCGGCCCGCCTGGTCCCCGCTCCGGCTGTGCCGCCCATCTGAGCGCCGTCCATCTGAGCGCTATCCATCTGAGTGCTGTCCATCTGAGCGCTGTCCATCTGAGCACGGGCACACACGGCGCTGATCGCGAACAGCTCGGCGCCGATGTCGACGATCCGGCCGAGGAATCCCTGCTTGCGTTCCAGCCGCCCCTGCCAGCGTCCCATCCCGTAGAACGTTGACCTGGCGAGCTTCCTGCTGGCCCGCTCGGCATACCGCAGGTGCGCGGCCAGCGGGCCGAACTCGCTGTACGACCGCGGGCGCTGACCCTGGCCAGTGACGAGCGTGGGCAGCCACTTGGCGTAGAACTGCCCGGCCTGCGCGGCCGCCTTGGCCCGGCGAGCCGCCGGCAGGCTCGTGTCGATGAGCTCGCCCGCCGCCGACAGGTGCGCGTCCACCGCCTCGCGGGCGATGAACAGCCGCATGATCTCCGACGAACCCTCGAAGATGCGGTTGATCCGCATGTCCCGCATCATCTGCTCGGCCGGGACGCCGCGCTCACCGCGCGCCGCGAGAGACTCGGCGGTCTCGTACCCGCGGCCGCCCCTGATCTGCACGAGCTCGTCGACGATCTTGCTGCCCATCTCCGAGCAGTAGAGCTTGGCGATGGCGGCCTCGATCCTGATGTCGTTCCGCTTGTCGTCGGCGAGCTGGCTGGACAGCTCCACGACCGCCTCGAGGGCGTAGGTGGTCGCGGCAATGAACGCGATCTTCTTGGCCACGGCCTCGTGCTGACCGACCGGACGTCCCCACTGGACCCGTTCCCTTGACCATTCCCTGGAGATCTTGAGCGCGAGCTTGCCCGCCGCCGCGCAGCTCGCCGGCAGCGACAGCCGGCCGGTGTTCAGCGTGGTGAGGGCGATCTTCAGGCCCTGGCCCTCCTGCCCGATCCGGTTCGAGGCGGGAACGACGACGTCGTGGAACCTGGTTACCCCGTTCTCGAGGCCGCGCAGCCCCATGAACGCGTTGCGCCGCTCGACCGTGATGCCGTCGGCGTTGCCCTCGATGACGAACGCTGTGATGCCGCCGCGGCGGCCCTCGCTCTTCGGCACCCTGGCCATGACGACCAGCAGGTCGGCGACGACGCCGTTGGTGGTCCAGAGTTTGACGCCGTTCAGTACGTAGCCGTCTTCCGTCGGGGTCGCGGTGGTGTTCAGCCTGGCGGGGTCGGAGCCGACGTCCGGCTCGGTGAGCAAGAAGGCACTGATCTCGCCCCGCGCACACCTCGGCAGGAACTGCTGCTTCTGTTCGTCGGTGCCGAACTGCGTGAGCGGCTGCGGAACGCCGATGGACTGATGCGCAGAAAGCAGCGCGGCTATGGCGGGAGACGCCGACCCGGCGATGATGAGGGCCCGGTTGTAGTACAGGTTCGACAGCCCGAGGCCGCCGTACTCGGGCGCGATCTTCATCCCGAACGCGCCGATCGAGGCGAGGCCGCGGATGACATCATCGGGGATCATGGCGTCCCGCTCGATCTGCGCCGCGTCAACCGACTCCTCGCAGAACGCTCGCATCTTGGCGCAGAACTCCTCGCCACGGGCGGCCGCGTCCTCGCTAGGGCGCGGGTGCGGGTGAATGAGGTCGAGCCGGTAGTCGCCGAGGAAGAGCTGTTTGCCGAAACTGGGCAGTCGCCAGTCGGCCTCGCGCGCGGCTTCCGCGGTCTGCCGCGACTCGCGCTCGCTGACGTTCCTGACATGATCTGCGGTCGGAGTACTCATGGGCCGGTCCCGTCGTGAGAGTCGTCGCCACAGACCTTGCCCCGTTCTACCGGCTGGTAACACTGCGCTGGTGGGGCATACATCCCGATCATCCGGCAGGACCTCGCAATCGATCGGATTCCGCCGGTTCGCGAGCCAACCCTGGTATGGATGCGACACCCGCCGCCGCAGACCACATGGCGTCGCATCCATACACGGGGTCGCGGCCGGGCGCCACAAGTATTGTGCCGAATGCCGGAATTGCGTTTACTTCGGTTCCAATCTGTCAAGCGGAGGCGCGGGTGGCGGCCATCGCTGGCTGGCCGTCATCCTGGGCGGTCGCCACGACGCCGTCGGTGAGCGTGACCCTGTTCGACGCGATGGCCGGAATCCGCGGGCCGGGCAGGATGACACCGGTGAGGTTGAGCGGGTCGGTCGCGGAAATCGTGACCTGCTCGCCGTTCGGGCGCTGCTTGCGCAGGCCGCGCAGCACGTCGACCGCGTCCGGGTGCGCGTACTGCTCGCCGCTGAAGCCGGTCACGAACCTGCCGCCGCGGATGGTGCCCCTTGCCTCCATGCGCCGGAACGCCCAGAGCACGTCGCGCCACGGGACGGCGAGGCTCTCCCTGACGACGAGGTCGCGGAAGACCACGCCCCAGCGGGCGGCAAGCTGCTCGGCGACCGCCTCGGCCAACTCGTCACGGTCGGGGCTGCTGACCGGGCTCGGCAGCAGCGACCAACGGCCAGACGCGCCGCCCGTGGTGCCGCGCACGCCGCGCCGCAGTCCGCGCGGCTGCGGGAACGCCTGCCGGCTGCCGCGCCGAAGCAGCGACCGGATGGCCCTGAACCCGTCTGCCGTGACCAGCCCGCGGGCGACCGCGTCCCAGAGCGCCTGGTCGATCTCGTGCGGCTGACGACCGGTCGCGGCGACGAGGTCGTGGCGGAACAGCGCGCCGCGGCTGCGAAGAGCGTCGAGAACGTCGAGCGTGGCGCCAGGTCCTGGCTCGGCGGGGGTGAGGTCTGCTCGGGCGGCCCGGAGCAGCCAGGACAGGTCGTCGCGGAGCGCGAGCGTGATCGGCGTCGCGCGCGACGGCCTGCCCGGCCTGACCGCCTCGCCGACCACGCCAGCGGTCCCGCCTATCTCCGCCGGCCCGCCAAGCCCGGCCGCCGGCCCGGCCATCCGCACTGCCGGCCCGCCCGTCTCCGCGGTCCCGGCGAGCGCACCAGCCGCCGCCCCGGCGAACGGGCCAGCCTCGGGCCCGGCAAGCGCCCCAGCCGCGGGGTCCTTGACGGAGAGCCGGCCCCAGGAGACCTGGCCGGACAGGCAGAGCTCGTCGAGCCACTCCCGCCGGTAGCCGTCCACGCGGGCGGCGAGCACCGCGTTCTCCCAGACGCCAGCGGCAAGCTCGAAGCCCTGGAGCTGCTCGATGACCGAGAGCAGCCCGAACCTGCCCTCTCGCTTCGTGCCCGCGGCGACGTGCTGCCAGCGGAGCAGGAACCGCATGAAGTCCCGCGCCGTCACCGGTTCGATCTCGCGCCGCCGGCGATCCCTCGAATAACCGTGGATCCGCGCCAGCAGCCTCCTGGCGCAGTACTCCTCGTCCGCGTCAGGCCCGGTGAACCGGCCGGAGATCGCGAACCCCTCCTGCTCGAGTACCGCGAGGCCGCGCGCGATCAGCGTGCCGGCTAGCCCGGTCGCCTCGCTGAGCGCCGCGACCGTCGACGGGCCGCGGCACTCCAGGTGCCCGCGGAGCAGCCGCGCGGCCGCGGCGTCCTCGTCAGCAGGATCCTTCGTCGCACGCCAGGCCCTCGCGGGCGTGATGACAGCTCCCGGGTACAGGGCCTCGATCTCCGGCAGCCGCTCGACTGCGGCCCACAGCTCGCCGGCCGAAGCAGCGACCCGCACGACCCGGCCTGCATCGCCCAGCGCCGTGAACCAGTCCGCCCAGGCCGCCTCTGGGCGCACGGCCACGAGGCCCATGAGCACGTCATGCAGCTCGTCGGGATCCCGCGGATCGGGCTTGACCTGCTCGGCGACCCGCTCGATCGCGGCCGCGTCGAGGCGGGCCAGCTCGTGCGGCTGCACGGGCAGGCCGCGGCGCAGCGGCACAGCCCTGCTGCGGCGCTCCTCGAGAGGAGCGTCGTCCAGGAACGTGAACGGCCGCCCGTTCAGGATCTCGTGCGCCAGCACCGACGGCTCGGTGGTGTCTCGCACGACGACGTTGACCCGGCCGGCCTCGATCCCCGAGACGAGCTCCTTCAGCCCGCCGATGTCCATCGCCTCGTGCAGGCAGTCGGTGAGCGTCTGCCTGACCAGTACCTGGTCGGGGATCTCCATCGGGCCTGGCGCGACGTTCTCCTGGCAGGCCGCGAGCGTGGGAAACACGGCCGCCATCAGGTCGTCGGCCTCCATCCGCTGGATTGCGGGCGGGTTCTTCTTACCGCCGCGCATCCGCAACACGGTGAGCGACGTGTTCAGGTTCCAGCGCCACCTGGCCGCGAACATCGGCGACGTCAGGACCGCCTGCCTGACGACCTCCTCGACGGTGCCCGACGCCAGGAACTTCGGCACCCGCTCAAGCGGGAAGCTGTGTTGCGGCCCTAGCGAGAGCAGGATCGCGTCGTCGCTGGCGGCCGCCTGCAGTTCGAAGTCGAACGTCACGCAGAACCTCTTGCGCAGCGCCAGCCCGAGCGCGCGGTTCAGCCGGGCGCCGAACGGCGTGTGCCCAACCAGCTGCATGCCGCCTGCCTCGTCAAAGAACCGCTCGAGAACGATCGTGTCCATAGTCGGGAGCAACCCGAGCTGGGCGATGGCCGAGCCGAGGTAGGCCGCGATCGTCTCCGCGGCCGCGGCTTCGATCCCGCACTCGGCCATCAGCCACCTGACGGCCGCGCCCTGATCGACGGGCACGTCGCCATCGGGCGGCTCGCCGGCCGTCAGCCGGGAAGCCATGGCCGTCCGCAGCGAGCTGACCTCCTGCGACAGCTCGACGGTGCGGCCCGGCGCCTCACCGAGCCAGAACGGCACCGACGGCGGCGCCCCGTGAGCGTCCTCGACCCTGACGATGCCTGGCTCCACCCGCTTGATCCGCCAGGAGGTGGTTCCTAGCAGGAAGATGTCGCCCGCCATGCTCTCGATCGCCCAGTCCTCGTTCACGGTGCCAACCAGGGCGTTGTCGGGCTCGGCGAGCACGCGGAAGTCACCGAGCTCGGGAATGGCGCCGCCCGATGTGAGCGCCGCCATACGGGCACCGCGCCTGGCCTTCAGCGTCCCGTGCA